>CAXPKH010000194.1:0-8522 GCA_964217615.1 Luminiphilus sp.
ATCGTTCCCGGTTATTTTGAATACTTGGCGGTCAAGGATCTGATAGCGCGGGCGGCGGCTGAATATGATCCGCGTAGCGAGAGCATTACGGACTTGCGCAGTCGGCTCTCCAAATTATTGAATACCAATCAGATTTACGACACGACGATCGACGATATTCGAATTTATCGCGAGCGAGGTGTTATCGTTATCGACGCGAATTATGAAAAGCGAATTCCCCTTGTCTGGATCTTGGACGGGGTGCTGAAGTTCGACGACTTGATCGTTGAGACCGCCCCAACGGGACGCACTTGAAAGCGCCTTCCCAAGCCGCACTCGCAGCATTACAGCGCCGCCTTGGATACCAGTTTATTGATCTGACACTGCTCACCCGCGCTTTGACGCACCGCAGTGCCGCACGGGAACACAACGAGAGACTAGAATTTCTTGGGGACGCTATTATCGGTCTGGTCGTCGCAAATGCTTTTTTTAGTCGCTTCCCTGACGCCAACGAAGGCACCCTCAGTCGGCTCAGAGCGAGTATCGTCAGTGGTGTGTCATTAGCAGAAACCGCCAGATCCCTGCGTCTGTCGGAATGCCTCATTCTCGGCGAGAGTGAACGAAAGAGCGGGGGCCGTAACAGAGATTCTATTTTGGCCGACACGCTCGAAGCGCTGGCGGGCGCCATCATGATTGATACTTCCCTCGATGACGCGCGCGTTGCCGTGACGGGATGGCTTATGCCTGTTATCGAGACTGCGACATTGGATGTTATTGTCGATGCGAAAACGCGGCTTCAGGAGTGGCTTCAGGCGCGGGGCGAACCGCTACCTGAGTACGCTGTCATATCCGTTTCGGGGCAGGACCATGATCAGTGTTTTCAAGTTAGATGCCAGCTCTCGGAACGAGGTATGACAACAGAAGCAAGCGGCTCGGCGCGCAGGCGGGCTGAGCAATTGGCCGCAGAGTTGATGCTGAATGAGTTGGCCGGTGGAGCCAATGTCTGAGCAGCGTTGTGCTTTGGTCGCCATAGTCGGTCGGCCGAATGTGGGCAAGTCGACTCTTATGAACCATCTGTTGGGGCAAAAGCTGAGTATTACCTCCCGTAAGCCACAAACCACCCGGCAACAAATCCTCGGTGTCAGAACTGAGGGTGACCTGCAGTTAGTCTTTATCGACACGCCGGGATTGCACAGCGGGCAGACCAAAGCCATGAACCGGCTCATGAATAAAGCAGCCTTGTCCGCGCTTACAGATGTTGACGTGACGTTGTTGCTCTGTGATCGATTGCGATGGACCGACGAGGATGAGCTCGCGTTGGCGGCGGCGGCGAGGCAAGGTGGCACGGTCGCGCTGGTTATCAACAAGCTGGACCTGTTATCCGAGCAGGAGCCTTTGTTGCCCTTTGCGGCATCTCTTTCTGATCGATGTGCCTTCGATGCGGTACTACCGATTTCTGCGCTCAAGAAGCAGGGGCTGCCAGAGTTGGTTAGCTATCTCGAGAGCAAGGCGCCTGCCGCGCCTCACTTGTTTCCGGAAGACGCTATTACCGACAAGAGTCAGCGCTTTTTTGCGGCTGAATTGGTGCGCGAAAAAATCGTTCGGCAATTGGGGGATGAGTTGCCCTATTCAACCGCGATAGAGGTAGAGAATTTTTCTGAAAACTCTAACGGGGTGCTGCACATCGGCTTGCTGATATTGGTCGAGCGTGGGGGTCAGAAAAAGATTCTGATCGGTGAGTCAGGAGGGAGGCTTAAAGCAATAGGGACCGCGGCCAGAAAAGATATGGAGCGAATGTTTGGTCAAAAAGTCATGCTCAAGCTTTGGGTGAAAGTAAAAGCGGGTTGGTCCGACGACTTGCGAGCCCTGAAAACGCTTGGGCTGGATGCCTAGCGCCATCAGTGAACGCGATGCAGCCAGCATGGGTATTGAGTCGAAAAAGCTTCGGCGATAACGGGCTCTTGCTCGAGCTTTTCACTGCAGAAACGGGTCGTTGCGGCGCAGTCGCGCGTGGTGCGTTTCGCCGGAAAACGGGAGGCAGTCTCGCCTCTCTGTTGCAGCCGTTCCACCCATTACTGGTTCGCCTTGCGGGTCGCGGAGAACTAAAAACATTGGCTGGCGCAGAGTCTCCGACCCCGGCTTACATCCTCAAAGGAGAGGACCTCCTGAGCGGCCTTTATCTCAATGAGCTATTGATTCGCCTGTTGCCTCGGTTTGATCCGCACCCGGCAGTGTTTGTGAATTACGGTGAGACGATCGAGTCACTTCAAAGCACGTCTGGTGAGGTCGCGTTGCGCCGTTTTGAATTGATCCTGCTAACGGAGTTGGGCTACCGTGTGGATTGGTGGTCGGACGTGAATCAAGACGCTATCGAGGAAAACTTGGAGTACCTCTACGACCCCGGGCAGGGCTTTGTGCCGGTATTGGGTGCTCAGGCCAGTTCGCATTTGGGCAAGCGGGTGCCCGGGGGAGCGCTACGCGCGGTCAGCGATTGGCTCGACGGAGGGTTGTTTCCGCAAAAAGCGGAGCGCTTAATGTTGAAGAATGTTACACGAGCCGCTATCTCTCAGCTTACTCAGGGGCGGGGGCTCAATAGCCGCGATATTTTTCGATCTCTGAGGCGCGCGCCGGTGCCTCGATCTGAGTGAGTGCTCAGAGATCCCATCAGATTTTTTAGCCGTGTCAAGGGAGACTGAGCGCGCTTATGTTTTCAGCATGTGACTACACTTCGGTAGAGGATCTGGTTGGCAAAACGCCGCTGGTGAGACTCAAGCGATTGCCCGGCGAGACGTCGAACATCATTTTGGGCAAGCTCGAGGGAAATAATCCGGCAGGTTCTGTGAAAGATCGCGCCGCGCTCAGCATGATTAGCCAGGCCGAAGCAGAGGGGCGGATAGCCCCTGGAGATATGCTGATTGAGGCAACCAGTGGCAATACCGGCATAGCCCTAGCAATGGTCGCCGCGGTAAAGGGGTATCGCTTGCGACTGATTATGCCTGCTAACCAAAGTGAGGAGCGTAAGGGCGCCATGAGGGCCTATGGTGCTGAGTTGATTGATGTCTCGGCAGAAGAGGGTATGGAGGGGGCCCGCGATCTTGCACTCGCAATGCAGGCTAATGGTGAGGGGATGGTATTAAATCAATTCTCAAATCCCGATAACCCCGCAGGTCATTTCGCTTCAACGGGACCTGAAATATGGGAGCAGACTCGTGGACAGATCACGCATTTTGTCTCCTCCATGGGGACCACAGGTACGATCATGGGCGTATCGCGCTACCTGAAGTCTAAAAAGCCAGATATTCAGATTATCGGTTTGCAGCCAGTGGAGGGCTCGCAAATTCCAGGCATCCGGAGATGGCCTGCGGCCTACCTACCCGAGATCTTTGATGCCAGTCGCGTAGATCGAGTGATGGATATCAGTCAGAAAGAGTCCGAGCAGATGATGCGTCGGTTGGCGCGTGAGGAGGGGATATTTGCCGGCGTTTCCTCTGGCGGGGCGGTAGCGGCGGCATTGCGTCTGAGTGAGGAGCTTGAGGATGCGACGATTGTCGCCATCATTTGCGACCGAGGCGATCGCTACCTGTCGACAGGAGTTTTCGATTGAGACTGGCGAGCGATGCGATGGCCGAAGTTGGTAGTGGAAGCAATTCATGACGACAAATAAAACCGAAACGATCCATCCCATGGATGCGTTGCTTGCGATTATGTCTCGTCTGCGCGATCCGGAGACCGGCTGTCCCTGGGATCTCCGACAAGACTTCCGAACCATCGTTCCTTATACCGTCGAAGAAACTTATGAACTGGTGGATGCGATTGAGGCGGCGGATTACGAACAGGTTCGAGAGGAATTAGGGGATGTACTTTTCCAAGTGGTGTTTTATGCACAATTGGGTGCCGAGCGAGAGTTATTTGATTTTAAGGATGTGCTTGACGGGATTTCTTCTAAGCTGGTCAGCAGACATCCTCACGTGTTCGGAGATTTGCAGGCCAGCGAGACTGGTCAGAGTTTGTCCGAGGCAGAGGTAAAACAGAATTGGGAACGCTTTAAGCAAGCTGAACGCGAAAAAAAAATGCGTTCCGCTATTCTGGATGACGTGCCTCGCGCGCTGCCGTCGCTCTCGCGCGCACAAAAATTACAAAAGCGAGCCGCTAGGGTGGGATTCGACTGGCAGGATACAGATGGCGTCTGGGGCAAGATTGAAGAGGAAATGGCTGAGCTTCGGGAGGCGATTGCTGCCGACTCCCAGGCAGAAATAGAGGCGGAGTTGGGAGATGTGCTGATTGCTGTTGTCAATCTTGCTCGACACCTCGGCATTGACGCAGAAACGGCGACACGACGCGCGAATGGGCGGTTTGAAGACCGTTTTCGATTGATGGAACAAGCGGCTGACGAAGATGGGGTGGCATTAGACCAGGAGACGGTAGAGCAGCTCGAGGAACGTTGGCAACGTGCCAAAGCTAAATTGGCATCTGCCTGAACTTGCGAGTTACTGTACGCCTGTGTAGCGTAACGCATGACCTCGTCATGCTATGACCTCAACAATAAAAGAGAACCCCCGATATGCGCATTATCCTTCTCGGCCCGCCTGGCGCAGGCAAGGGCACCCAGGCCCAGTTTATTTGTGAGCGGTTTGCGATCCCGCAAATTTCTACCGGAGATATGCTGCGGGCTGCGGTGGCTGCTGGCTCTGAGCTCGGTCAGCAGGCAAAAGCCATCATGGACGAGGGTGGTCTGGTTTCTGATGACATTATTATCGGTTTAGTGAAGGAGAGATTGGTTGATGCCGATTGCGCACCCGGATGTCTTTTCGACGGCTTCCCTCGAACAATTGTTCAAGCGCAGGCGATGATCGATGAGAAAATCACCGTAGACCACGTCTTGGAGATTGCAGTCTCCGATGAGGAAATCATTAAAAGGCTGAGTGGTAGGCGAGTCCACCCTGGCTCAGGACGGGTGTATCACATCGATCACAATCCGCCGCTACAGGCTGGTCATGATAACGAGACCGGCGAGCCTTTGGTGCAACGAGACGACGATAGAGAAGAGACGGTGAGGAATCGTCTTGCCGTTTACCACCAGCAGACTCGGCCGCTGGTGGATTTTTATAATAATGTTGAGGACGTCTCGTACCATCGTCTTGAAGGTGTCGGCGCCGTTGATGAAATCACAGAATCGATTTTGCGTGTTTTGACTAACTAGTAATTATCACCAGTAAGCTTGTCAACAAATATAAAGCTTGATAGCGTTCAACTCGAGGCTGGGCACATTAGGAGGGACTTATGGCCGCTGCGAAGAAAGCAACAAAAAAGAAACCCGCTGCTAAGAAAAAAGTAGCAGCAAAGAAGAAGGCACCTGCCAAGAAGAAGGCAGCTGCTAAGAAGAAAGCGCCTGCCAAGAAGAAGGCGGCTGCTAAGAAGGCACCTGCTAAGAAGAAGGCAGCTGCTAAGAAGAAAGCGCCTGCCAAGAAGAAGGCAGCTGCCAAGAAGAAAGCGCCTGCCAAAAAGAAGGCAGCTGCTAAGAAGAAAGCGCCTGCTAAGAAGAAAGCACCTGCCAAGAAGAAGGCAGCTGCTAAGAAGGCGCCCGCTAAGAAAAAAGCACCTGCTAAGAAAAAGGCGCCCGCTAAGAAAAAAGCTGCTAAGAAGAAGTAATCACAGTCACATCGCGTTTGGGAGTGATGTAAGACATAAAGCCGGCCTCTGTGCCGGCTTTTTTATTGCCCCTCTGTCCTTGCGCTAAAGTGAAATTGAGGCGGGACAGCGCGCGATCTTCCGGAAACAAATTTCACTGTGATTTGCGCCACTCGGATGGCGATACTCCGCACCACTGAATAAATGCTCGGCGAAAGTTTGAAGGGTCGCTGAATCCCAGAGCCTCTGCAATGTCTGTTAGCGGCGCTTCAGAGCGCGCGAGTTGATGTTGGGCATGCCGTAGCCGAGTTTGATCGAGTAATGATTGAAATGCTGACCCCTCGGCATCCAGACGTCGGCGATACGTGCGTGGGCTCACATTGAGCATGGTGGCCACTTGACTCAGTTGGGGGTACTGCCCCTCAAGTTTGTTAAGAATGGTCAGGGTTTGTTCCGTAAAACTTGCGTCTTCTCCAAGGTGTGCCAGAAGTCTGGCGCATTCAGCCTCGTAGACAGTTCGCAATGCTCTATTCGATGTGGCGAGTGGGGTGCTCATCAGGTGGGTCGGCAGCGTGAGTCGTGCCCGCTCAGAAGAAAACCTCACCTGATCGCCAAAAATGTCTAGGTAGGGCCCAGTATCTTGGGGTTGAGGAAAAGGGAAGGCCACCTCCCAAGTCAAAGTTCGGGAGTCGAGTAAATCGGCGACGGTCTTTTGAATGCCGGAAAAAATGGTTTGATAAGTAAACGGCTTGGTGTCGTCAGACCCTTGGAGGTCGACCATTACCCCCGTGCGTTTTTCGTCTGATTGCACAAACATTCGTGCGCTGCTGCCGATGAGCAATGGGGCGTATTGATCAAGAAGCTGGAGTACCTCCAGCAAGTCAGAGCAGACCAGAAATGCCTGGCCGATGATCGCATGGGCACCTAAATTCAACCGCTGACCAAGAGCGAGTCCGAGGGCGGGATCCTCGATATATTTCAAGGTATTCGAGATGACGCGATCAGCCTCAGTCTGATTCACCCTCGCACCGAGGTTTTGCAGTGAATTCATCGTTAACGATGTGCCCTCGCAAAGCGCGTCAATGGCGTAGCCACGATCGGCGGCGAGGGAAATGAGGATCAGCAGGTATTGGCTTGGGATCGAGGATTGCATGACCCATTTGGCCATATTTGACCGCTAAATGGCAACGTATCACCTTGAGTCCGGTGTTAACAGCGCCGAAGATGTGGCAACGGACGGAGAGACCTTATGAAGATCGCTTGGAATTCAGAGACACCTCGAAAGATTCAGCAGTTTGCCAATCCTGATTATCCGCGGGAGAACCCCGATCTTGAAGATGTCCTGACCAGCGCGGATGTCGACCACGTCGCGCAGATTTTTCAAACGCCACTCACGGGATCCTATAACTGGGATTACTCGGTTCAGGATGACCGCATAAAAAAACTCTATGAGCTGGGCAAGCAGCTTAATTGGGATCCACAGATGGATATCGATTGGGATCGTCCCTGGCCTGAGGAAGAGCGTGCGGCCGAATTGATGAACCTGCACGACTACCCACCGTATCTTGCGCTGTCCGATGAAAAGAAGGATGAATTCTGGTTACACATGAACGCCTGGTCGCTCTCGCAGTTTCTTCACGGGGAGCAGGGCGCGCTTTTAGTCGCCAGTCAGCTGTGCTCCTGTGCGCCGACCTTCAACGCGAAGCTTTACGCCGCCTCGCAAACATTCGATGAGGCGCGTCACGTGGAGGTCTTCAATCAGTACATACAGAAGCGTATTGGCTTGATGTATCCCATCAATACGCATTTAAACAGCATTATCGATAAGATCTTGACCGACCCCCGCTGGGATCTGAAATTTATTGGTATGCAGATCGTGATTGAGGGGTTGGCGCTGTCGGCCTTTAACACCACTCGAGAGACCACGCCTGATCCGGTTTTGAAAGACATCGTCTATTTGGTCACCCGGGATGAAGCCCGTCATGTGACATTTGGCGTCAATTACCTTGAAGAGTATGTCAAAACCCTGACGGAGGAAGAGCGCGAGGAACGTGCACTGTTTGCTTTTGAAGCCTGCGCCATCAGTCGTGAGCGTTTGGTGGCGACAGACGTTTTCCGGCATTTCGGCTGGGATGTGGAGGAGAGTCGCAGGAAGGTACTTGACGGCTTCGTTATGTCGACGTTTCGAAATTTGCTGTTTCAGCGTGTGGTGCCAAATTTACGCCGCATAGGCCTACTCACTGATCGCATCCGTCCGCGATTTGAGGAGCTGGGTATTCTGGAATATGAGGCCATGATGGATGATGGCGATATTGATTGGGCAAAGCTCGAACGGCCCCTCGACACTTCCGAAGCGCAGAGTCATGAGCAGAGCATGTTGGCGGCGTTCCACGAAGCCTTCGAGGCGAATCAAACAGCCACAGGCTGAATTAATCAGCCTAGGGGCAGGGACTGTTGGCGAGGTGTTTGTTACAGTCTCGGCCAAACCTAATTACTGCTAGCTTTGAGGAAGGCATAAGTATGACCGTGGTCACATTTGTTCAACATGATGGTTCGGAAAGAATGGTCGACGGTGACGTTGGCTTGTCTCTGATGGAGACGGCACTCAAGCACGACGTCCCTGGCATTGACGCAGATTGCGGAGGCGGAGCCATTTGCGGGACATGTCACTGCTTCGTTGAAGTTTCTGGTGATTTGCCCGCGCCAGACACCCAAGAGACGGCCATGCTGGGTTTGCGCCCTGATCGGGCTGAAAACTCTCGTTTGGCTTGCCAGATTGTGATCACTGAAGGCATGTCAGACATCAAGGTGCGGCTCCCCGAATTTCAGATGTAGTTACTCGAACAAATGCCCGACAACGCGTCTAAGAGGTGAGCGCTATGGATACGCTAGTCTCAGTGAAGACACCAGACTAC
>CAXPKH010000195.1:0-17437 GCA_964217615.1 Luminiphilus sp.
ATGGTGGGCCGTGCTGGGTTCGAACCAGCGACCAATTGGTTAAAAGCCAACTGCTCTACCGACTGAGCTAACGGCCCAAAACAGGGAAGGCGCGTATGCTAACGCTCCGGGGTAAAAATTCAAGCCCTATTAAATCCATTCGGTCCAGTATCTGGACAATACTCCACCCCACGCGACTGCCCAGAGAATCAGTGAAAGCGTTACTGCCAGAGAGCCAAGGTCTGTTGTGGCAGTCGCCTAAAAATTCTCGAGCAGGAACTGCCTGGCTAACTGTGCTGCAGCGTGAGAGGGATATTCGCGAATCACCTCGTCGAGATACTCCTGCGAGCGCTGTCGGTTACCCTTGATAAATTGCACCCGACCGAGCTTGTAGAGCGCATCAGGGACCTTGGGGTCTGCCGGATACTGATCAAGCAACATTTTGAAGCTCTGTCTCGCCAGTTCAGGGTCGGGCGGATCCAGCACCAGGTATAGCTCACCTAACCAATAATGCGCATTGGGCGCGTAGCGGCCAAATGGGAAATCCGCGAGAAACGCCAAGAAAGCCGCGACCGCATCATCAAAGGACTTTTCACGAACCAACTCGTATGCGGCCCGATAAGCCGCCTCCTCACCGACCTGTGGATTCACCACGCCCGGAGAAACCGCTCCGTTGCCGCCTCCAACCGGAGCAGGTACCACCGACGTTGTTGCCTCCCCAGCGGTGGCCGTTCCATCCCCTGAAGCGCCCCCCGCCATGCGACGATCAAGGTCCACATAACGCTCCAAACTCTGGGCTTCCAAGCGAACCAAAGCTTGGTTAGCCTCCTCAAGCAACCCGTTTAAGCGTCGCACGTCTGCTTCAAGCTGCTGTACTCGCAACAAGAGGCTACCGGGGTCACTCGCGGCTGCTGGGTCCCCGCTATTGGTTTCGGCCGGTGGAGACGCGACAGTGGTCGAACCCGAATACGGCCGTATTCCCGAATAAACAGAACCCTCATCATCCGCCACAGTCGCCGGCGCATTTAGGCTTTCTGACGCGGCACGGCGCTCTGCTTCCACGTCAACATAGTCCTGCGCGAACGAGGGCAAAGGCGCGCCTAAAAACAAAAAGCCGGCGAAGAGCGCCGGCTTGATGGGTAACGCTGTCAAGGTCTAATCCTCAGTTATTTGAGCTCAACGCGGCGATTCTGCTGCCAATTGCTCTCGCCAGAGCCATAGGCTACCGGATTCTCCTCGCCGTAGCTCACCGTCTCTATACGGTAGCTTGGAACACCATTCGCCACCATGTAATCCCTCACCGCATTGGCGCGACGCTCACCCAGAGCCAAGTTATATTCCCGCGTGCCGCGCTCATCAGTGTGTCCCTCTAATCGCACACTGTCGTTGTTGCCCAACAATGCAGCGATATGGGCATCGACCTGCGAGCGGGCTTCATCGGTCAAAGCCGAGCTGTCGAAATCAAAGTAGAAGATCGTTCCCACCGCAGCCGCAGCCGCTTCGGCCTCTCTCTGGCTCGCAGCAGCTTCCGCCTGCGCTTGTTGCTGCGCGGCCTCTTGCGCTGCAGCTTCCTGAGCTGCTTGCTCAGCAGCAGTAGCGGCTGCCTCCTGCTCTTTGGTATCGTTACTCGAGCAGGCTGCCAAAACCAGCGCTGCGAAAACTATACCCAGCCACTTTGTGTAAAGCGTTACGTTTTTCATGGTACGTACCTTTCCCCAGTGTGTGTAACCCCAGAAGCGCCTAATGTAGCGCATAACCAACCTGTTTTCCTCTGCCCGAAACAAAAATTTTACGCTAAAACTCAAGGTGTCACATAAGGAGACCAGGCGGGCTCCTGAACACTCCCCTCGCGGGATGGCAGGCTGAATCTGACGCCACCGTCCACTGCTACAGCACCCAAAATGCTCTCCTCGCCGCGTTTGGTGGCATAAAGAACAATGGAACCGTTGGGAGCAATACTTGGGCTTTCATCCAGGCTTGTCTCGGTCAGCACCGTTAAACGATCCGTTACCAAGTCAAATACCGCAATGTGATATCGCCCGTCCCGCTGATGCACCAACGCAACATTGCGACCGTCTTGCGCAACTCTAGCCCTCGCGTTGTAAGGTCCCTCAAAGGTGACCCGATCTATCTTATTGGTACGCAAATCGTAACGGTAAATCTGGGGCCGACCTCCTCGGTCAGAGGTAAACAGCAACGATTTCCCATCTGGCATCCAAGTAGGTTCGGTATCAATCGCAAAATGCCGGGTCAAGCGAGTGAGCGAGCGGCTGGATAGATTGAGAATATAAATATCGGGGTTTCCATCTTTTGAGAGCACCAGCGCCATACTGTTGCCATCAGGTGACCAGGCGGGGGAATTGTTCAGCCCCTTAAAATTGGTCAGCTGCTCACGCTGACCCGTCAGAAGATTTTGTCTGTATATCGCCGGGCGTGACGTTTCGAATGAAACATAGGCGATCTCCCGACCGTCCGGTGACCAGGTCGGAGAGAGAATCGGGTCACGCCCTTCCAGCAAGACGATCGGTCGCCTGCCGTCGGAGTCGGCCAGCGTCAGCCGATAAAAATCCTTACCCTCCGGGTTTCGAGTGACCGACACATAGAGGAGCCGGGTAGCAAACGCGCCCGGTATGCCAGAGAGTGTTTCATAGACCTGATCGGACACGCGATGCGCCAACATCCGCAATTCGCTCACCGGACCGGTCACCGTTCCCGCCTCCACGGCAGTTTGACGGGTCACATCGAATAGCTGGAAGTCTATGCGGGCCTGACTCCCGACGCTTACCCTGCCGATTAATACATACTCCGCCGAAATCGCACGCCAATCTCTGAAATAGAGCTCAGATTCGCGACTTGGGAAGCTCAGCATATCGCGCCGACTGACCGGCGAAAATTGGCCACTGCGCGCCAGATCCGAGTCGATAATCTGGGCCACATCCTCGGGCGCCGAACCAACCCCTTGCCAGGCGAATGGCACGATCGCAACGGGCGTGGGATTTTCCACGCCCTGATTAATTTCAATCTGCAGTTCAGCCGATGCGCACGATACGTAAACTCCCATCAGGAGTGCGAAGAAATTTCTCATCAGCATTTTCAGTACCTTAAATCCTCAGGCTTGAATATCAATTGGAAACGACGGAAGTTGGCCTCGAAGGTGCGGTTATCCAATTTGGTAACTTCGGGGAAACGCGCGGCCCGCTCGACCGCGGTCATTGCACTGCGATCAAACGCCGAGTTACCGCTGGATTGAACGATGCCAACACCAACGACTTCTCCCGTAGGTACCAATTGTATCGACAATATCGACACCATGCCGTTACGCGCGCTGGGCGGGCGGGTCCATCGACTGATCACTGCCGCCTGAATAGTGGCCGCCACCACGTCGCGCATAGAGGGCTCGATCGATCCAGCCGCAACCTGCTCGGCATCGATCAGCGCGGTCAACTCGTCGCGGGCCAACGCGGCCAGTTGTTCTGCATCAATCTTTGAAGCTTCCTCCACTGACGGGACAGACTCAGGTGCCTGAGGTTGGGGCTTGCTCACCGGCGGCGGTGGTTCCGGTTTATCCTCTACCGCCTGCGTCGGTAGCGTTTCTTTTTTGGGCGGAGGTTTGGGCTTAGATTTGGGCTTCGGCGCGGGTTTGCTGACTGGCTTCCGGGCCTCGGCACTCACGATCGTTGCCTGAATCGGCAGCGCCACGGGGGCCGACGCCACGACCTCCGTAGGCGACGACCAGCGCAGGAATAAGAGCAACGCCACTGCGACATGAAATAGCAGTGATAAGAGCGTCGGTAGGCCGGCAAAAAGAAGCCGATCAGCGGTCATCCGTTGCCAGCGGGATTCTCAGTGACCAGGCCCACCGAGGGCGCCCCCGCCTCCTGAAGGGCAGTCATCACCACCACCACATCGCCGTAAGCCACCCGCTTGTCCCCCCAGACCAGCACGGGCTTGTCTGGCGTTCGCCGCAATACCGCGGCAACACGCTGACGAATCGTGGCCAATTCCAGCGCCTGATTTTCATCGACGCCGAGGTTCAAAAAAAACTGGCCGCGCTCGTTGATTGAGACAATCAGCGGCTCCGCATCCTGATTATCAACAGGCGCCGCCGTCGCCTCGGGCAGCTTCACTTCTACGCCCTGCATCAACATCGGCGCTGTTACCATAAAAATCACCAACAGAACCAACATCACGTCGATGTAGGGCACGACGTTGATTTCAGCCAGCATGCGACGCCTGCGCGTGGTCACCGCCGCTGTCCTTGCTGCGATTTCAAAGCATAGGCTTGCCGCTGCAGAATGCCGGAGAATTCGTCAACGAAGGTCTCGTAGCGATTTAGCAAGACATCGCTGCGTGCGGCCAATTTGTTGTAGGCCAAGACCGCGGGAATCGCAGCAAACAGGCCCATCGCAGTGGCGATCAGCGCCTCTGAAATGCCCGGCGCCACGGTGGCCAGCGTGGCCTGAGTGGCGTTCGCTAACCCTCTGAAGGAATGCATAATCCCCCACACCGTTCCCAAGAGCCCAATATACGGGCTGGTGGATCCGACCGAGGCGAGGAACGGCAGGTGCTGCTCTATGCGATCTGTCTCTCGCATCAGCGCCACCTTCATTGCCCGTCGCGATCCTTCCAACATGGCATCAGCGTCGATATCTGACTGTTGCGATAATCGCGAGAATTCTTTGAATCCGGCGCGAAAAAGGCTTTCAACACCTGTTGGCAATTGCCCATCGGCGACCGCCTGATTCCCCTCTCGATAAAGTTGTGCGAGATCTATGCCTGACCAAAATCGCTCCTCAAACGTCAGTAGCTCATCATCTGTGCGGCGCATCAGCATCGTGCGCTGGATAATCACAAACCACGAGGTAAAAGACGCCAGCACCAGAATCAGCATCACGATCTGCACCAACACACTGGCCCCGAGAATCAGTTCCAAAATGCCGAGTTCGTGCGTCATACCCCATCCTTTTCGGTCTTTGTCGCGGCCAGCAACCGCTCTCTTAAATCGCCCGCGAGTCGCCGTGGCCGACCTGAGCTTTGATCAACACACGCGATCTGAACGTCACCCCTCAACAGTACGTTATCCGCCCGGCGGACCGTCTGCGCGAAATCGATCGTCGCACCCCCTACCTCGCGCACGACCGCGGTCGCCATAATCTCATCGTCCAGCTTCGCTGGCATCAGGTAGCTGACCGACAAATTAGAGACCACAAAAATCCAACCGTCGTCTGAGAGGGCCGCGCGATGCACGCCCAAGGAGCGCATAAACTCCGTCCGCGCCCGCTCGAGATACTTCAAGTAATTGACGTAATAAACAATGCCCCCCGCATCGGTATCTTCAATATAGACCCGAATGGGCAGAGAAAATTCCGTCATCATTCCGGATCTTCCAGATCAAGACTCAGCGTTTCTGCAGCCGACCCCTGAAACGGGATTCCAAAGTGAGCGTAGGCGTGGCGGGTGGCGATGCGACCCCTGGGCGTTCGCAGAATAAATCCTTGCTGAATCAGAAACGGTTCCAGTACGTCTTCGATCGTGCCTCGCTCCTCCGAAAGCGCAGCCGCCAGGCTGTCCACACCCACTGGGCCACCATCAAATTTCTCAATCATCATCAGTAACAAGCGCCGATCCAGATGATCAAAACCCTGCGCATCGACACTCAACATATCCAGCGCGGCCTCGGCCACCGGTCCTGTTACCTCCCCATCGGCCTTTACTTCCGCGTAATCTCGCACGCGACGGAGCAGTCTGTTGGCAATACGGGGCGTACCACGGGAACGGCGGGCAATGGCGACGGCGCCAGATTCCTCGATCGGAATCTCGAGGATTCCCGCCGAGCGCCGCACAATTTCGCTGAGCTCCGACGCATCATAAAACTCCAGTCGCTGAACAATCCCAAAGCGATCCCGCAAAGGCGACGTCAGTAACCCTGCGCGCGTGGTAGCGCCCACCAAGGTAAAAGGTGGCAAATCCAGTTTGATTGATCTTGCAGCCGGGCCTTCGCCAATCATGATATCGAGCTGAAAATCCTCCATCGCGGGGTACAAAACTTCCTCGACATACGGACTCAAACGGTGAATCTCATCAATAAACAGTACGTCACCCGGCTCGAGATTGGTCATTAAAGCAGCGACATCGCCGGCTTTTTCCAGCACCGGACCGCTGGTGGTCCTTAATTGCACGCCCATCTCTTCCGCGATAATGCTGGCCAAAGTGGTCTTACCCAGACCGGGCGGTCCAAAAATCAAAGTGTGGTCGAGTGGCTCACTCCGCCCTCGCGCGGCAGAGAGAAAGATTTCCATTTGCTCACGAACCACATGCTGACCAATATAGTCAGCCAATCTACGCGGCCGAATCGCGCGATCCATGGCCTCATCGCCCCTCTCTGGCGCACCGGCCGCTACCAACCGATCGGTTTCAATTACCACGTCGCGCCCCCAAACCCACACCTCATCCTTTGTGACCACCGGCCAGCCGAAGGGCCATACGAATTAATTCCTCGGTAGAGGTCTCTTCTGGAGCGTCGACACTGGCAATCAACTTTGCCGCTTCTGTGAGCTTGTAACCCAAAGACACCAATGCATGCTCTGCTTCTGAACGTTGGTCCACGCGTGCGGTATTGTGCCCATCCGTACCCGCTACTCCCGGAATTTCTGGCGACAACTCATCAAGCCAGTCACCCGCTTTATCTCGCATCTCTACCAACAAGCGCTCGGCGGTTTTTCGTCCAACGCCGGGCAGTGCCACAAGCGCCGTCACGTCATCACGTTGCAAGCAGCGCGCAAAATCACCTGCGTCCATGCCCGAGAGTAACGTCAACGCGAGCCGAGGACCCACGCCGCTCACTTTAATCAGTTCACGAAACAAACGACGATCGGCCGGCTCAGCAAAGCCATAGAGTAGCTGGGCGTCTTCTCGCACTACAAAATGTGTGAGCAACGTCACTTCTTGGCCGAGTTCCGGCAATTGATAAAGCGTCGTCATCGGCACCTGGATCTCATAGCCGATACCGCCCACCTCGACCATGATATCTGGCACCTGTTTAGCGATGAGCTTGCCGCGAATTTGTCCAATCATGTTGCCACTCTACCTCAACCGTCCGGCTCTGAAGCCACTCGCCGAGAGTGCGTTAGACAGGCCCGCGGCGTGGCAATGACAGAGTGCCGCAGCCAGACCATCAGCAGCATCCTCAGCGGGCGCTTCCGATAACCCCAACAAAGCAACCACCATGTGCTGCACCTGCTGCTTTGTCGCCGCACCCGTGCCCACCACGGATTGCTTGATCTGACGAGCGGCGTACTCGTGCACGATCAACCCCTTGGTGACGCAGGCCACCATCGCCGCACCTCTGGCATGACCTAATTTCAGCGCGGAGTCGGCACTTTTTGCCATAAAAACCTGCTCTATCGCCGCTTCTGTTGGCGCGTAGGCATCAATAATTTCGGTCAGTTCCTCGAACAGCACACTCAACCGCGTGGCGAGGACTTCCCTGACCGGTAGGCGAATCGTGCCACTGGCAACATAAGCAACGCGTCCGCGCTCAATACGGAGAATGCCGAACCCGGTTTTGCGCGATCCGGGATCTACCCCAAGAATAGTGGTCATGTGGGCAACCGGTCGAAGAGAACGGCTAGTGTGAACGATTACGCGACAAACGTCATTTACAGGTCAGCCAGGACAGATTCAGGAATGTCTGCGTTGGAGTAGACATTTTGCACATCATCGAGATCTTCCAACATGTCGATCAGTCCCACGACCGCAGGGGCGTTTTCGGCATCCAACTGAACCGCCGTGCTCGGTAGCATCGTGACCTCAGCGTGCAGTGGCTCAAGCCCCGCGCCCATCAGTGCGTCACGGATATCGGCCAGGTTCTCCCACGGTGTCAGCACATCGATAGCGCCATCATCGTCGGTCACCACATCCTCTGCGCCGGCCTCAAGCGCAACCTCCATGATCACCTCTTCATCCGCCCCGGGTCCAAATTGGATGAGCCCCGTTCTCGCGAACAAATAGGCGACCGAACCGTCTGTGCCCAAATTGCCGCCCCGCTTGGTAAATGCATGGCGGACCTCAGCAACCGTTCGATTGCGGTTGTCCGTCATCACTTCGACCAAAACCGCTACACCGCCAGAGGCATAACCCTCGTAGGTGAGCTCTTCCATGTTATCGGCGTCGTTGGTTCCGGCGCCGCGCGCGATCGCATTATCGATGGTGTCACGCTTCATGTTGGCGCCGAGGGCCTTATCTACGGCTGCGCGCAACCGCGGGTTGTCCTCGACGATCGGCCCACCGGCTCTCGCTGCAACAACGAGTTCACGGATCAACTTGGTGAACAGCTTGCCCCGCTTGGCATCCTGTGCCGCTTTGCGATGCTTGATGTTTGCCCACTTACTATGGCCAGCCATCGTCAGCCTCTCACGCCGTCGACTGGGGTTCTGTCCGCCGCGGCTTGAGCGATAGCTCCTTGAGCTGCTGATCGGAGACCAACCCTGGTGCTTCGGTCATCACGCATTGCGCGCTTTGCGTCTTGGGAAATGCGATGACATCCCTGATGGAGTGCCCACCAACCATCAGCATTACCAAACGATCGAGCCCAAAGGCCAATCCCGCATGAGGGGGCGCACCGTGTCGCAGCGCGCCGAGCAGAAACCCAAATTTGGACTCCGCCTCTTCCTCACCAATCCCCAACAAGTCAAAAACGACTTTCTGCATGGCTTGATCGTGAATGCGCACGGATCCACCCCCAATCTCACTGCCGTTCAACACCATGTCATAAGCCTGAGAGAGCGCGGCTTCCGGATCCTTTTTCAACGCATCAGTCGAGCAAGAAGGTGCCGTAAACGGGTGATGCAGGGCGGTCAGCCCCCCGCGCTCGTCGCGCTCGAACATCGGAAAATCAACGACCCACAGTGGCGCCCACCCGTCTCTAACCTGGCCAAGATCGGCCGCCACACGCAATCGCAAGGCGCCGAGCGATTCATTAACCACGGACCGCTTATCCGCGCCGAAAAACAGAATGTCGCCGTCTTGCGCGCCCAGACGATCCAGCAGGGCCATCACCGTGGCATCCGGCATGAATTTGATGATGGGGGACTGTAGGCCTTCCACCCCAGACGCGCGATCGTTCACCTTAATCCAGGCCAAACCACGTGCTCCATAAACCCCGACAAACTGGGTGTAGTCGTCGATTTCCTTTCTCGAGAGCGCGGCTCCACCTGGCACCCTCAAAGCAGCGACACGGCTCTCCGGATCCAGCGCTGGGCCGCTGAAAACTTTGAAATCCACGTCCGTCATCAAATCGTCAATTGACACCAACTCCCACTCAATCCGGAGGTCGGGCTTGTCAGAGCCATACCGTTCCATGGCATCCGCCCAACTCATCCGCGGAAATTCTCCCAAATCGACGCTGAGTTGCTCCTGAAACAGATGACGAACCATACCTTCGGTAATTGACATCACACCTTGCGCGTCCAAAAAAGAGGTCTCGATGTCAATTTGAGTAAATTCCGGTTGTCGGTCTGCTCGCAAATCCTCGTCGCGGAAGCAACGCGCAATTTGGTAATAACGATCAAAGCCGGACACCATCAAGAGCTGTTTAAACAACTGTGGTGACTGAGGAAGGGCAAAAAATGCGCCCGGCTGGGTCCGACTGGGCACGAGATAATCTCTCGCGCCTTCGGGCGTGGCTCGTGTCAGGATCGGTGTCTCAATATCGAGAAACCCATGGTCATCGAGGTAACGTCTGATTGCCGAGGTGATTCTGGCGCGGGCGATAAGGTTGCGCTGCATTTCCGGCCGCCGCAGATCCATGTAACGGTATTTCAGACGAACGTCTTCGCCCACGGCATGGTGGGCGTCCAGAGGAAATGGCGGGGTTTGCGCACTACTCAGAATATCCAGCGTCTTCCCCAACACCTCTATGCGCCCCGATGACATGTTGGGATTTACCGTCTCTTCAGTCCGCGCCCGCACCCTACCTGTAATGCACAGTACATACTCACTGCGCACGCTATCTGCTCTCTGAAAGTGCTCCCCGGTATCGGGATCAAAAACGACCTGAACGACCCCTTCCCGATCCCGCATGTCGAGGAATATCACTCCGCCATGATCGCGGCGACGGTCGACCCAACCACATAAGGTCACGGTTTCATCAATCAGGGTTTCGTCAACCAAGCCACAATAATGGCTGCGCATGCCTCTCTCCATCTTTTCTCGTGTCGGCGGTCAACTCGCCTTGGTGGCCTCACTTTTCGCAGGTGCAGCGGGCTTCTCAGCAGGCTTCTTCGCCGCCTCGCCCGATCCAGATTCCCCGGATTGCTTTGTCGAGCCATCGTTGCTGGCGGCGCCGCGCTCCCCCGCAAGATTTTTCTTATCGCCGGTTTTGAAATCCGTCTCGTACCAACCTCCCCCCGATAGCCGAAAAGACGGGGCACTGACCTGTTTCTTCAGGCTGGGTTGATTGCACGCCGGACAATCGATCAGAGGCGCATCCGCTAGCCGCTGAATGGCTTCCAGACGGTGCCCACAACTCTGACAGGAATACTCATAGATTGGCATAACAGACCCTCCTCAAAGTGAACGCCAGTCTTTTCTCAGCCGAACACATGAGGTCACCCGGAAAGTTTTACAAGGGCGCGGAGGTTACCGTAAACGCTGTTCCAGTAAAAGACGCGGGGGGTGTGAGGATTTGCGGGGACGGCCTTGTTGGCCGTTAATAAAAAAGGCTCCCCAAGAAGAGGAGCCCCATACCGGCTTCGCTCAGTTGGCGAACGCTTTCATCTTTTTCAAAGGGCGAACCTTTACCGCAGTGCTGGCGGGCTTGGCCTTGAACATGGTCTCTTCACCGGTGAACGGATTGATACCCTTGCGCGCCTTCACTGCCGGCTTTCGGACAGTGGTGATTTTCATCAGGCCAGGCAGAGTGAACTCTCCCGCCGCACGCTTGCCAATACTTGCCTCAATGAGTCGCTCCAGAGAGCCCAGTACCGATGACACTTCTTTTTTGGAGAGACCGCTATCATCAGCCAGGGCTGCGATCATTTGCGACTTGGTCATTTTTTCCTTGACCGCCTTCATCTTTGATGGCGCTTTGGGAGTAGCTTTCTTAGCCATTAAGTTAACACCTCTTTGCGTGGATAGATTTCGTAAGAGACCAGCGGATGACCGCAGTCGGCGGGATTCAACACCAGTCCGACATTTGAAACAACCCTTACTCAGACTGTTTTTATCGATATTTCAGAAGGCCGGCCGTTTCGCGACTCAGAGAGACATCCCTCGCTCTCACGCCGTTCACTCGCTGTACTGTCAACACCTTCGAACATTAGAATGACGCTCCCGTTATTGGAGTCCGTCATGCGCGCCAGCGAATTTTTACTTTCTACGCTGAAGGAAACGCCTTCAGACGCTGAGGTCGTCAGCCATCAACTCATGCTGCGTGCCGGGCTGATCCGTCGCGTAGCGGCCGGCATTTATAACTGGATGCCTCTGGGCCTCAGAGTATTGCGTAACGTGGAACGCATCATCCGAGAGGAGATGGAGCGCGCCGGCGCGCTGGAGCTATCCATGCCCGTGGTTCAGCCCGGCGACTTGTGGGAGGAATCCGGTCGCTGGGAGCAGTATGGCCCAGAACTCTGTCGCCTGACCGATCGTCATGAGCGACCCTTTTGCCTTGGCCCCACGCATGAAGAGATTGTTACCCACATAGCTCGGACGGAGATCAAAAGTTACAAGCAACTGCCCGTGAATCTTTTTCAGATTCAAACCAAATTCCGCGACGAGATCAGGCCCCGGTTCGGCATCATGCGATCACGCGAATTTATCATGAAGGACGCCTACTCCTTTCACATCGATCAGCGCTCGCAGGAACAAACCTATTGGCGCATGCACGAAGCCTACTCCACCATATTCTCGCGGTTGGGGCTGGATTTTAGGGCGGTCGAGGCCGATACCGGCGCTATTGGAGGCAACCATTCCCACGAATTTCACGTGTTAGCAGAATCGGGAGAAGACGCGATCGCCTTCTCTACCGAGAGTGACTACGCCGCAAATGTCGAATTGGCTCCCGCGCTACCCAGCGATGACGCCGCAGCAACAGATGCGCCAACGGCGGATCTGGAGAAATTTGCGACCCCCAATGTCACCACCATCGACGACCTCGCGCAGCACTTCGATATCCCCGCCGATCGCTCTGTGAAGACGCTGCTGGCGAAGGGCGAGAAGGGCGAGCTCATCGCCTTGGTCCTGCGCGGTGATCATCGGTTAAACGCAATAAAAGCGTCGAAATTAACCGGCCTCGTCGCACCGCTGGTGCTGGCAGATGCGGACGAAACGAAAGCGCAACTGGGTGCGGGCTTCGGTTCACTGGGACCCGTGGGTCTGCCGCTCAGAATCATTGTAGATCCGAGCGCCGCCGCCCTGCCGGCATTTGTCTGTGGCGCCAATGAGGATGGCCAGCACCTGAAAGGCGCTGTCTGGCAGCGTGACGTGCCCAACTTCGAAGTCGCGGACATTCGAGAGATTGTCAGCGGCGATCCCAGCCCCTGTGGTAAAGGCACGCTGGAAATTCGCCGCGGCATTGAAGTGGGCCATATTTTTCAGCTGGGAACCAAATACTCTGAGGCCATGAATGCCACTGTGCTCGACGACCAGGGGCGTCAACAGCCGATGGTCATGGGCTGTTACGGGATTGGCGTCACGCGCATTGTCGCCGCAGCCATTGAGCAAAATCATGATGACAAAGGCATTATTTGGCCAGCGGCGATGGCGCCTTTTGACGTCGCAATCGTGCCGCTAGGTATGGATAAATCGGCCGCGGTCCGAGACGCGACCGAGGCGCTTTATGCCGCGTGTTGCGACGCCGGGCTGTCGGTGTTCCTCGATGATCGACCCGAGCGACCGGGGGTCAAGTTCGCTGAGATGGAGCTCATCGGCATGCCCGTGCGGGCCACCGTTGGCGAGCGGTCACTCGCCGAAGGGCATCTAGAGATCACCCGACGCTCGGACAGCAAAACCGAAATGGTTGCCCCCGAAATGGCTGTCGATCAGATTCTGCAATTCCTGCAGCAAAGATAGGGAAACGCTCTACTGCCGGAACATGGACGGGTGCCCCACTACCACCCGCTTCACCTGAAAAAAGTCCTCTGGAGGCGGCATTACTTGGCTGGTGAGCAGGTCATTACAGCGGTAAACTCACGCCCCTTCGATGAAGAGATCCACCATGCACCCGGAAGCAAAAAAACTGCTGGCCGAGTACCCCGACGTTGAGATGGTTGAAGCGCTGATTACGGACTGCAACGGCGCCGCGCGGGGTAAATGGCTGCCGGTCGATAAACTGTCGTCATTGCTCGCTGAAGGTATCAAATTGCCCGAGTCCGCGGTCGCGCAGGACATGTGGGGAAGAGATGTGCCCAGCATTTGCCTTGAGAATGGTGACATTGATGGCTGGTGTCGGGTCGTGGAAGGCTCCCTCGCGCCGTCACTGAGCGCCCGGGGAATTGATCAAGCGCAAGTCGTGCTGACGATGTTCCGGGAGGACGGCGAGCCGTCCCTCTGGGACCCACGTCAGGTACTGACCAGGGTGGTGGCTGCGCTGGCTGACCGCGGCCTGTATCCGCGGGTGGCGATAGAATTGGAATTCAATCTGTTCAATCGCCCCACCGACGGACAGTCACTAAGAGACGCACTCCCAGAGGAATCACTCACCGGCGGCAATCTCTATGGGCTGGGCGCTCTGGATGAACATGCCGAGTTGCTCGAGGTATTGAGAGAAACCTTCGCGGTTCAGCACTTACCTTACGAAGGCGTGCTCAAAGAGGCGGCGCCGGCACAATACGAAATCAACGTGGCCTATTCCGACGACGCACTCGCCTATTGCGATCAGGTTGTGCGCATGCAAAGGGGCATCAGTGCCGTGGCGGCGCGCTTCGATACCCTTGCCAGCTTCATGCCCAAGCCAATGGAAAATCAGGCGGGCAATGGCATGCACATGCACTGCAGCTTATTAGATCAGTCGGGGCGCAATGTTTTTGACAGCGGAACGCTGGAAGGAACGCCGCTACTGCGGCAAGCCGTCGCGGGTTGCATTGCCTTGATGCCCGACACCCAGCTCATTTTTGCACCGAGCTATAACGCGTATCGCCGATTTCAGCCCGGAAACCACGCCCCGACGCAACCCAACTGGGGTTATGACAACAGAACCACCGCGCTTCGCATTCCTGCCAGCCCTAGCGCTGCCACTCGCATAGAACACCGGGTGGCGGGGGCCGATAGCAATCCTTATCTGGCCATCGCAGCCATGTTGGCAGGCATTTTGATGGGTCTAGAAAAGAATTTGGTGGCCCCTGAACCGATAGGGGGTAACGCGTGGACAGACGATGTCGATAACAGTCACCTACCCAGCCACATGGCTGACGCCATCAAGCGCTTCTCGCATTCTAAAAGCGTGCGAGAATATTTGAGTGAGCCCTTCCAAAAAGCTTACGCCGAATTGAAGCAGCAAGAGCTGATGGAATTTGAGCGACGGGTTACCGATTTTGAGCTGGAAACCTACCTATCGGCCTAGAGATCAAGACCACCATCCAGCATTTCCCATTATGCATCTATGGAGCACTACATGAGCACGGCCCACGACTTCTCAGCGAAACTCGCCACCGGTGAGGAAACTTCACTGGCTCAGTTTCAGGGACAGGTTTTGTTAATTGTAAACACCGCATCGAAATGCGGTTTTACTCCTCAGTACACGGGTCTTGAATCGCTGCAACAGCGTTATGGACCGCGCGGTTTCTCAGTCCTCGCTTTCCCGTGCAACCAATTCGGGGCACAGGAACCCGGAAGCGAGGAGGAAATCCAATCTTTCTGCGAGATGAACTACCAGACGACTTTTCCATTATTCAGCAAAATCGAAGTCAACGGCGCAGCAAGCCATCCCTTGTTCACACACCTCAAAGAGCAAGCGCCTGGGGTACTCGGTAGCAAGCGAATCAAGTGGAACTTCACCAAGTTTCTCGTCAACCAGCAGGGGGAAGTGGTCAAACGCTACGCACCCTCTACCAAACCCGAGACCATTGCCACCGATATCGAGGCGCTGCTCTGAGCCTCTCAGTGCTCGCGCGTCTCGCGGAATCGAATATCCGGCCAGCGCTCCTCCATGAGTGACAGGTTGACTCGAGTCGGTGCCAAATAGGTGAGGTAGCCCCCTCCGTCCTCGGAAAGATGCTCAGCGGCTTTCTTACGAAAGTCTTCAAGTTTGCGAGGATCCGCTGCCTCTATCCAGCGCGCGGTATACACATTGATGGGCTCATAGAGCGCCTCGACCTTGTATTCATCGGCCAGGCGGTAGGCGACGACGTCAAACTGCAGTTGCCCCACCGCACCCACAATGAGGTCACTGCTGTTCAGGGGCGAGAAAACCTGAGTGGAGCCCTCCTCTGACAATTGCTGTAACCCCTTCTGCAAGGCCTTCGCTTTCATCGGATCTTTGAGGCGAATACGGCGGAAGAGCTCAGGTGCGAAATGGGGGATACCGGTAAAGCGGATCGCTTCTCCCGTCGTAAACGTGTCCCCTATCTGGATCGTACCGTGGTTGTGGAGACCGATAATATCGCCGGCGACGGCTGACTCCACCAAGGTCCGATCGCCCGCACGAAAAGTCACGGCATCGGCAATGCGGACATCTTTTTCGATACGGACGTGGCGCATCTTCATGCCTTTTTCATAGCGACCTGAACAGATACGCATAAACGCAATACGGTCTCGATGTTTGGGATCCATATTCGCCTGAATCTTGAAGACAAAGCCGGTGAAATCGGCTTGCGACGCCTCAACGACACGCTCGGTCGAGGCCCTCGGTTGAGGGGAAGGGGCCCACTCGACGAAATCGTTCAGCATTTCGCGCACGCCAAAGTTGCCCAATGCGGTGCCGAAAAACACGGGGGTCAACTGTCCTGCCAGAAAAGCTTCCAAATCAAATTCATGCGACGCCCCGCGAACGAGCTCGATTTCCTCGTTAAAGGCCTCGTAATCATCAGCCAACAGTTCGCGGGCAGAATCCGAATCCAAGCCGGGGATGACTTTTTCTTCAGTCAGCACTGCGCCGTCCCCGGGCGTAAAACAATGAATCGTATCGGTATAAAGGTTGTAAACCCCTTTAAAATCTCGCCCCATGCCAACCGGCCAATTGATGGGAGCGCCGGCTATACCCAGCACCTCCTCTACTTCGTCAACCAGTTCCACGGGATCACGAATGTCACGGTCGAGTTTGTTGACGAAAGTGAGAATCGGCGTATCGCGCAAGCGGCATACGTTCATCAGCTTGATAGTGCGATCCTCCACGCCTTTGGCACCATCAATGACCATCAACGCAGAATCTACGGCCGTCAGCGTACGGTAAGTGTCCTCCGAGAAATCCTCGTGGCCCGGCGTATCGAGCAAGTTGACCCAACGATTCCTGTACGGAAACTGCATAACCGACGACGTCACAGAAATACCCCGTTCCTGCTCAAGTGACATCCAATCCGAGGTGGCATGCGGGCCCCTTTTTCCCTTGACCGACCCTGCAACCTGAATGGCTTGCCCCAATAACAGGAGCTTCTCTGTCATCGTTGTTTTACCCGCATCCGGGTGAGAAATAATGGCAAAGGTGCGGCGTGAGTCGACGTCGCGCTGTAAGTCAGACATGGTGGCTCCTAAAAGGACGCCGGATTATGCCAGCCAATTTGGCTACCGTCAGGCCTTCGCGGGCAATGCCTGCTCAAGGTAATACAGAAGCCGCTCCCCGAGCTCAGAAACGTCCACAGCTTGATCCGCCCCGAGTTCCCTTGCAACAGAGGTCACCTCCAGTCCCTCGTATCCGCAGGGATTGATACCGGCAAACGGGGACAGATCCATATCGACGTTCAGAGACAGCCCGTGGTAGCTCCTCCCTCGGCTCACCTTTAAGCCAAGGGCTGCTATTTTTCTCCCCTGAACATAGACGCCTCTCGCTCCCGGGTCGCCATAGGCGGCGACGCCATAATCCGCCAACAGGTTGACTACTGCCTTCTCCAGGCGTTCTACCAACTCGCGAATAGTCATACCCGCTCGTCGCAGATCGTAAAGAACATAAGCGATCCACTGCCCGGGACCGTGATAAGTGACTTGGCCACCGCGATCGATGTGAATCACGGGGATATCCCCGGCATCCAAAACATGCTCGGCCTTGCCCGACAATCCCTGGGTGTATACCGGGGGGTGTTGCAACAGCCAAATCTCATCTTCCGTGGTCTGCGTTCGATCGGCAGTAAACACTTTCATCGACTCAAAGGTGGAAGCAAAATCGACCATACCTAATCGCCGGTACTGCATGACGCTAGATCACCATGGAAACCAAGCCCGTGCCCATCAAATCTTCGTGAATCAGGCGCAGTTGCGCCTCGCTCTGCGCTTCGATGGTGACGGTGATGGACTGAAACGTGCCTTTATTGGA
>CAXPKH010000196.1:0-2382 GCA_964217615.1 Luminiphilus sp.
CTAACGAGTAAACAGCTTCTGGCTTTTTACGACGGGTCCAAAAGCCGAATCGTGGTGAGGACAGATAGAGGCGACACTATGAGCCTACCGTGGCGCGTTCTACAGCCCTATGTCACAGATTCGGGGTTGTCGGGTTCTTTCGTCATAACTTACGACGGAAACGGTAAATGGAAAGAAATCCGAAAGCTTTAGAAGATGCTAGTTGCGTTCGGCCTCTCCGTTCTCTGTCGGCACAGGGGTTTATTGCGCTGTTAGGCCAGCAACACGGTCCGCGTGGCGGCTAAACAGGTAGTATGTTGAACAAGATTATTATGGGAGCGGTGCTGACGGCTGTTTTTGTCGGTCTGGCCGAGCAGATGCATATTTCGGAGGATGACAGCCGCTACGATCGTTGTCTGCTTGAGGTTGATCGAGCGGAGTGGCAATGTCGCAATACGGGCGTCTATCCTAATGGCACGGCAGGCCCGGTGAGTGTTGTTGACCCTTGTAAAACCTATGCCCAAGAGGATCGAGCGCGATGTGCTACGGCCTCGGTCGCGCGTTAATCAAACGAGCTGCGATTCTGATGGAGCGCGATGTCATCTCTGGATAGTGAAATGCGAAGAGCGGCAATGACCTATGTGTGTCATGTGAAGTCCGCAGACCTGAATATTGCTTTTGCAGAGCTGTGGCAAGCGATTTTTCCCAGTGAGCCAACGCCTCAATTACCCGCATGGCCGGCGGCGACCTCCAAGGATCTGCTGGTCGGTATGCGGGCGGGTAATGAGTTCGTCGAGGCGCTGTGCATCAAGTATGAGGTGAGTTAGAGCACGCTATCAGTGGTGGGTGGCCGTCTACTCGGTTGGTCCGGTTACGCTGAAAACCCGTAACTTTTTAAGAAACCACTGCCATTGGAGTCAACATTGATTCGCCTCGCGCTATTCTTCGTGCTTTTTACGGCGACTGGACAGCCTGCGCTGGCCGACCCCATGGTGCGCCTGGTTATCAATGAGGGGGAATTCGGGCGCTATCTGAGCAACCAGAGCGATATCGCCAAGCTATCCGACGGTAGCGTGATGAACGTCTCATTCCAATACACCAACTATGATTTCAGGCACCCCCACCTCATCGCTGATCGCTATTGCGTCAATGGGCGTTTCATCCGTTGGGGGGCCGCGTCGCATCCCGCGCTGGGGCCCATCGATCTAATCTGTATTAAGGGCGCCTACCGAGGAGGCCCTGAAACAGGCACTTTTGGTAACTGAGTTGCCAAGTGCCAAAGCGTTGTCGCGCTTTCTCACGACCTGCGGTTGTGTTTAGATCCTTGCCGAGTAGAGGGTGCACCATGATTCCAAGATTTTTACTTGTGTTTGTGATGCTCTGCCCGGCAGTTTGGGCAGAGGACTATGAGTTGCAAGCGACCGTGCAGACGCCGGATATTGCTTTTGAGTCCGATACCGATATCGGTTTGTGGGCGAGATTTCATTTCGCAATCCATACGGCCGACTTCGACCGAACCCGCGAGTTCTATCGACAGCTGGGTTTTACCCAGGGAATTGGTGGTTTCCCACTGACGAATACCCATGCGATGGCGAGGGCCCTGGGCATGTTCGATGAGTGTCAATATGAGCTCGCCAAGGGAGAGGTTTTGCTGTTCCCCGGCGCAGAAAACACCACCGGCATTGACCTGCTGCAGTGGTGATCGCCCTATAACGACGCGCCACCCTATGCGCAGCCAAATCATCTCGGTATGGCTTATGCCACGCTAATGACCTCAGACCTAATGTCTGACTACGAATATCTCAGGGGAAAGGGGGCAGAATTTCTCAGTCAGCCCCACGGCGCTCCCGGCAACCGATTTGTGTTTATGCAGGATCCAGACGGCGTCTTTATTAAGCTGGAGGAGAGTCCAATTCCGCGCTCCTCCGGCAGTGGAGAGTCGACCCACATTATCGGGATGCCCTATATCGGTATCAACGTTAGCGACATTGAGGCGTCTATTCTTTTTTATCGGCGGTTTGGCTACACCAACATTAGGCGAATCAACGAGCAGACGCTGAGTGAGGCTGAGGCGCGGGCCTGGGGCTTTGCAGAGACGGTTCGCTATGTGGGCGCCGATGTGGCGATTGATCGCGGTGATCGGCATCGGCTTCGGCTACTTCAGTGGTTGAAGCCCTTTGATCCGGAGCCCGCCTATCCGCCACCCATCAATCACAAGGGCATTAACCGCCTCGCCTTAACGGTGCCCGATGTTGAGCGCGCCGTTGCTATTCTCAAACAGCAGAACGTGCCGTTTCTGTCAGAGATTGCGCCTTGCTGCTCGGGTACGGACACCGATACCGGGGGTATCGTGCACGCGATTGATCCGGATGGTGTTTTCCTCGAGTTGGTAGGAAATTTGAC
>CAXPKH010000197.1:0-14090 GCA_964217615.1 Luminiphilus sp.
GGGACGCGGTGAAGACAGTGGCACGAAACTCTTTGGCGCGAGCGGCAATGTCAAAAATCCCGGAGTATGGGAGCTACCCATGGGCACGCCGATTCGCGAGATACTCGAAGAGCATGCGGGCGGCATGCGGGATGGCTACCAACTCCGCGGCTTCCTGCCCGGAGGCGGCTCCACTGATTTTCTGACCGACCAGCACCTTGATTTGGCAATGGACTACGACGTGATCGGAAAGGCCGGCTCTCGAATGGGAACAGGCACGATGATTATTCTGGATGACCGTAACTGCCCACTGGGAATGGTGCGCAATCTCTCGCGCTTCTTCGCTCATGAATCCTGTGGCTTCTGCACCCCGTGCCGCGACGGCATTCCCTGGATCGTCCAGTTGTTGGATCAATTTGAACAGGGACAGGCAACCGAAAAAGACATTGCGCTACTCGAGGAAAAAGCAGCTTTCATTGGGGGCATAGGCAACACACATTGCGCGCTGGCGCCCGGTGCAATGGAGCCGGTGAACAGCGCGCTGAAATATTTTCGTGAGGATTTTGAACGTCATGTGACGGAAGGCGGTTGCACCTACCACAGTGCCGCGGGGAGACATTGAAATGCCGCAGATAACCATCGATGGCAAGCAGTACGAGGTAGAGGCCGGCGCCAATCTGCTAGAGGCAGTGTTGGGGCTGGGGCTTGACCTCCCGTATTTCTGCTGGCACCCGGCGATGGGATCCGTGGGCTCCTGTCGCCAGTGCGCGATGTTGCAGTACCAAAATGCAGAGGATGAGCGCGGCCGACTGGTAATGGCTTGCATGACCCCCGTCACCGATGACATGCACCTCTCTTTGTCCGGCGAGCGCGAGACGGCTTTCCGCGCGGACGTGATTGAAGCGTTGATGGTTAATCATCCTCACGATTGCCCGGTATGTGCAGAGGGTGGCGAGTGCCACCTACAGGACATGACGGTGATGTCAGGGCACAAGGAACGCCGCTATGATGGACTCAAAAATACTCATGTAAATCAGTATCTTGGCCCCCTCATCAACCACGAAATGAATCGCTGCATCGCCTGCTATCGCTGCGTCCGTTATTACCAGGACTACGCGGGCGGGACCGACCTCGCTGCACTGGGTGCACACGACCATGTTTACTTTGGACGTCATGAAGACGGCGTGCTGGAGAGCGAGTTCGCGGGTAATCTCGTAGAGGTCTGCCCTACCGGCGTGTTTACCGACAAAAACCTCGTTCACGACTACACGCGCAAATGGGATTTACAATCTTCGCCCTCCATCTGTGTTGGTTGCGGCGTTGGCTGCAATATCGCACCGGGCGAACGTTACGGCAGACTCAAGCGAATCCACAACCGATATCACCAAGAGGTGAACGGTTACTTTCTCTGTGATCGCGGTCGTTTCGGGGGCGACTTCGTCAACAGCAGCGAGCGACTCAAGCAATGTGGTCAAAAGCAGCATGACGGCAGTTTCAGTGCTGTTTCGCGGGCTTCGGCACTGGCATTGCTCGCGGAGTACTGCGCGGGTGACAAAGCTGTCGCCGGTATCGGGTCACCCCGCGCTTCGTTGGAATCCAATTGGATGCTCCGTGCCTTCGTTGAAGGCGAGAACTTCTGTGCCGGGTTTGGCGCAGAAGAACCAGCGGTCAGAGCAATCACTGCCGCGCTGCGTGATGGCGGTGTCGCTGCTGCCACCCTGCCAGAGATTGAGGCAGCCGATGCGGTCATTATCCTCGGCGAAGATGTGACACAGACTGCTGCTCGCATCGCCCTCGCGCTGCGCCAGACCGTGCGCAACAAGGGGCTGGAAATGGCGGCACAGATCGGCGTTGCACCCTGGCAAGACGCGGCGGTGCGCAACGTCGCTCAGAACGAACGCAGTCCGCTGATTCAACTCACCACCGCGTCGACCCGACTGAATGATGTAGCGCTTGAATCGATTGCCCTTGCACCCGATGACATCGCCCGTTTTGGATTCGCCGTCGCCCATCGTTTGGGGGGTGGGCCCGCTGTGACAGATTTGACGGGCGATGAAACAGAAAGCGTCGATGCGATTGCGGCCATACTGAGCAACGCCAAGCGACCCTTGGTGATCAGCGGCAGTGGTTGTCAAAGTGCCTCGGTGGTCGACTCAGCGCGGGCGCTGGCGCAGGCGCTGCAACAGCAAAGCGAAGCGACGCGTGTGGTGTATGCCGTCCCCGAGGCGAACAGCTTGGGCCTCGCCCTGCTCGATGACTCAGGGCCGTCGCTGGATCAATTGCTTCAGCGTGCAGAAGCGGGCGAACTCGATACGCTGCTCATTGCCGAAAACGATCTGGGCCTCCGAGCCCCGGCCGAGCAGATAGCGCAACTGATGTCGGCAGTGCCCAATGTGGTGGTGATGGACGTGCTAGAGACGTCCACCGCCGAGCAGGCCGCTCTGGCATTACCGGCAGCCAGTTTCGCAGAGGCCGAGGGTACGCTGGTGAATGCGGAAGGCCGGGCACAACGATACTTCCCCGCCATCGCCGGCTCTGCCGACCAACCAGCCACTTGGGAATGGCTGGCCGAAGCTGCCGCGATCTGTGACAAGCCCGCACTGGCAGGTTTGAGCAACATAGATGCAGTGCTCGCGGCATTGGCCGACGCTTGCCCCCATTTGGCAGGCGCCATCGATGCAGCTCCCGGCGCCAACTACCGCGATCGGCTCGGGCTCAAAGTGGCTCGGCAACCGTCCCGCTACAGCGGCAGAACCGCCATGTATGCAGACAAAACCCTGCATGAGCCAAAGACCACCACCGATGACCAATCGGGCCTGGCCTTCAGTATGGAGGGAGATAACCAGTCCCTGCCCAGCGCGCTACAGCCGTTTGTATGGGAGCCGGGCTGGAATTCAAATCAGTCTCTGCACAAGTTTCAGGCGGAAGTCGGTGGCGCGATGCGCGGTGGCAGTGCCGGTCAGCGGCTCATCGAACCCAACGGTGGGAAACTGCTGGAGTCGATTGTTCCCGATGCGTTTAAGCCTAGCGCCGGCGCCTGGACGCTGACCGCACAGTACCAGTTGTTCGGCAGTGACGAGTTGAGCGCTCAATCAGCGCCTGTCGCGGCCATGGTCGCTCCCGCGCACCTCTGCCTGTCACCTTCAGATGCAGAACGCCTTGAGCTCGGGCCCCACGATGGCGTCGCCATTACGTTCGATCAACAGTCGGTTCGATGCCGCGTAAAGGTCGACAAAGGCGTACCCTCAGGCACGGCCGGGCTAACGCTGGGGCTATCTGAAACCCGCGGATGGCGGGCAGGACAGTCCGTTGGGTTGGCACGTATCGCAGATTTTGCACGCCCACCTGAAGTCTTGGCCAGCGACAGCGAGGTGGTTCATGGATGAACTGAAAATCATCGCGCTTCTGCTTTTGCTGCTCGGTGGCGCAGTGGGTGGCGCCGCGGTGATGACCTGGTTTGAGCGACGCATGCTGGGCATTTGGCAAGACAGGCTCGGACCCAACCGTGTCGGGCCCTTGGGGATTGTTTTGGTCGCAGCCGACATGCTCAAACTGCTGGGCAAACACGACTGGGTGCCGCCTTTTGCCGACCGTCCGGTATTCATTTTTGCACCCACCGCCATTGTCGTAGCCATGCTACTGGGCTTTGCCGTTGTGCCCTATGCGCCCAACGTGATGGTCATCGACCTGAACATCGGCTTGTTGTTTTTTCTGGGTATGACATCGATCGCCGTCTATAGCGTATTACTCGGTGGGCTGGCCTCCCACAACAAATACTCTTTGCTCGGCGGCTTGAGATCCGCGGCCCAGATGGTCAGCTATGAGGTCTTTATGGGCCTCTCGCTGATGGGCGTGGTCATGCTGACCGGTAGCTTCTCACTTACCCAGATTGTGCTGGCGCAGGAGGGTTTGTGGTTCGCCGTTACCCAGCCCCTGGGGCTCTTTGTTTTTGTTATCGCGGGGCTCGCCGAAAGCCACCGACTGCCCTTTGATCTGCCCGAAGCCGAACACGAGCTTACGGCGGGCTTCCATACCGAGTACGGGGGCATGAAATTCGCCATGTTCATGCTGGGCGAGTATCTGGGCCTGATTCTGATCTCCTGCATGATCACCACACTATTTCTGGGAGGCTGGCTTGGGCCCTGGTTGCCGCCACTGCTGTGGTTCCCGATTAAGACCGTGGCCGTGATCCTATTTTTCATTCTCTTGCGTGCAGCCATTCCCCGCCCTCGTTACGACCAATTGATGTCGCTTGGGTGGAAGGTGATGTTGCCGATCACTTTGGTCAATTTGGCGGTTACCGGCGCCGTAGCGCTGTGGATCAATGAGGGAGGCTTGGGATGAACCAAGTGACTTCTGCCTTCAAGGAGGGAGACCTGTGAAAGAACTGTTCACCTCGCTCTGGAGCCAGTTAGAAACGATTTGGCGGGTTCTGGGTCACACCTTCACCAAGACAGAAACCGTCCAGTATCCCGAGGAAAAACCCTATCTGGCGCCGCGCTACCGAGGACGCATTGTGCTCACCAAAGATCCCGATGGGGAGGAACGGTGTGTCGCCTGCAATCTCTGCGCCGTGGCCTGCCCAGTGGGTTGCATCGCACTGCAGCAAGGCGTTCGCGAGGACGGGCGGTGGTACCCGGAGTTTTTCAGAATCAATTTTTCTCGCTGCATCCTGTGTGGAATGTGCGAGGAGGCTTGCCCAACCTATGCGATTCAGCTGACGCCCGACTTTGAGATGTGCGAATACGAGCGCACCAGCCTCGTCTACGAAAAAGAACACTTGATGATCGATGGCCCCGGCAAGTACCACGACTACAATTTCTATCGCGTCGCTGGACTGGAGGTGGAAGGCAAGAAGAAAGGGGAAGCGGAAAAAGAAGCCCCACCCGTCGATGTTAAGAGCCTGATGCCATGACGCTGACGCTTTTCCTCTTTTATCTCGCTGCCGGCATCGCCTTGGCTTCCACCGTCCTGGCGCTGACCCGTGCCAATGCGGCGCACGCCCTTATTTTTCTGATTGTGTCGCTGCTGGCCATCGCGGTGTTGTTTTTCTTTCTCGGCGCGCCATTTGCCGCGGCGCTTGAGATCGTGATTTATGCCGGCGCCATCATGGTGCTATTCGTCTTTGTTGTGATGATGTTGAACCTGAGCGAAGTGTCTCGCGAGCAGGAACGCGCCATGCTGGATTTTTCCAACTGGTGGCTCCCGGCTCTGCTGGCGGCCGTGCTGCTCGCCGAGCTGCTCTATGTCTTGATTGCCATTGAATCTGAGACCTCGGTGCGCGCTGTGATGCCAAAAGAGGTCGGCCTGTCGTTGTTCGGACCCTATGTGCTGGGTGTCGAACTCGCCTCCATGTTACTGCTGGCGGGATTGGTGGGCGCGTATCACCTCGGGCACCGCTTCCTCCAACGCGATAGAGGCAGGAGAGACTGATGGGCGCCGAGATGGTCCCGGTAGAACACGTTCTCGTATTGGCTGGCCTGCTGTTTGTGATTGGCCTTTTCGGCCTCATGCTGCGCCGCAACATTATCTTCATGTTGATGGCGCTCGAAGTGATGCTCAATTCCGCCGCGCTTGCTTTTATTGCCGCGGGGGCGCGTTGGGGTCAACCCGACGGACAAGTTATTTTCATGTTCATCCTTGCGATCGCAGCGGCAGAGGTTTCAGTAGGGCTTGGATTGGTCCTGCAGATGCGACGCCAACTGCAGTCTCTCGACATGAATGATGCTGTCAGGCTGAGGGGTTAAAACCGTGGAAATACTGCTGACCGCTGTACCCATGCTCCCCCTCGCCAGTGCCGCCATGTTGTTGCTGTATGGGCGTCACATGGGCAAATCTCTGGTGACTGGATTGGGCGTGGGCAGTATTGGCTTGGCCGCGCTCACCGTGCTGGCGCTGGCCGTACAGTGGCAGGACGCGACCGGACCCGTGACGGTAATGCTCTGGCAGTGGTTTTCGGTAGGCAACTTCAGCGTTGATCTGGCGCTGCGACTCGATCAACTGTCACTCATCTGGTTGTGTACGATCACCGGCATCGGCTTTCTAATCCACCTCTACTCCAGCGAGTACATGGGTGGGGACGACAACTATTCGCGCTACTTCGCCTACCTCAATCTCTTTGTCGCTGCCATGCTGCTGTTGGTGCTGGGCGACAGCATGCTACTGCTCTTCCTTGGATGGGAGGGCGTGGGTCTCTGCAGCTATTTACTGATCGGATTCTGGTATCGAGACAGTGCGAATGGCGCCGCTGCTCGAAAAGCTTTTATCGTCACCCGCGCCGGCGACGCGGCAATGGCACTGGGTTTGTTCCTGCTGGTGGCCGAATTCAACACCCTGAATATTCAGGAGATCGTGCTCGCTGCATCAGCCAGCTGGGCAGCCGGCGAACCTCTGGCGACGCTGGCTTGCGCGCTCATTTTTACCGGTGCAGTGGGCAAATCGGCGCAGCTACCGTTACAAACCTGGCTTCCCGACGCGATGGCGGGCCCCACGCCGGTGAGTGCATTGATACATGCCGCGACGATGGTGACCGCCGGTATCTATCTGGTTGCCCGATTAAATGGCCTGTTTGTACTCGCGCCCGATGTGCTGTTTGCGATCGCCGCCGTAGGTGTGGCCACGGCCCTCATGGCGGCCTGTGCGGCACTGGCGCAACACGATATCAAGCGCATTCTGGCGTACTCCACCATCAGTCAGCTCGGCTATATGTTTCTGGCACTGGGGGTGCAGGCTTGGGATGCCGGCGTGTTCCACATGATGACCCACGCCTTTTTCAAGGCGCTCCTGTTCCTTGCAGCGGGCGCGGTTATCGAATGCCTGCATCATGAACAGGACATCAGGAAAATGGGGGGGCTGCGGACACATCTACCGGTGCCGTTCTGGAGCTTTCTGATTGGCTCAGCCGCACTCGCCGCGTTGCCGGCAACAGCGGGATTTGCCAGCAAGGACCTGATTCTCCTGCGCGCCTGGGAGGTCACGGGTAGCGGGATCTGGCTCTGGAGCGTTGCCGCCATCGCCGCCATGATTACCGCGCTGTACAGCTTCAAATTGGTGTTCGTGGTCTTTTTTGGGGAGCTCAAAACCGAAGCCACCCATCAGCCAGGCTGGCGCATGGCGCTGCCCCTCATGCTGCTCTGCGTGCTATCGATTGTGGGAGGTTGGATCTCCCTGCCGCTGGCGGAGGTACTGCCGCTGGCTGCAAATCATCCAGCCCATGGCACCATCGCCATCGTGTCGGCGGCCATTCCCATCGTCGGTGTCGCGCTGGCCTACTTCATATTCCTTGGCGGACAACTCAATGTCACCGGCCTGACTGAGTCTTCCACAGGACGCTGGACCGCACAGTACTGGCTGCAGGGCTGGGGTATGGATCGGTTGTACGATCGCTTATTGGTGCAGCCTTATGCGTCACTCGCGCAATGGTGGCGAGGCGAACCCATGGACCGTGTGGTGGCGTTAATCATGGGTTCTGCGGTGGCGATTCATGAGCAACTTTCTGCGAGCCAGTCAGGGCGCTTGGGGCGCTATGTGGCCGTTCTGTCAGCGGGCTTGATAGTGATGCTGACACTGATGTTGTTGAGGGCGACCCCATGAGCCTGCTGATTGTCTTGCTGCTGGCCGGTGGATTGGTCGCCTGGCTGTCTGAGCGTTTTGGCGAGGAAATGCCCGCGCGGGTGTCGGTGGCGACGCTGCTGTTAACGGGTGCCGCACTGTGGCCGCTGGCCACTGAAGTGCTCACTACGGGGCCAGATGTAGACGGCTGGCTAGCTTACGAGTCACACACGTGGATACCGCGATTTGGCATTCAGTTTATTCTGGCAATGGATGGCATGAGCCTTCTGTTAGTCGGACTCACGCTATTGCTCGGCCTCGTGGCAGTGATCGCGTCGTGGACAGAGATCAAGGCCAGAAGAGGATTCTTTCAGGCGAACCTGCTGTGGACATTAGCCGGCACCGTCGGGGTCTTTCTGGCAATGGATCTGTTTCTTTTCTTCCTGTTCTGGGAGGTCATGCTGGTACCCATGTACCTGCTCATTGCCATCTGGGGACATGAAGCCCGAGCGCCCGCCGCGACGAAATTTTTTATCTTCACCCAGGCGAGCGGCCTGCTCATGTTGCTCGGCATACTCACCACGGCCGTGGCCTACGCCAACCAAACCGGCGAGTGGAGTTTCGCCTACATGGATTGGCTACAGTCGCCGCTCACAGGCGAGTTGGCGAACTGGGTATTCTGGGGATTCGTACTCGCATTCTTGGTCAAACTGCCCGCCTTCCCGGTGCACAGCTGGCTCCCCGACGCCCACACTCAAGCACCCACAGCCGGCAGCGTTATTCTTGCAGGTGTGCTACTGAAGACAGGGGCTTATGGCTTGCTCCGCTTTGGCGTCGCCCTGTTCCCCGAGAATGCAAAAGAATGGTCTTCCCTCCTCCTCATTGTTGGCGTGGTGGGCATTCTATACGGGGCTGTGCTGGCCTACGGACAGCGCGATTTCAAACGGTTGGTGGCGTACAGCAGCATCAGTCACATGGGATTCATTTTGCTGGGCGTATTTGCCTGGAATGGCCTCTCCTGGTCGGGGGCGGTGCTCCAGATGGTGGCCCACGGACTCAGTACGGCGGCGCTCTTCATGATCGCGGGAGCATTGCAGGAACGACTCCATACGCGCGCGCTCGCGGATATGGGGGGGTTGTGGAAAGCCATGCCACGAATGGGTGCGATGGCGATGTTCTTCGTAATTGCTTCGGTGGGGCTGCCGGGCCTTGGCAATTTTATTGCGGAGTTTTTGGTACTGGCTGGACTTTGGCAGAGCTCGCCCGTGCTGTGCGCCTTCGCCGCGATCGGACTGGTCACTGGCGCTGTCTACGCTTTGTGGATGCTGCAACAGGCATTTCACGGACCACTGGGTGAACAGCACGTTGGCTTGCAGGATTTCAATACTCGAGACATGACGGCCTTGGGGCTTCTGGCAATAGGCCTTTTGGGCCTGGGCCTCTACCCCCAGCCCGCTCTGGATCTCATCGCGCCCTCGCTGGACGCTCTGGCAATCAAGGTCGGGGGATAATGAAGTGGACGCCGTAATGTTACAGAGCCTGTCCCCCGCTATCGCGATCGCCCTGGGCGTGATCTTTGTTATGACGCAGACGGCGATCCGTCGTCACTCAGACGCAGCTTTGACGATCAGCCTTGTGAGTTTGCTCGTCGCACTGTGGCTGTCATTCGCCACGTGGCCCGCGGAGCCTGTTCAGGCGACCCCGTTGCTGATGGTGGATGATTACGCCCGATTATTTACCGTCGTATTGACCCTCGCTGCCCTTGTGACAATCGTCGTGTCCCGCGTGTGGATGGTGGCAGAGGGTGTCGAGCAACATGAATTCTTCATGCTGGTACTGATCGCCACGTTTGGCGCCGTGGTTCTGGCTCACGCACAACATTTTGCCGCTTTCCTGCTGGGACTTGAGATCATGGGGGTGGCGGTCTACGCGTTGATCGCGTACCCCGACAAGGCCTGGTTGCCAATCGAGGCCGGCCTGAAATACCTGGTGTTGTCCTCTGCGTCGACCGCAATACTGTTGTTCGGTTTCGCCCTCCTCTACGCGGCAACAGGTGTACTGGGTTTTTCGGAACTGGGAGCAGCCCTGCACCGGACCAATCCTCTGCTGGTCGGGACCGGGACGCTGATGATTTTTGTCGGTCTGGGCTTCAAGTTGTCGTTGGTCCCTTTTCATATGTGGACACCCGATGTCTATGAGGGCTCGCCCACACCGGTGACCGGATTTTTGGCAACCGTGTCGAAGGTGGCTATTTTTGTCGCGCTGCTACGGTGGTACCACAGCGCCCAGCTTTGGCAACAGACCACCCTGACGGAAGCCCTGTCGTGGCTCGCGATTGCCTCCATGTTGGTGGGAAATTTCCTTGCCCTGAAACAAGACAACCTCAAACGGCTGCTGGGCTACTCCTCAATAGCGCATATGGGCTACCTGCTGGTAGCGCTAGTGGTGTTGGGCACGCTGAACAAAACTGATCTGGCGCTGGAAGCCTCCGTTTGGTACCTGATTGCCTATACCGCGTCCACGTTGGCGGCGTTCTCCGCTTTGTCTGCATGGCAGAGCCGACAAGGCCCAGGAGAAAACTGCCAGCGCGACGATCTGAAGGGGATGTTCTGGCGCGAACCGCTCATTGCGTTGGTGATGACCGTATCGCTGCTGTCTCTCGCTGGCGTGCCACTCACGGCGGGCTTTATCGGTAAGTTCTATGTCGTTGCTTCGGGCGTAGAGGCGGCGCTCTGGTTGCCCCTCGCCGCCCTAGTCCTTGGCAGCGCCGTTTCCATTTTTTATTACCTGAGAGTCATCTATGCGCTCTCGATCAGTACAGAGTCAACACCAGCGGCCGAAATGAAGGACCAGTGGCTGGTGCAGTGTGTTTTTGTGGGTCTGCTGTTGGTGGTATTCGCGCTGGGTATATACCCGGAGCCCTTGATTAAGCTGGTATCGGGGGTGCTTTGATCTAGTCGCTGGCAAAGGAGTCCGTGCCATGTTGAGAGAAATGGAACTGCATCATTACATGGTAGCCAACCCGGTCACGGTGGCTCCCGGTGCAAGCCTGTTTGAGGCCATGCACTTGATTCTTGTCAACAAAATTTCCGGCGTTTGCGTCACCGATGACGCAGGAAAGTTAATTGGCATCCTCTCCGAACTGGACTGCTTACGCGGTGTACTGAGTGCGGTGTACAACGACTCCGGCGTGGGGCTTGTCTCCGACGAAATGACAACCGAGGGTCTCAAAACCGCGGGTATCCACGACAGCATTGCCGACATCGCCGCTGACATGCTCAAAGAAAGCAAGCGGCGCCGTCCGGTTGTGGACTCCGAGGGCCGCCTTGTCGGGCAGGTAACCATACGACAGCTGCTGAGAGCAGTGAAAGAGTTCAACTGCGCCCCAGATCCCACCGAGGCAGATTGAACCTAGCGATCTCTCGCTATCGAAAGTATTTGCCGCCTGCCTTTTTGATAAAGCGTTTTTAAAAAAACGCGAACCTTCAGCTTTTATCGTGCCCGCTAGGGCCTCTTGTGCAGGCAATTCGACTGCCCCGTTATACGAGTGATGTGCCCTCATAATGGCTCACGGGGTTTCTTGCTGCGCTGGGGCATGCATTTGCGTGAGAGGATGGGTCAGGGCATTGCGTCACCGCCCCAGATCTCCCGCCCGCAAGTGGCTGAGGTTATGATGGCCCACCATCAGGCAATCAACGGCACTGAAGACCGATGAGCGATATTTTCGACATGACCGGTAAACGCGTCCTGATCACGGGAGGCGCCACCGGCTTGGGTTATGCAGCCGCCCGGGTGCTCGCCCGATACGGAGCGGAGGTCATTCTCGCGGCGCGGCGAGCAGACCGTGTCGCTGCGTCTGTTGCAGAGATCGAGGCTTCAGGGGGACGCGCCTATGGCGTCGCGTTGGACGTCGCCGATAGCGATAGCATCTCGGGAGCCTTGGAAAAAGTGCTGCAGGACGGACGCATTGACGTACTGATTAATAATGCGGGGGCGGTGGGTGACAAAATGCTCATTGACGAAACCGACGCGGAATGGGATCGCCTCTACAATACGAACCTGAGAGCCATTTTTACCCTCTCGCAGTCCGTGGTACGACATATGTCTCATGACCGGGCGGGCGGTAATATTATCAATATGGCCTCAATACTCGGGTACACCACCCAAAAAGGCACGGCCACCTACGCCTCGGCGAAAGCCGCTCTGATTCAACTGACGCGGTCCATGGCGGTGGAATGGGCTCGGCATGACATTCGAGTCAACGCGATTGCGCCGGGCTACTTCCGCACTGAAATGGCAAACGATTTCCTCGACTCCGAAGCAGGTGAGCGCATGATTGCGCGCGCGCCGATGCGAAGAACCGGCTCACCCCACGAGCTCGAAGGCGCGGTTTTATTGCTGGCCTCCGCCGCCGGGGATTACATGACGGGCTCCGTCGTCACCGTCGATGGCGGCCTGTCGATCCCGCAAATCTGAACAGTCGAGAGCAGGTCGACGCAGCATTTCGTTGTGTGGCGCATCCTGACAAAGCCTTGGCACATTCGAACAATCATCGCACTACCGGGTGAGCGACACTGGGTTCGTCGGCGAATCGATGGCTCCTGTAGGGATCTGATCCCCAGACCCGCCACCGATGCAAAGATATTCATGATTGACTCCTTATTTGCCCCGCTCCGCGGGGCCTTTTTAAGAGTTTTACGTGAAGATCTCACGCATGATGACGACTAACACTGGCTTGTGATGTCGTGTCATTACGCGCAACTGACTGAGCGCCTGAAAGGGCAACCATCGACAGGGAGGTCGCATGGACAAGGTCGAGTACTTTCAATCGATCTATGAGGCACAGTTTGCCCTTGGCAAAAAAACAGGTGCTTGCTTGAGCGCCCAGTACCTGGCACTGGAGGCCTTTCTCCAACGCAGTAACGACTGGCACTTTCATTGGTGGCCCATCGTTGGGATCTCTGCCGCTGCCTGGAAGCTTCTGCAACATCGTGCTGCGGGGGCACACGGAAATCGCGTGCTCAGCACCCGGGGTATTATCCGGGCGCACCTGTATGACCGTGTGGAACGCGGTCGTGAATTGTTCGAACGAGACACCCCATTACCCGATGCCTGGCATTTCTATGAATCCCGAGATATCACGGTGCTTGCACTGATAGAGGAGCGCGATGACGTCCAGCAAGTACCGTGGCTTCCTGTCGATCCTGCCTTATTTGGGCGGCAGAGCAGCACCGTGCCCCAGATAAACCTAAAGCGGTATGAGTCGCTGGCGGCCGCCATTCATCAAAAAGCGGCGTGACAGCTCGGGATTGAGAGGACAGCCGCAACCGGGAGCAGGTAGACTGATGGGTGCGCCAACCCAAGAAAAATCCCTATGCATTGCGCCGTCAGCACTTATTCCTTTATCGAGCGGCTCACCGAGTGTGGGCTCTACGGCTTTAGCGCCACGCAGGTACTCTTGCTCATCGGCCTCGTGGTAATCGGGGGCGGTTACGTATTCTGGGAGCATCGTAAGCAGCTCCGCGAAGAGCGCGGGGAAGAAACTGATCGGATGTAAAAACCTAACGGGTTTTACTCGTGCGCCAGCCCAGTGCGACTGACCGGCGGCCCTGTCCGTGTCAGAGATTCATGCACTTAACGCTCACAAACGTCGCAAGCTAGTGACTCACGGCAATAGGAAACCCGGCCTAAACCGGGCCCCGGTGGCTTGGCAGAGCCATTACTGCATCGAGAGCACCGTCATACTGAGGTCATCGGCGGAGCCGCAGGCTGCTTCCATTTCGGCAAATTGTGCTTGCCAAGCTTCGTCGTCAGCTTGCCAGGCGGTACCTTCTCCATGGAGTCTGCGGAAGAGTGCACGTCGACTGAGACCAGCGCACCATCCTCGTGAATCGCGGGTGCCGCCGAGTAAGGATACGGAGCAGCCTTACTCTCGTATGCGATCATTTCTTTGAGCAAGGCGAGTCCACGGTCGGCATCCGCGCAGGGCCAGTGATACACAATCATGACCTGTCCGGGCTGAGCGGCTAGTGCAACCCCCTCACTCTTCTCATGATGACCCGCTGTCGCCAATCCGGGCATCAGGAGCCCCATAACAAATATAGGTAAGGATTTTTTAACGTTCATTTTTCTCTCCGTAAGCGCATGAGTCTAGTCGTCTTCCCACGCCTAACTTGGGTTACTGTGATTAAGGGTTATTGCGGATCCTGATACTCGTAGTAACCTGCTGTTGGAATCATGACGTGTGCGCCGGAGGTACCGGGGAACATCACGTAGGGTGCACCCGTATTGAAATCGGCACTCATGCCATCCAGCGAGGCGGGATCTTTGGGTAGTAGCATCAAATGTGGGCCGGACTCAATCCACTGCGAGGGATCTTTGGCATCGGCTTTGTTCAGCACGCCGGCGGTAGTGTTGTCCTCACCCACATCACCATGCAGCATCCACATAAAAGTGTCGCGCTCAAGCTCCGGTGGCTCACCAGCCATAAAACGCGTCATCCACTGCATACCCACGTCATCAGTACACACGGGCATCGCTGCGTGGGCACTTTCCCAGCC
>CAXPKH010000198.1:0-10289 GCA_964217615.1 Luminiphilus sp.
GCTGAATACCGACTCCAGTTGAGGGAGGACAATGCCGATCTCAGGCTCACCGAACAGGGCCGTTTGTTGGGTGTTGTCGGTGAGACGCAGTGGCGGCATTTCTCTGAAAAGAGAGAGGCGATCAGTCGGGAAAGGCAGCGCCTTGCGGGGGAATATGTGCAGCCGGACTCGGCAGCAGCGCAAAAGATCATGCCTCATCTGGCCAAGCCATTGAATCGGGAGTATTCACTGGCCGACCTGTTAAAGCGCCCCGAGGTCACTTCCGCGATGTTATATGCGACTATACCGCCAGCCGAGCCGGTTGAAGAGTCTGTGGCCGAGCAGGTCGCCATTCAACTTAAGTATGCGGGGTACATCGATCGTCAACAGCAAGACATCGCTCGCCTGCAAAGACATGAAGCGATGGAGATTCCGCGAGACCTCGACTTTTTCAAGGTAGACGGGTTGTCTCATGAAATTTCACAAAAACTGACGGAAATTCGACCAGCCAATTTGGCCCGTGCCGGGAGAATACCTGGCGTCACCCCAGCGGCAATGTCGTTGTTACTGGTGTATCTGAAGAAGCGAGCGATTCACGCGGAGTCACGCGCCACAGCCAATGGCTGATAGTGAAAATGAATTTCTGAGGTCAGCGGCTGCGTCTTTCGGCCTTTTTCTGGGAGATGATCAACTTGACCAGCTACTCGGATACGTTGATTTACTCGAAAAATGGAATCGAACTTATAACCTCACCGCGATTCGTAACCGTGAGGAAATGATCGTAAGGCACGTCCTAGAGAGCTTAGCGATAGCCCCGCTCATTCAGGGATCGAACAGACTGGACGTTGGCACGGGTGCCGGTATCCCTGGTATTCCTCTCGCCATCGCTGACGCAAACCATCGGTATACACTCCTTGATAGTAATGGAAAAAAAACGCGGTTTTTGGCTGAGGTGAAAAGACGGTTGGGTTTAACTAACATCCAGATTGAGACGGCCCGGATTGAATCGTGGATACCCGACATCGATTACGATGCGGTGTTAACAAGAGCATTTGCAGACCTAAACACAACGCTGGCAAAAATAGCGCATGTGCTGGGCGGCAGGGGGTCGTTATACGCCATGACAACTGACAGTGTTGCTGAGGTGAATCGGGCGATCCCAGACAATATGCAGTTGCAAGACGCTCAGGAAATAATCGTGCCCGGACAGGATTGGTCTTTTAATGTGATGCGGATTCGGCGAACCCAAGGTGAGACGCCATGAAGATTGTCGCAGTCGCCAACCAAAAGGGTGGCGTGGGGAAAACGACAACCAGTGTCAATCTTTCTGCAGCTCTGGCGGCCATGGATAAACAGGTGCTCTTGGTCGACCTCGATCCGCAGGGGAATGCATCGGTGTCCGTCGGGATCAATAAGGCCGAGCTGGGTGCGAGCACTTACGAGTTACTGGTGGAGCAACTGCCATTGGATGAAGTGGCGCTATCTCTGGCACACCTTCGAATGGATGTGGTGCCGGCTAATGGCGATTTAACGGCGGCCGAGGTCGCCTTATTGGCTGTGGAGGATCGAGAGCAGCGGTTAAAGCAAGCATTGCAGGCCGGTGCTGCTCGATACGATTTTGTCATTATCGATTGTCCACCGTCTCTTAACATGCTGACCCTCAATGCCTTAGTTGCCGCGGACTCTGTGCTGATTACTATGCAATGTGAGTATTTTGCGCTGGAGGGTCTCTCGGCACTGCTCGAGACGGTTAACACCATCAATCAAACCGTTAATCCAAACCTAACCATAGAGGGAATTTTGCGCACGCTTTACGATCCCAGAAATGCCCTGACGAACGAGGTATCTGAGCAGCTGCATCAGCATTTCGAGGGCTTGGTCTATCGAACGGTAATTCCGAGAAATGTGCGTTTGGCGGAGGCTCCGAGTCATGGCCTGCCCGGAATTGTTTATGATCGCCTAGCCAGAGGGGCGACGGCTTACATGGCGCTGGCTGGAGAGTTTATGCGCAGGCAAGAACACCATCCCAGGGAAAATGCTTAATGGTGCAGAAGCGAAAATTAAATCGGGGATTGGAAGCGCTGCTGGGATCTGGCGTTATTCCCAAGCCACAACCCGAATCAGTTAACGATGGCGGGGGAGGCAGTAACCCGGGCGAAGCGGTGCCGGTGGCGGAACTCCCCATTGAGCATTTGCAGCGAGGTATGTATCAACCGCGCAGGGAATTCGATGCCGAGGCGCTCGACACCCTGGCGGAGAGCATCAAGGCGCAAGGCATTTTGCAGCCGGTAGTTGTGCGCCCGCTCCCCAATAAAAGATACGAGATCCTCTCTGGGGAGCGACGCTGGCGGGCGGCACAATTGGTTGGTTTGGATCGAGTGCCAGTGGTCATCAAGGATGTGTCCGATGAAGATGCGATTGCCATTGGTCTTATCGAAAATATTCAACGCGAGGACCTCAACGCGGTGGAGGAGGCGTTCGGCTTAAAACGTCTTCAGGAGGAGTTTGGACTCAGCCAGGAGCAGATAGCGGGTGCGGTTGGGCGCTCTCGTTCAGCCGTCGCGAACAGCCTCCGACTGCTAAATTTGCACGGTGATGTTCAGGCAATGTTGGCGGCGGGGGCCATTGAAGTCGGGCATGCCAAAGTGCTTCTAGGTCTCGAGAGTATGGAGCAGCTGAAGGCGGCCAGACAGGTTGCAAAGCGGGGTCTGTCAGTCAGACAAACGGAGACTTTGGTAAAAGGTTGGCGAGCGGACAAAGCTCCAGCGCCCCACAAGGACCCAAACGTCAGCCGACTTGAACAGGATTTAAGTGATCGGCTTGGGGCGAGAGTCAGGATTCATCACCAGCAAAACGGTCGGGGGCGGTTGGAAATACAGTACACGACCCTCGATGAGCTGGACGGGATTTTGCAGAAACTCGATTAAAACCCATGTGTTGAAGGGTTTCTGCCTTTCAACTACACTCCCCCCCGCATGAGAGGGGGGCTGGGTTGATCTTGGCCAGACACGCTGTTTCCGGACCTTTCGCGGCAACACGCAAGCGGCTCTTAAAAGCCGTAACGACAACACTGATTGTGGTCGGCGTTATAGCAGGATTTGTTGGTGCGATTCGGGGCGTTCACATTTCTCTGGACATGTTGCTGGGCGCGGGTGTTGTGCTGGTGCCAAGTGGTTGGGTAGCGCTGAGCCTCACGGCTGAGCGATCAGCCCTCAGCCCACTTTGGCTTGGCTTGGCTCGTTACGGCCTAGCGACCGTAGGTTTTGCTGTCCTTTTTGCCCTGAGGCCAGGCAGCGAACCCCTTGCAGTGCTGGCGGGGAGTGCAATAGCTTTGCTTTTGCCATCCGCCCTGATTGCGAGAAGCAAATGGCCCGGCCAGTAAGGCGGAAAGAAAGACAGAAGTAGAAGCCCCCCGGGGGCGCAGGGAGCATCGCGGCGATAATGGCGGCAAACGGCGACAGTCAGACCGTATCAGAGTACATAGTCCATCACCTGACGAACTTGACTTATGGCAAGTTACCAGAGGGCTATGAGCGCTTTGACGGTAGCGTGGTCGCCGCTGGAGGACAGTGGACGTTGGCCCACGGTGGCGACGAGATAGCCGCTATGGGATTTAATGCCGTCCATGTTGATTCCATGCTCTGGTCGTTGGGTTTAGGCGTTATTTTTTGTTGGCTATTTCGGCGAGTCGCGGTGCAGGCCTCTGCAGGTGTTCCTTCGGGCTGGGTGAACTTTGTCGAGATGGTTGTAGAGTTTATCGATGGCACCGTCAAAGATACCTTTCATGGCCGAAACCCCTTAATCGCACCGTTAGCACTGACGATCTTTGTTTGGGTATTTTTGATGAATTTAATGGATTTGATCCCCGTGGATTTAATTCCCCATACCCTGATGTTAGCCGGAGTCGAGTACCAAAAGATCGTCCCCTCCACTGACCCGAATATCACCATGGGTATGGCCATTGGCGTATTTGTGTTGATGCTCTTTTATTCCATAAAGGTGAAAGGGTTTGGCTTTGTCAGAGAGCTGACAATGAACCCGTTCAATCACCCGCTTTTTATCCCCGTGAACCTCTTTATGGAGGTTGTGGGGTTGCTGGCGAAGCCGTTTTCTCTCGGCTTGCGACTCTTTGGCAATATGTATGCAGGCGAGATGATTTTTATTCTGATCGCTGCGTTGTTTAGCGTCGGGCTGTTTTGGCTGTTGCCCGCCGCCTTGTTGCAGATCGGCTGGGCGATTTTCCACATTTTGGTGATCATCCTGCAGGCCTTCATATTTATGGTTCTTACTATCGTGTACCTGAGCATGGCGCACGAAGACCATTGATTTTCACTGTGTACTTTAGGAGACAACCATGGAACTGATTTACGTTGCCGCCGCCATCATGATGGGCTTAGGTGGAATGGGCGCCGCTATTGGCGTTGGCATTCTGGGCGGTAAGTTAATTGAGGGTTCTGCACGACAGCCCGAGTTAGCGCCCAAATTACAAGGGACCTTCTTTTTGGGAGCCGGTCTGGTCGACGCGATCCCAATTATTGGTGTGGGCATCGCCATGTACCTGATTTTTGTGGTCGCGGGCTGAAAGCCTTCTTTTTTCCGGGGCGCGTTGGTTGTGTCCCCTGAGCACCACAGGAGCAGCGTGTGAATATTAATCTCACTTTGATCGGACAACTCATCGCGTTTGTCGCGTTCGTCGCGTTTTGCATGCGTTACGTGTGGCCACCGATCACTGCGGCGATGGCAGAGCGACAAGGCAAGATTGCAGAGGGTCTGGCGGCTGCCGATCGCGCGGGCCATGACCTTGAGTTGGCCCAAAAGCGAGCGACCGAGCAATTGGCGGAGGCCAAGCGTGAGGCCGCAGGCATTATTGAGGCTGCCAACAAGCGCGCACAGGCTGTCGTCGACGAAGCCAAACAGGCCGCTATCGCGGAGTCTGATCGCGTTAAGGCGGCGGCTTCCGCAGAAATAGAGCAGGAGCGCGCCCGCGCCCAGGAGCAGCTGATGGCGCAAGTCAGCGCCTTGGCTGTGGCAGGTGCCGAGAAAATTCTGGGCGCCGAGATTGACGCTGAGAAGCATGCCGATCTGCTCAAGACGCTCTCGGCAGGATCGTAATCTGTGATAGAGCCCACCACACTTGCCAGACCCTACGCGCGTGCGGCGTTTGAGCATGCGCGCGCGGCAGACGCGCTTGGTGTTTGGCAAGAGTCTCTGGCGCAGCTGGCCGCGTTGGCTGAAGAGCCCAAGGTGGCCGCTTCGCTGAGGCGCCCGGATCAGACCGCAGCGCAGCGCGCCGCCACGCTCATGGCTTTGGTGGGCGATACGTTGCCGCCGGCGGTGGGCAACCTGCTTCGCGTTTTGGCTGACAACGGGCGATTGACGCTACTACCGCAGGTGTCGGCATTGTTCGAGCAGTTCAAGCAGTCGGTGGAAAGTGCAGTCGCGGTGCATGTGGTTTCTGCCTATCCACTGAGTGAATCTGAATCACACCTGCTTGCAGAATCGATGGAGGCTCGGCTGGCACGCAGTGTCACCCTGACTTCTGAAACTGACCCCTCACTGTTGGGAGGGGCTCTTATTCGGGCCAACGATCTCGTGATCGATGGCTCAATTCGCGGCCGCCTGAATAAATTGGCTGGCTCGCTGAATCAATGACAGAGGATTAGTCATGCAACAGCTCAACCCCTCGGAAATCAGCGATCTCATTAAGCAACGGATAGACGCGCTTGAAGTGACCTCGCAGGCGACCAATGAGGGCACTATCGTGTCGGTCACCGACGGCATTATCCGCATCCATGGCCTTACCGAGGTTCAATACGGTGAGATGATCGAATTTGAGGGCGGTGTATTTGGTTTGGCACTCAACCTCGAGCGCGACTCAGTGGGTGCGGTGGTGTTGGGCGACTACAAGCAGCTGGCCGAAGGCCAGACTTGCCGCTGTACAGGCCGTATCCTCGAGGTGCCGGTTGGCCCTGAGCTTCAGGGCCGCGTGGTTGATTCTTTGGGCAACCCGATTGACGGTAAGGGCGCGATAGAAACCAAAATGACCGATGCGATTGAGAAGATCGCTCCGGGCGTTATCGCCCGTCAGTCTGTTGACCAGCCCGTTCAAATCGGGCTCAAGGCCATCGATGCGATGGTTCCCATCGGGCGCGGCCAGCGGGAGCTGATCATCGGCGATCGTCAGGTTGGAAAAACAGCGATCGCGGTTGACGCCATCATCAACCAAAAGGGCACCGGCATTAAATGTATTTATGTGGCGGTAGGCCAGAAAGCTTCTTCGGTTGCGTCTGTGGTCCGCAAGCTCGAAGAGCATGGCGCCATGGAGCACACCATTGTCGTGGCGGCCAACGCATCTGACCCGGCCGCCATGCAGTACTTGGCGCCTTTTGCCGGTTGCACCATGGGCGAGTATTACCGAGACCGCGGCGAGGATGCGCTCATTATTTACGACGACCTCTCCAAGCAGGCAGTGGCCTATCGGCAAATATCCCTGCTGCTGAGGAGGCCGCCTGGTCGAGAGGCCTACCCTGGCGATGTGTTCTACCTCCACTCGCGTCTACTTGAGCGCGCTGCGCGCGTAAATGCTGACTATGTCGAGCAGTTCACTGGCGGTGCCGTAAAGGGACAAACCGGATCTTTGACTGCACTACCCGTCATTGAGACCCAGGCGGGTGACGTTTCGGCGTTTGTACCGACCAACGTTATTTCTATCACGGACGGCCAGATTTTCCTTGAGGCCGACATGTTTAACGCAGGCATTCGACCCGCGATGAACGCGGGTATTTCTGTTTCCCGCGTGGGGGGCGCAGCACAAACCAAAATCGTTAAGAAGCTCTCTGGGGGTATCCGAACCGCGTTGGCCCAATACCGAGAGCTGGCAGCTTTCTCGCAGTTTGCTTCAGACCTTGATGACGCCACCAAGGCGCAGTTGGAGCACGGCGAGCGCATCACCGAATTGATGAAGCAAAAGCAGTATGCGCCCCTGACCATTGCCGAAATGGGAGTGCTCCTCTATGCAGGCAATGAGGGTTATTTGCGCGATATCGACGTAGCAAAAATCGGCGATTTTGAATCTGCCCTGTTGAGCTACATGCGCGCCGAACATGCAGATGTCATGCGCCAGATCGAGGCAGACGGTGACTGGAATGACGAGCGTGAAGCAACCTTTAAGTCGGCCATAGAGGCCTTTAAGTCCTCCCAGACCTGGTAATTTGGCATGGCAGCTGGCAAGGAAATTCGCACCAAGATCTCGAGTATTCAAAGTACTCAGAAGATCACCAGCGCCATGGAAATGGTCGCTGCCAGCAAGATGCGGCGTGCTCAGGATCGCATGGAGTTGGGCAAGCCCTACGCGCAGCGCATGCGAGCGGTTGTGGGGCACATTGCCAACGCCACGCCGGAATACCGGCACGCTTACATGCAGGCCCGGGAAATCAAGCGAGCGGGATATATCATCGTCTCGACCGACAGAGGCTTGTGTGGCGGCTTGAACATTAATCTGTTTAAGGCGGCTATCCAGTCCATGCGGGCGCAGCAGGACAACGGGGTAGAGGTTGAGCTGTGTCTCGTGGGAGCTAAAGCCGCGGGCTTTTTCGCCAGTGTTGGTGGCAACGTCACGGCTTCTGTCAGGGATGTTGGCGAGGAGCCTTCGATTGAAGATTTGATCGGCGGCGTTAAAACCATGCTGGATGCCTACACCGACGGCCGCATCGATGCCCTTTTTCTTGCCGGCAATGATTTTGTGAACACCATGACTCAGGCGCCCCGCGTAGACCAGTTGTTGCCGCTGAAGCCCGAGGAAAACGCCTCTCTTTCGCATCACTGGGACTACATCTATGAGCCAGATGCGCGAGAACTCCTCGATGCATTAATGATTCGTTATATCGAATCGCTTGTGTATCAGGCGGTGGTTGAAAATGGCGCATGTGAGCAAGCTGCGCGGATGATTGCTATGAAGAACGCAACTGACAACGCCGGCGAGCTGATTGACGAACTGCAGCTGGTTTATAACAAGGCCAGACAAGCAGCGATTACGCAGGAGTTGGCAGAAATCGTGGGCGGTGCTGCGGCCATCGGCTAAAGCGCCTGACCCGAAATAGATTAGATGACGAAAGGCTCGTCATACCGTTTTGAAATGAGGACCGAAAAATGAGTAGCGGAAAGGTCGTACAGGTTATCGGTGCGGTGATTGACGTGGAGTTTCCGCGCGACAGCGTGCCACAGGTGTATGACGCACTGACAGTTGCCGACAAGGATTTGACGCTTGAGGTACAGCAGCAGCTGGGAGACGGCATTGTGCGAGCCATTGCCATGGGGCCCTCGGAGGGCGTCAGCCGCGGACTCAGCGTTGAAAATACCGGCGCGCCAATTTCTGTGCCTGTGGGAACAGAAACGCTCGGCCGGATTATGGATGTATTGGGCAACCCCATTGATGAAAAGGGCCCCATTGGGGAGCAGGAGCGCGCAGCAATTCACCGCGCAGCACCCACTTATGAGGAGCTCGCCGCATCCGAGGAGCTTCTGGAAACCGGCATCAAAGTGATTGATCTGGTGTGTCCTTTCGCCAAGGGCGGCAAGGTGGGGCTGTTTGGTGGTGCTGGTGTGGGCAAGACCGTCAACATGATGGAGCTGATCAACAACATTGCCACAGAGCACTCGGGTCTCTCAGTCTTTGCCGGTGTGGGTGAGCGGACTCGCGAAGGTAACGACTTCTACTACGAGATGCAGGAATCGGGTGTTGTTAACGTCGAAGAGATGAGCAAGTCAAAAGTGGCTATGGTCTATGGTCAGATGAATGAGCCGCCAGGCAATCGTTTGCGCGTTGCTTTGACCGGACTGACCATGGCTGAGCGTTTCCGCGATGATGGTCGGGATGTTCTGTTGTTTGTTGACAACATTTACCGATACACCCTCGCCGGAACAGAGGTATCTGCGCTATTGGGGCGTATGCCGTCGGCGGTGGGATATCAGCCCACGTTGGCGGAGGAGATGGGCGTTCTGCAGGAGCGCATTACCTCTACTAAGACGGGCTCCATCACGTCAATCCAAGCGGTTTATGTGCCAGCGGACGACCTGACTGACCCCTCTCCCGCGACGACGTTTGCTCACCTCGACTCCACCGTGGTACTGAGTCGCGATATTGCCGCAAAAGGCATCTACCCCGCGGTTGATCCGCTGGATTCGACTTCCCGACAGCTGGATCCCCTGATTATCGGTCAGGAGCATTATGATGTGGCGCGGGGCGTTCAGACCGTATTGCAGCGCTACAAGGAGCTGAAGGACATCATCGCCATCCTGGGTATGGACGAGCTTTCCGAAGAAGATAAGCTGATTGTTGCGCGAGCGAGAAAAATCGAGCGGTTTTTGTCGCAGCCCTTCAGCGTTGCAGAGGTGTTCACCGGATCCCCGGGGGTCTACGTTTCCCTGAAGGACACGATTGCCGGCTTTAAAGGCATTCTTGCGGGCGACTATGATCAGCTACCCGAGCAGGCGTTTTATATGGTGGGCTCCATCGAGCAAGCGGTGGAGAAGGCCGCCAAGCTCTAGGGCGCCGAGAGGATAGAGAGATGGCGATGACCCTACACTGCGACATTGTCAGTGCCGAGGCGCAGATTTACTCGGGCCTCGTAGAACTGTTGGTCGCCACTGGCGTGGAGGGAGAGCTCGGGGTGAGTTACGGCCACGCCGCTTTATTGACGCGACTGACTCCCGGCCCTGTCCGCATCGTTGAGCAGGGAGGGGGCGAGCAGGTTTATTACGCTTCCGGCGGCTTTCTCGAGGTTCAAGGGGATGTCGTCACCGTCTTGGCCGACACCGCTGTGCGGGCAGACGATATTGATGAAGCGGCTGCCGAGCTTGCGAGAAAAGAAGCCGAAGAGACCCTGGCCAATCAACAGGGTGAAATCGATTACGGCCGGGCTTCTGCGCAGCTTGCCGAAGCGACGGCGCAATTGGCTACCCTGCGCAAAGTAAAGAACCGCGCTGGCCGCGGATAATTCACGTTTACCCTCAAAATTTCCGGTGTTTATTGGGTCATTGGCCGCTTCGCGCTTGCAAAAAGTCTGGCGGCTATCATCATGTGGGTTCAATCGTCCTCTCATAACCGGGCGTCAGTATGTTTGAAGTCATTATTCTGGCCGCCGGACACGGCAGTCGGATGCAGTCCAGCACAGCCAAGGCGCTTCATCGTTTAGCGGGTCAACCGCTGGTCTCTCATGTCTTGGGCACGGCCAGGCGATTGGGCGCCAGTCGTATCCACGTGGTGGTCGGACACGACGCCGACGCTGTTCGAGATGCGGTAGACGCGCCCG
>CAXPKH010000199.1:0-3469 GCA_964217615.1 Luminiphilus sp.
AGAGACCGATGTCTGAGTCGACCCCGCGACGCTTTGTCATTGATAAAGCGGTTTTTTATCCCGCCTTGATCCTGTTGTTTGGCGCCATTTTTTTGTTGCTGGTGATTCCAGAGGAGGGCAGTGATCCTTTTGCCGGCCTGCAGGCAATCATTGTTGATACTGCCAGCTGGTTTTATGTGTTTATTGCAGGGCTGGTGTCTGTCGTTGTCATCGGCCTTGCGATTTCACGATACGGAGATATCAAGCTCGGCCCTGACCACTCCGAGCCTGAGTACAGCTATGGTTCCTGGTTTGCCATGCTGTTTGCCGCAGGTATTGGCATCGGCCTGATGTTTTACGGCATCGCCGAGCCGGTCATGCACTTTTTGTCGCCCCCCACAGGGCCCGGGGGGACCCCGGAGGCTGCCACCGAGGCGATTCAGATCAGCTTTTTCCACTGGGGCTTCACCGCTTGGGCGATCTATGCTGTGGTGGCCATGATTTTGGCTTACTTTGCCTATCGGCACGATTTGCCGCTGACCCTCCGCTCAGCCTTTTACCCGCTCATTGGCGATCGCATTCACGGACCGGTGGGTGCGGCTGTCGATGTATTCGCCGTTATTTGCACCACCTGCGGTATTTCTGTGAGCTTGGGTTTGGGAGTGCTGCAGATCAATACCGGCTTCAATTACCTGTTCGGCTTACCCATCGACGTGTGGGTTCAGGTTGGGCTGATTTTTGCAACGATGGCTCTGGCGACTGCCTCGGTCATCTTGGGGTTAGACGCGGGGATCAAGCGATTGTCAGAAATCAATGTGGTGCTGGCCGTCATGTTGCTCCTGTTGATTTTGCTCACCGGCCCCACTGCGTTGCTGTTAGCGGGAACCTTGCAGAATTTTGGCGCCTATGTCGCCGGTCTGATTCCCCGAACGCTGGATATGTACGTGTATGAGCCCACAGAATGGTTCGGCGGCTGGACCATCTTTTATTGGGGGTGGTGGATTAGCTGGGCCCCGTTTGTCGGCGTATTTGTCGCGCGTATTTCCAAAGGCAGAACGATTCGGGAGTTTTTGGTGGGCGTCACCATCGTACCGACTTTATTTATCTGTCTGTGGATGGGTGTGTTGGGCGGAAGCGCGCTAGATATCATCACCAATCAGGGCATCACTGAACTCGGAACCGCGGTGCAGGAAAATCCCGCGGTGGGGCTGTTCCGGTTTCTGGAATTTCTGCCCGCGACTAAGCTACTCAGTGTGATTTCACTGTTAATGATTGTGATTTTCTTTGTCACCTCGGCGGATAGTGGCGCTATGGTGCTCAACATGCTCAGCGCCAATGGGGTGGACAATACCCCTGCGCTGCAACGCACGATTTGGACATTGGTTATCGCGCTAGCCGCCTCTCTTTTACTGTTGGGGGGTGGTCTGCAAGCGCTGCAAACGGCAACCATTGCCAGTGCACTGCCTTTCGCGGTGGCAACTTTAGGTGCCTTGTGGGGATTTGGTCGCGCCTTGGTGGTTGATGGCGCAAAGCGGCAGGCGAATTCTATTCATGTACCACCTGCGCTGGCAGCGGAGGGCTGGCGCGATCGTCTAAACCTGCTCCTCGATTACCCGGACGAGCCGGCTGTGGCGCGATTTCAACAGGACACCGTGCGCCCAGCGATGGCATCCTTCACACAAGCTTTGGCAGACCGTGACGTGGTAGCGCGCGTGGTCACGGAGGAAGCGACCCTCTCTGTAAGAATCGAAGTTGCCCATGGGGACGAGGTCGATTTTGTCTATGAAGTCAATGCCCGAAGTCACCCGTTGCCAGATGCCTCACTGGGTGCAACGAGGGCTGAAGGATCCGGCTTTTACCGCGCTGAGGTGCATCTCGCTGAAGGCGGTCAGGATTACGACATTATGGGGTGGAGTCAGGAGCAAATTATTGTCGATATCCTCAATCAATATGAGGATCATTTGCATTTTCTGCATCTCCAGCGAGGTTCGATTTAACCCTCTCTCACAATAGTGACGGGGTGGATCGCTGGTTTGCGGCGATTCGGGTTGACCTTGAGCATGCTGGGAATCATCGCGTTCAGCGCCGCTTGGCGGTTTTCAGGCGCAGGATGTGTGCTCAGGAATTCTGCAGGCCGATCATCGCTGAGGTCTCCCATTTTCTGCCACAGGGTGACCGCCGCCTCGGGGTCGTAGCCTGCTTTGGTGGCCAGAATCATGCCCATAATGTCCGCCTCATTTTCAGCCTCACGACTATTGGGCAGCGTCAGCGCGACGGTTGCCACGGCGGAGGCGCCTGCAATCGCTGCGCCGCTGTTATCAGAGGCCGCACCGATCATGGCAACACCTAGCGTCGTTGCCATCGCCCGCGACATCCTCTCGGCGGTATGGTTCGCGAGTGCGTGGGAAATTTCGTGGCCCATGATTTGGGCGAACTCGTCGTCTGTCAGTTTCAGCTGGTCAAAGAGGCCGGTGTAAACCGCCATTCGTCCACCCGCCATACACCAGGCGTTGACGGTCTCCGTATCGTCGACAATAGCAACACTCCATTTCCAGTCCGCACTCTCTGGATAGTCTTTCACGGCAATGGATACCAACTGACCGGTAATGCGCGCGACGCGCGCGACGATGAGAGGATCGTTGATCAGCTTGTCTTCCTCGTCGAGTTGACGAACGGTGTCGAGGTAAGCGGTCTCCGATTCAACGATCGCAGCATCGGGAGATATGAGGATGAATTGGCTTCTGCCGGTCGGGCTGGTTGCACAACTCAGCAGGCAGGTGCAGGCGAGTCCGAGCATGAGCCATTTGAGGGGGGTGACTAGGGCGAGTGCTTTCATCATCCATCAGGTCCGTCTGAAGTGGGTCACAATTTCAAAAGCGTAGACAAAACGAGCGGCGCTCGCTACGGCATTAGTCACAAACAAGAGAGACAGCGGCGGTTGGCGCTTTTAACTATCCCGGCTCTGACTCTGCGCCCGCGGCGACTCGAAGCAAGCCTCGGTAGACGCCGCGAGCGTTGGATTCCCCGATGATGACGCGATAAACGTCCTCGCTGATCGGCAAGCTGATGTGGTTTTCTCGTGCCAGCTCGATCACGGTGGGCGCGCTTTTTACCCCCTCGGCGACCATATGCATGCTGTTGATAATGTCATCAATCCGTCGGCCTTTGGCTAATTCCATGCCGACGTGGCGGTTGCGGCTCTGGGGGCTCGTGCAGGTTGCGATCATGTCACCCATGCCTGCGAGTCCGGCAAAGGTTTGCTCTCGTCCACCGAGGGCTTCACCGAGGCGACTCATCTCAGCGAGACCTCGGGTAATCAAAGCGGCACGGGTATTATCGCCGGCCCCCAGGCCGTCGCCCATGCCCACGGCAATCGCGATAATGTTTTTCAGAACACCGCCGAGCTCGCAGCCAATCACATCGTCATTGGTGTAGACGCGGAACAGACCGGCATTGAGCACGCTTTGCAGTGCCAAAGCGGCGTCGTGTT
>CAXPKH010000200.1:0-14798 GCA_964217615.1 Luminiphilus sp.
GATTTGAGCGAGGCAAAAATGTGGGGCAGCAACATGTTTGATCAGCTGTGGTGCCGCATCGCCTTCAAGGAGAGACGCTACGAAGGGCTATTCACGCCGCAGAGTCTGCAGGGAATCATTCAGAGCCCTGGAAATTTTGGGGCTGTCGATTGGGGTAGCGTATCCATTGATACCGCGCGCAAACTCATGCTGGTGAACAGCACCGGTATGCCGTTCGTGCAGGTGCTTTACACCCGAGAGCAGGCAGACGCGCTGGGCTTCAGCCTCTGGGGCACCGATTCGGGCAAAAATGCAAACGCCGATGACAACGGTGGCATGGTCAGCGCTGCCGCCGATGTCAAGGGAGCGGCCTATCCTTTGAAAGGCACCCCCTACGGCATTACCAGTAACCCCTTTTTATCGCCGCTGGGCTTCCCCTGCCATCAACCGCCCTGGGGCGAACTGACCGCGGTAGACTTGACCACACGGACCGTGCTCTGGAAACGATCGCTGGGCACTACCGACGGCCACGCGCCCTTCGGGCTGGCATTTCCCACAGGGGTCTTCAATCTCGGCGGCACGGCGGTGACCCGCGGCGGCCTGACGTTTGTCAGCGGCACCATCGACAACTACTTGCGTGCGTTTGACAGCGAGACCGGCGCTGAACTCTGGCGGGGCAAGCTGCCAGCCGGTGGACAGGCTGGGCCCATGACCTTTGTCTCACCCAGCACCGGCAAGCAGTACGTGGTGATTCCTGCCGGGGGGCATGTCTCTATGCAAACGGATATCGGCGATGCAGTGGTCGCCTTCGCGCTACCTGACGCCTAACACAACTGTCCTGGTGCGCCGCTAACTGCCCGCTGGCAACTGTCGATAGCGGGCCGCCCGGTCATAAACCGCATCATCGAGACGACCCCCAAACAGCGAATCGGGCATCAACTCATAGTAGGGATCCTGTGTGGGCGTGGTGCGGCTCCAGTCGACACGTTCTGAGCGATACGCTATTTTCCACTCCCCGCCGCGGCGCTCGTAGCGATCCAAATAACGCCCGGCGACGATCAGGTCGTCGAATCCGGCTTCGGATTTCACCTTGTGGTAGGCATGAAAATAGACCTCACCAAAGGCTTCATCGCCTTCCACCTCAAACAAGGTATTGCCAATCATGTGATGGTTGGATACGTGATCACTCAGTGCGCCCAACGCAAAGTCAATAAACGCGGCCGCACCACCGTTCATAAACCCGTATTCACAGTAAGCGTCTTCCCAAAAAACGGCGTGTAGTGATCCGGCGTCGAGTCGGTCCAGCCCACGCATATATCGGCTCGACAACTCGTAAAGTGCCTGTTTGTCCAGCAGTGTCTGTAGTGCCTGCTCCATGATGCGCGCCCCTCGCTGCGGTTTGATTGATTCGCCCGCATCGTCATCTACATCGATCAGCGGATCAACCTCCAACTTGGGAGTAAGTGCCCTTAATCATCGATCAAACGGGCCTTGGCTTGTGAGCCATGCCTGCGCATACTCAGGCCATGCAAACACCCTCTTCAGCTGACGGCCCGACCCGCTATGAGTGACTCCCCCCAGTCCAAGGGCGAGGCCCGCGCGCGCGGCCCATCGGTTGGGGATGTGCTGGCATCGGATCAACAGCCGGCGCCGACGGCGCTGACCGAGTCCCAGTACGCATTCTTGGGAGACGCCGACCTCCCCGCCAGCCGCTATACCTGCAACGATTTTTTTAATGATGAACTCACCAACATGTGGTCGCGCACCTGGCAATGGGCGTGCCGCGAAGAACACATCCCTGGTGTCGGCGACCACTATGTTTACAACATTGGCCCTTACTCCGTCATCGTCACCCGGGTAGCCGAGGACCAGATCAAAGCCTTCATCAATAGCTGCACGCATCGGGGAACGCGAATATTGGGCGAGGAAGGCCCGGGATTTGCCGAAGGGTTCAGCTGCCCTTTCCATGGCTGGTCTTGGCACCTCGACGGCAAGCTCAAGGACGTGCCGGGCCGCTGGGACTTTCCTCACGTTTGCGAAGCCAATCACTCCCTCCAGTCGGTTGCTTGTGCTTCGTGGGAGGGTTTTATTTTCGTCAATCTCGACCCGAATGCCGTGCCACTGGAAGCGCAACTCGATGTGCTACCCGAGCACTTTGCGCAGTTTCCGCTGAGCGATCGGCGCATTCGCCTGCACGTACAAAAGGAGCTCCCCGCGAACTGGAAGGCCGCGCAGGAAGCCTTTATGGAGGCGTACCATAATTTTACGACCCACGACTCACCGACGGGCGCCAACACCCAGTACGATATTTTTGGCCCTCACGTGAGCCGCTTTATTCATAACATTGGACACTACTCCCCGGAAGCGCTCTCCGACTATCCGGGGGTCAAATGGCGTGAACCCGCGCTCTCGGAGCAGGAGCTGCTCGCCGGTTTGCCCGTGGAGCAACGGCCTTTAGCCCCCGGCGAGAGCGCCCGGGCGGTGGGAGCACAGCTACTGCGTGACGCCATGGCTGCGCAGCTCAACAGAGACTTCTCGGCGGTATCCGACAGCGAAATGCTCGACTCGATCGAGTATCACCTGTTTCCTAACGCATTTTTCTTCCCCGGCATGTTGATCTCCATGGCCTACCGCTTCCGACCTCTGGGCGGCGACGTCGACCGCTGCCTCTTTGAGATATTGATGCTGGAGCCGTTGGGCGAGGGAGTAACCCATCCCGACCCACCCGAACCCGTTTATCTAAATGTCGAGCAGTCCTACACCGAGATCGAAGAGCTCGCTTGGTTAGGCGCGGTGTATGATCAGGACACGGGCAATCTGCAACGGCAACAACAAGGCCTGAAAACCACCCGCAAAGGCATCACGCTGGGTAACTACCAGGAAGCCCGTATCCGGCGCTTTCATCTCACCCTGGATGAGTATCTGCGAAACAGCGGGCAAACATAGGCAATTTGGGGTGTCGGCGCGCCCGCGGAGCACTTAAACTGATCTGCTCACTAATTGCGTATCAGACATCAGAGCATCCTACGGAGCACACACCATGAAACTCGGCTTTCTTCTCGGCTACTCGGGCAAGCACATTCATATCCCGCTGGATCTCGTCAAACAGGCCGAGTCCATGGGCTATGACTCGGTATGGACGGCCGAGGCCTACGGCAATGACGCGGTTACCTCGGCAACCTGGGTACTGGCCAACACCACGAAGATCCGGGTAGGCACGGCCATCATGCAGATGCCCGCGAGAACCCCGGCGATGTGCGCCATGACCGCGATGTCACTCGATCAGCTCTCGGGCGGCCGTTTTATTGCCGGTCTGGGCGCGTCCGGCCCGCAGGTGGTAGAAGGTTGGCACGGTGTACCCTATGGCAAGCCGGTGACACGAACCAAAGAATACATTCAGATTATGCGCAAAATTTTCGAGCGCGAGGGCCCGGTTGAGCTCGACGGCGACATGTATCAGCTACCTAACAAAGGCGAGGGAACAACGGGATTAGGCAAGCCCCTCAAGTCGATTCTGGCTCCCGCCAAAGACATCCCGATCTATACCGCCTCCATCACCCCCGCCGGGCTCCGCTGTGCAGGCGAAGTGGCCGACGGCGTCTTCCCAGTATGGATGGATCCCAATAAATACAATGTGTTAGGTGAATCTATTGAACAAGGGTTTGAAAAAGCGGGTAGCGGCAAGAGCCTCAAAGATTTCGACATTGCCCCCTTTGTTTCGGTCGCCATGAACGACGACCTCAATGCCGCGTTTGACTCCCTGAGGCCTTGGCTGGCCCTGTACATCGGCGGCATGGGCGCAAAAAACAAAAACTTTTATCACGCCTATGCCACCCGCATGGGTTATGGCGACGCCGCAGACCAGATCCAGGATCTGTACCTCAGCGGCAAGAAGGCCGAAGCGGAAGCGCTGGTGCCCAACGAACTCCTCGATGAAGTCTCGTTGATCGGCCCGCGGGAGCGCATCGTCGAGCGACTGCAACCCTGGAAGGAGGCCGGCAAGCGCGGCGAAGTGGGCAGTATGTTGCTGGGTGTTCAGGACCCCGCCGTGCTCGAGCTCTTCGCGCAGGAAATGCTGTAAAGCAACGCTTTGGCACTGAAAAACATTGACGGCCACTGCCTCTGTGGCGATATCCGCTGGGAGGCTGCCATCGACCCTGATCTGGTCGGGGTTTGTCACTGCACCGATTGCCAAACCGTGGGCGGATCTGCGTTTCAATTCACCACTCGGGTGGCCCGCGATCACTTCACCCTATTAGGTGGCGCCCTCACGGTCTATGAAAAAGTCGCGGAGAGCGGCAATCCCAGAGCCATGAGTTTCTGTGGGCGTTGCGCCACCATGATTCACACCAGCAATACGGACGGTACCGGCCTTCTCTCCCTGCGCCTCGGGGGCTGCCGGCAAAAACATGAGTTCGCGCCCCGCTTTCAGATTTGGTGCCAGTCGGCACTCAGTTGGGCTGCTTTTGAGAGCGGCACCAAAGTACAGGGCCAAGAGTTGACCACACAATAATCACCGACCGAACTCCGCGGCGCTTTCCCGCGCCCCGAGGACATATGGATTACAAATACTCGTCCAGAAATGCCAGATAGGCCTCTGCGGCGGTAATTCTATTTTCACGCTTGCGAAAGCCGTGCCCCTCATCCTCAAACAGCACATAACGCACCGGCACACCGTTTTCACGCACTTTTTCTACCAGTTCGTCGCTCTCGACCTGAAGTACCCGCGGATCATTGGCCCCCTGCACCACCAACAATGGCTTGGTGATGTTTTCAGCGTGAAAGAGCGGTGAAATGCGGGTCAAACGGTCAGAGTCTGTTGCCGGATCCCCCAATTCGTCATAAAGCGCCGTGCGAAATGAACCCCACCAGTCGGGAATGGAGGTCAGGGTTCTCAGCCAGTTGGTCACGCCAAAAATGTTGATGCCCACCTTGAACACATCGGGCCTGAAAGCCAGCGCTGCGGCAACCATGTAGCCGCCGTAGGAGCCCCCCATGACCCCTATTCGGTCGCCGTCAACCCAATCCAAAGCCCCGAGGTACGCGTGCGCCGCAACCACGTCGTCGAGATCGTCTTCTCCGTGCCGCTTATCATCGAGGTGATAAAACGTTTTGCCGTAACCACTCGATCCACGATTATTGATGCTGAAAACGGCATACCCGTGGTTGAGCAAGTACTGAACTTCGGCTCGGTAACCTTTCCTGCTTTGACCTCCGGGACCGCCATGGACGTTGATCATCATGGGCACCGGCTGCTCTGCGCTGGCGTTTTTGGGTTTGTACAACAGGCCGGGCACCTGAAGCCCGTCAAAACTGGGGAACCGAATGACGTCACTGGCCACCAGATGTGCTTGATCAATCGAGGCATTCAGCGCCCGCGTAAGTCGGAGGGGTTCACCACCGATGGGCATATAAAACAGATCGGTTGGAGAAGTGTCGCTGTTAATCCCAACTGAGAGCGAAGACTCATCGCGGCTAAATCGCACTTGTGAGATATCGCCTTTGGGAAGCGCGCCGATCTCCAGTTCTACACCGGCCTGCCTGTCGAGCACGATCAGGGACGTTCTGGCATCTTCATTGATCGCCACCACCCGGTAGCGCCCTGAAGGAGAAAAATCGACCGACAACACATCCCACTCGGCCGCGTATTCCAATGCTCTCTCTCCCGTTTCAAGATCCAGAGACCAGGCCTGTGTAAATTCTCCAAACTCGTCGGTGGCGTAAACCAAAGTTTTGCTATTGGGTGAAAAGCCAAATACCGAATGATTTACCGGCGCTTCGTGCGGCGTGATGTTGACCAGCTCAGGCACTTCAGCACCAACATCGACCAAAAAGAGGTCACTGTCTGCGTTACTGTTGTTGCGCGTAAGCACAACCCATCTGCCATCCGCGCTGACATCATTAAGCTCGAGTCCCTCGGTGTTGGTGTAAACCAGTTGCCTTTGGTAGTCATCAGCGCTGTGGCGATAAACGTCAAACGCAGCGCTGTCACGCTCGTTGGTGAATATGAAAAAACTCGCGTTATCCGCCGACCAACCCATAAAACCTGCCTTGACCCGCTCGCCCGGCGTGAGGTCGATGGATTCAGCGGTAGCGGTTTGAACAAAAACATGGGTGAGTTCGTCGCCATTCCCATCCTGGGTATACAAAAAACGATCGTCGCTTGGGAACCAGCCGACCGCGTATATACCGGAGTCTGTAGAAGTGGTCAGTGGTTCTCGGGCGCCACTTTTCACATCGACGCGGTAAGCATTGAAAATACCCGTCTCGTCGCTGCTGATCAGTAAGTCACCAGACTGCGCAGAAAACGCGTTTCTCGGGTCCCGCGCAGAAAAAAAGCGTGTCGTCTGAAAGAACGTCGAAGCGGGGTAAGTGGCAACCTCCTGAACTTCTGTCAGCGCTGCCTTCTGTTCACAGCCAGACCCCAACAAAATAAATGCCGCGATCGCAATCAAAGATTTTTTCATTATTAGTCTGCCTCTGCCCATGGATGGGTAATCGAAGGGACAGCGATCCCTCAGTCAGTTAAGGTCGGTCGGTGCCCCAGTGATGTCTGTTGTACAAGGCCGCAGTGTCCGCTAGTTCGGCAATGTTGTCATCGCCTTTGAAACGCGTCACTCGCCGCGGGATCTAAGCTCCGGGTATTGCCTTAATAGCCTCGACCCAAGCTAAGATCCGGCGAGACACGTGGTAACCGCGTCGAGCTCCTCAGCCTCGTTGTAGATGTGTGGACTCAGGCGCATGCCGGTGCGCCTGAGATCAAACGCAATGTCAGACTCTCGCATTGCGCCGGCGATCCGCTGCAACTGTTCCTCTGGATACTGCAGTACCACGGTTCCCCCCCGCAGCGCGGGATCCCGGGGTGACAGGCAATGCTCGTCGGACACCTCTTGCAGGAGTTGATCGGTTAACGCCAAGTTATGCGCACGAACCTGCTCGATGCCCACCTGGTTGAGCGTTTCCAGACTGTTGGTGGCAATCGCGAAGGGCTGAACCGAGGGCGTTCCCCCCCAAAAGCGCATGGCATCCCGGGCATAACGGAAGCTATGGATATCAAATTCAAAGGGCGCTTCGTGGGAGAACCAACCGACATCTTTGGGTTCACACTGGTTCAGGACATCCGGATTCACCCAGAGAAATCCCGCGCCGGGCCCACCGCATAGCCACTTCACACACGATCCAATCACAAAATCTGCTTGCCATTGTCCGAGATCAATCGGTAGCACGCCGACCGATTGAGCCACATCCACCACGCTGATGATGCCGCGCTCACGACACAACCGCGTTATCTCGGCCACGGGCAATTGCCGACCCGTATTGGACTGCACATGGGTGATCAGTGCGAGACCCACATCTGTGCTCAGCACGTCATGCCATACCTGCGGATCCTGAAGATCCAGATCTGCCGATAGATAGCGGAGGGCGTGTCCTTGGGTGCAGGCTCGCTGCAGCACAAAACCCATGGAAGGAAAGTCCTCCTCTGCGCACAGCAGGCCGCTGCGGTCGGCTGCCAAGGACAGGCTGCCCACGATTTTTGTGAGCGCGCTGGATAAATTCACCTGGGGGCACACGTCGGCACTCTGGCCGCCCAGTAGCGCGGCAACCGCGGCCCTGAAATCCTCCACCACGGATAACCACTGTGGCCAATTCTCCTCAGTGGCTTGCCGCCAGGGCGCCAGAAAATCGCGCTGCCACACCTCTGAGGTATTGGCGGGTGGCAAACCGACGGAGTGACTCAGGAGATAAATGCCCCGGTCATACAAAAAATGTGCGCGGGCACTCATACGCTTTTGAGGCTCTCGCGCAGCCGCTCGAAATCCTTGAAGCGACTGGGGATATCATCGCGATCTACAACGGCGCGCAAGTCAGCGAGCTTTTGCAGGGATCTGAGCAGCACCGGCAGGGGCGGCCCACTGGCGGTGATGCCCGAGCGATCTGTCATGTCCGCCTGAGCGGCGGGCTGCTCGATAAATTTATTAACCAGCAATTCATGATGCTGCACAGCCGTCTTGCCGTGGGCGTCGCTGGTGGCCAGGAATGCTCTGAGGTTTTGCTGAAACCACGCCTCGCCCGAGTTCGGCAGCTCAGCAAGAAATTGATCCAGCAGACTGGGCCTGCGCATGCAGTCTCGCAGGACCAGTTGATCCTCCGGCGTCATGAATAAAAATTTATCGACCAGCAACTGCGAGTAGTACGCATCATCGGCGCGACACACACCGAGCAATAAATCAATCACGTTTATCCCGGCAAAATCTCCGGCGTTCGCACCACGGTACTCATGCAGTCCGACCCGGTGGGGTTTGTAGTAGGGTCGAATACAATAAAAAAAGCGTTCCGTGTTGAGCTTTTCAAAGAGCTCGGCATTGGAACGAAACACGTCTTCCAGCGCATGGGTGGCTGCGTCGAGCAAATCCCGCGTTACCGGATGCGACACCCCTAGGGGAATCGTTCGTCGCAAGGATTCCGACGCGCGGATATAGGCCAGCGCTGCGCGCGTGTTGTACACCAGGAACAGCGCCTCATCCTCCAGCGAGGTGAAACACTTGAACACGCCGTTCAAGGCCTGGTTATGGGTCTCAAGATGCGCGGAGGCGAATCGCGGCACCACGCCCAAAGAGGCGCCCAATTGCATGGCAAGTGCTGAGGCGGCAATGAGCGGTGAGCGCTCCTCACGCGAGGGCTCGGTGATCTCGTGTCGTCGGCAGGCAGCCATATAAAAACCGACATTGCCCAGCAGTTCATAGCCCGCATCAAAGCCCTCGTCGGTATTACCCTCCGCCAATAATGCCTCGATGAAAACACGCCCTTCCGATTCCAGCTGTTGCTTCAGTGAATCTCCTTTGCCCACCACTGATTCCGGCGTATCGCTGGAAAAATAAATTTCCTCCAAGGCCGTATTGAGTGCGACAAAATCGGTTCGAATCCACTGATCGAAGGCCTGGGAGTTAGGAGTCACCGCCCTAACCCACCGGGCAACGCCATTTTTCGTGCCTTGCCATGGGTCTGCGAGTTCATTCGGGATGCGGATGCTGGCGTGACGCTCAAGACATCGCTTCCGCGCCATCGGAAGGCAGTTCTGATTCAAAGATCTGATAGGCCGCCGGTACGCCCTGGGCGCGATCGCTCTTGGGGGATACCCCCATGTACTTGCGATAACACCGGCTGAAGTGAGTTGTCGAGACAAAGCCACACATGGACGTAATCTCAACGATCGAGCGCGAGGTCTGCTTAAGCAGGCGGCGCGCGCGATCCAAGCGCAGTTTCAGGTAATAGCGCGAAGGCGTGCTGTGCAGGTGCTTGAGAAACAAGCGCTCCAACTGCCGCCGCGAGAGATTCACGTACTCGGCAAGATCCTGCAGCGACAGCGGCTCCTCCAGATTCGCCTCCATCAGTTGCAGCACCTCTTTGAGCTTGGGCTGCACCTCGACCTTGCGCGACCACATCGGGATCACCTGCATCTCTGCATCGGTGCGATGACGCTCGCAGACCAGCATATCCGCCACGCCGTCTACCAGCGACTGCGGATGGCGCTTGCTCATCATGGCGAGCATCATGTGCAGTGGCACCGTGCCGCCGGTGCAAGTCATGCGATCACGGTCGATGGTGTAGAGATGTGAATTGAAGTCGATGCCCGGAAACTGCTCGGTTAACAGCGTCAAACAATCCCAGTGGGCACTGCATTCATAGCCATTCAGCAGTCCCGCGCTGGCCAGCGCATAGGACCCCGTGCACAGTGCCCCCATCTGAGCCCCTTTTTGAGATTGCTTGCGCAGCCATGCCAAATCGGTTTTTTGCACGGTGCGCTCAATATCAACGCCGCCCACAACGATAACCAGATCCAGCTCCACCTCCTCGCCGAGGGTGTGGTCCAGTCGCACGCGCACGCCATCGCTACTGATTTGCTCGCTGTCACCGGATCCAAGCAGGCACCAATCATAGAGTTGCTGATCCGAGAGCAAATTGGCTACGCGCAGGGGATCAATGGCACTGGACAGCGAGATCAGCGTGAACTGATCCATCAGCAGAAACCCCACACGCTGTGGCCGTTTCATCATCCCGTGTAAGCCAACGTTCATTGCTATCGCCACCCCGAGTGCGCTCACAATCTGCGACGAGGCGGGCCCTGCAACGACGCGCCTTCGCCTGCATTCTGGCCTAAGATTTACGCGAAAGCGACATTTAGGACACAAAACCGACACTTTGTGCCCCCAGTTGCGGTCGGGGGAAATCCACCCGCAAAAAAAAGGGCCCGAAGGCCCTTTTCTCAGCTTCTGACGCGCTCGTTGTCCGGGTCGAGTAAGGCGCGGTACCCCACCGACACAATTTTGGCGGGGAAGAAGCACCCAAAGTACTCCATCAAGACCGTATCGCCTTCATTGGCACGATCCGCCGGCAGATAGCCCATGGCAATGTTCTGCCCCAGCGATGGGCCGTACGCCACGCTGGTGGTGTAGGAGCGACGACCATGGGAGTCGATGATCACTTCCCTCGACTCAGGATCCAGCAACGGCCAATGCCCAACGGGGTAGCGCACCACACCCTTCTCATCCGTGGTGTCTTCCAGCACAAGGGTGCAAAGGTAAGCCGCTTGCTCAGGCAACTCGCGCTGCGCCACGTAAGCTTCTTTGCCGTGGAAGTCTGCCGCCTTGACCTTGGGTCGTGAAAGGCCCGCCTCGTAGAGGTTGTAGTCGATCTCGAGATCGTCGTTCTGCAGGCGCAGACTCTTCTCCAAACGGCGGCTGTTGGCATAGGTCTCAATACCCACGGGCGTTACACCCAGTTCGAACAACGCATCCCACAGTTTGAGGCCGTCGGCAAACGGGAAGTAAAGCTCCCAGCCTTGCTCACCCACATAAGAAATGCGAAACGCCCAGATGGTAATGCCCTGAACGTTGATTTCTTTGGCGCTTGCGTACGGAAATGACTCGTGGGAAACGCTGTCAGGATCGTCCATCAGCTTTTGCAGTGTCGTGCGAGCCTCGGGACCCCACAGGCCGAGAGTAGCGATCTGCTCGGTCTGATCCACAAACTCGACCTGCGTCAGGCCCATCTTGTCGACCATTCGCTTCATCCACACATAGTCGCGATGACCGGTGTCGCCGCCGCAGATAACCCGGAAGCTGTCTTCGGCCAAACGCACAATGGTGAGATCCGAGTGAATACCGCCAGCGTGGTCGAGAAAATGCGTATAAACGCCTTTACCCACCGGCGTGTCGGTTCCGACCTTGGCCACCGAGCAGAACTCCAGCAACGTCTCCGCCTCAGCGCCCACCACATCGAAAATGGCAAAGTGTGAGAGGTTGATCATGCCGACGCCATCACTCAGGGCCAGATGCTCGGCATTCGACACTTCCCAAAAATGGCGGTTATCCCACTCGGCCTCGCGGGTGGGCACCTGCTCACGGTATTTGGCGAGCAGCGTTGCTTCGTTGGCAGCGTAGCCATAAGCGCGCTCCCAACCGGCCACTTCCATAAAGTAGCCCCCCAGCGCCACTTCCCGCTCGTAGAAGGGGCTGGTGCGGAGCTGGCGTGACGTCGCGTAAGGCTCGCGGGGATGCACCGCCGGCGTGTAGATCTTTTGCGCAATTTCGTAGGAGCGATTGCGGATAAACTCATCGGTTAACTGAATCGGGTAATGCCGCGCCGGATCAATCCCATGGGGGTCCATGCTCGTTCGGCCATTGGTCATCCAGTCCGCCAGGAGCTTGCCCGCTCCCGGGCCATCTTTAACCCACACCGCCTCACACAACCAAAGGCCCTTCACGTCTGGCGATTCGCCAATCACGGAACCCCCGTCGGTGGTCACCGACAACAGGCCGTTGAAAGACCGGCGCTCTTCCCAGGGTAACTCGGCCAATACTGGCGTAAGCTCTACCGAGCGCTCGAAAGCGTCCATTACCTGGTCGAGCGTCAGGTCGTTCATAGAGGGCGACATGCGCGCGTATTCGGGCTCCATAATGGCCGTTGCCTCAACCAGTCGCGGCTCAAACGGCTCGTAGTAGCCCCACTCCAGCAATCCACCCTCGGGTGTGGTCGGGTCACCCGTATCGCGTACGTAGGCGGAATTTCCCTGATCACGGAACAAGGGGTAAACAATGTCCTTACCTGTGCCTTCCAGCGCATCCCAGGGACCAAAAAACAACAAGGGGTGTTCCAGAGGCATCAGCGGCAGTTTGACGTTGGCGGTCTCGGAGACCAAGGAGCCCCAGATGCCGCAGCACAGCACCACGTAATCGGCCATGATCGTGCCCTTGGCGGTCTTCACGCCCACGGCGCGGCCGTTTTCAACCAATATTTCCTCGGCAGGGGTGTAGGGGAACACTTGTAGCTTGCCCGCGGCCACCGCCTCATCGACCAGGTCACCCGCGACTTTCTGCGAGCGGGGTGTGACCAGGCCGGCGTCCGGGTCCCACATCGCACATTCGATCGTGTCCTCTTCCAGCAGCGGAAAGCGCTCTTTGGCCTCGGCCGCTGTGATCATACGGGCGTTGGTGCCGAAGGCCTTGCCCGAGGCCACCTTGCGCAACAACTCCTGAACCTGGGCCTCGTCACCTTTGCGGGCCACTTCCATGCCCCCGATTTCGATAAAGTTGCCGCGGGATTTATAAAACTCTCGGCTGTAGGTGCTGGTGAACACATTCAGCTTGTCGTGAGAGGTCATGTAGCAGAAGTCTGAAGCGTGGGAGGTGGAGCCAATGTCGGTGGGAATCGCCGATTTTTCGATACCCACGATATCGTCCCAGCCGGCTTCGACGAGGTGGTGCATCACCGACGCCCCGACAATACCGCCCTGACCAATAATCACCACTCGCGCTTTCTCGGGTAACGCTGCCATATAAGTCTCCTGCACTCCCCATCACACTGCTGCCCGCGGCACTCATTTTGCCTTGTGGGCGGTCAATTGAATCCGCTTTGCCCGCCGCTATCGTCGCCGATCGGGCCCGCGATCCCCTCACTCCGAGAGGACCCATCGCGGCTAATTTCTGGTGCGCATTTGGCGCTTTTCAAGCTCAACGCGCTGTTTCAAATCCGACACACGAATGACCAAAAGCGTCACTCTGCTCAGGTGCTCCCGACTACAGAGATCGCAATGCGTTGTGAACGTCTTCGATCAGTCTGTCGGGGTTCTCGTCAGCAATCTCTCGCAGGGTTTGCCGCATTCCCGGCGTCCAGAACTGGCGCAAATGCTGGCTGACCTGACCTGACACGTCGTCCTGGCTTGGCACACTATGGGCGATCTGATTGGCCATCTTGATCAGATGCTCCTGCTTATAGTCGCCCCCGCCACTCATGGGCGCTGCTCTGAACTCGGACGGATCTCGACCGCCGTCACCTTATACTCTGGGCAGTTGGTCGCCCAATCCGAATTGTCGGTGGTGATCACATTCGTGCCACTTACCGGGTGATGGAACGTCGTGTACACCACACCGGCAGGGATATCGTCGCTGATGCGCGCACGCATGCGGGTCTGCCCTGCCCGACTGGCGATTTCGATCCAATCCCCGTCTTTGACCCCGCGGGCCTCGGCGTCCGCCTCGTGAATATCCAGCACATCCTCGGCGTGCCAGACCACGTTATGGGTCCGGCGCGTCTGGGCGCCCACATTGTATTGGCTGAGAATACGACCGGTGGTGAGCAACAGCGGAAACTTGCGGGTTGAACGCTCGTCGGTCGGCACATAAGGCGTTGTCATGAACTGCCCTTCGCCGCGCACAAATTGATCTTTGTGCATGATCGGCGTGCCCGTGGGCGCCTGTTCGTTACAGGGCCATTGCACACTGCCCAGCTTGTCGAGCAGATCAAAAGAGACACCGGCAAACGTCGGCGTGAGTTCCGCAATCTCATCCATGATCTCGGCAGCACTCTCATAAGGCATGGGGTAACCCATGGCTTCACTCAGCGCGCAGGTGGCCTCCCACTCCGAGAGACCGGTGCGCGACGTCATCACCGGCCGCACGCGGTTGATGCGTCGCTCAGCGTTGGTAAACGTGCCGTCTTTCTCCAGAAAAGAGGTACCCGGCAGGAACACGTGCGCAAAGTGCGAGGTCTCGTTGAGGAACAGGTCCTGCACGATCACACAGTCCATGGCTCTGAGTGCTTCAGCGACGTGGTGGGTATTGGGATCCGACTGGGCGATATCCTCACCCTGAATGTAAATACCTTTGAATTCTCCCGCGACCGCGGAATCCAACATATTGGGAATGCGCATGCCCGGGTCTTCCCGAAGCGTCACCCCCCACAGCGCGGAGAACTGCTCCCGCACGGTGTCGTCCGACACGTGGCGATAACCGACGAACTCGTGGGGAAACGATCCCATGTCGCAAGAGCCTTGCACGTTGTTCTGGCCGCGCAGGGGATTGACCCCAACGCCCAGCCGGCCGATGTTACCGGTCGCCATCGCCAGGTTGGCCATCGCCATAACCATCGTGGATCCCTGAGAGTGCTCGGTGACACCGAGACCGTAATAGATCGCGCCGTTGTCGGCCGTCGCATAGGCTCTCGCCGCTGCGCGCAGGGTCTCGGCCGCTACGCCTGTTGTTTCGGCAAGTGCCTCGGGGCTATTTTCGGGTAGACGGATAAAGTCCAGCCAGGCCTTGAACGATGTCTTGTTGCAGCGCTCAGCAACGAACGCCTCATCAATCAGCCCCTCAGTCGCCACCACGTGGGAGATCGCATTGAGCACGGCTACGTTAGTACCCGGCATTAACTGCAGGTGATGTTCCGCCTGGATATGGGGCGAGCGCACGAGATCAATCGAGCGCGGATCGACAACAATCAGATCGGCGCCCGCTCGCAGGCGACGCTTCATTCGAGAAGCG
>CAXPKH010000201.1:0-17156 GCA_964217615.1 Luminiphilus sp.
ATCTGGGTGACGGTACCCGTGACCGTGACGGGCGACATGGCACCGGCGAGAATAAACGGTGATACCACCGTGGATTGATTGTTGCGCGCATAGACCTTGAGCGAGCCCAGCATCGTGGCGTCGAATACCAGCGGCGAGTTGACATTGATCAGGCTGGTCAGCACACAGTTCTGGTCGACAAAGTCATCACCAAAAACAATTTTTGCCATGTCGACGGTGTCTTGGGCGCGCCGCCAGTGGGTGACCGATCCCATCAGCGGCTTGTCGCTATATTTGAAGTGGCTGTACACCATGTCGTAATGGCGCTTGTTCACGGGCAGATCAACGGGCTCGCAGACCGTGCCGCCAGAGTGATGCAAGCCGGGGGAGAGGTAGGTCAGTTTGACAAAATTGCGAAAGTCCTCAATGGTGGCGTAGCGTCTTCCCTTGTCCAAATCATGCACAAAAGGCGAGCCATAGGCCGGCGCCAGTACGGTGCGCTTGCCGCCAATGGTGACGTTGCGCTCAGGATTGCGCGCGTGTTGGACGTATTCTGCAGGCGCTGTTGCCTTAATGATGGTTCGGCACATGCCCGCCGGGAATCGCACTCGGGTGCCATCGATGTCGGCACCGGCGTCGCGCCACAGATCGAGGACTTCCGGGTCGTCGAGAAAATCGATGCCGATTTCCGCCAGCAACCGGTCGGCGTTGTGCTCGATGAGTTCGAGGTTTTCCTCACTGAGAATTTCGAAATAGGGGATCTTGCGTTCGATGAAAGGTGCCGTTGCCGCGGCAGGCGTGCCCCGAGCCTCACGTCGTCCGGCCCGACCCCCGCCTTTTCGCCTGCTCGCACGTTCACTCATCGCGCTACTTCCATTATGAGGTGCTACACACCTCGAGCCTCTGTGTCGGTCCGACTTGGCCGCTCCTGTTGCCTTTTCTGTCGCCGTAACGTTCGGCTCGGGTTCGAGTCATGGTGACCTCGAAAACAAGCCGCTATCTTACTGGCAAAGCCACATTTACGGTACTGTTTTCGGCCTCGGACCCCCGGAAAATATGGGCGCTACTGTGGCGCTCTTGATCTCGAGAGGCTTGAACCAAACCGACACTCAGCGCACCAAAAGCGACATGACCAACACGAAATTTTGGCGCTCTAACCGGGGCATCCATTGACGGGATTCGAAACCCCACGGTAGCCTCGGGGCACAAGAAATGGGGGCGCGGTATGTCGATGGATTCTCAAGCTCGGATCGTCATTGTGGGCGGCGGCATCATGGGGGTAGCGCTGGCTTATCACCTTGCCGAGGAAGGTGAGACCAACGTGATGTTGATTGAGAAGGGAGAGTTGACCTCGGGCTCCACCTGGCACGCCGCCGGGCAATGCCCCAGCTTGGTCGGCAATTACAACCTCGCAAAAATTCATGACTACGGAAACCGCCTCTACCCGACGCTCGAGGAGAAGACCGGACAGTACGTGAGCTGGCATGCCTCAGGCGGTATCCGCATTGCCCGGCAGCAAGCCGATATTGACTGGTTTCACTACATGAAGGGCATTGCCGACAACGTCGGTTTCAGGATGGAGATCATCGATCCTGCCAAGATCAAGGAGATCAATCCTTTCTACGATATTGAGGGTGTCATTGCCGGTGCCTGGACCCTCGATGATGGTCACGCTGATCCCTCGGGCCTCACCAACGCCATGGCTCGCGGTGCGACCGACTGGGGCGTGAAGATCGTGCGGCACAACCGCGTGATGGATATCAACCGTTTACCCTCTGGTGAGTGGGAGGTCGACACCGAGCTGGGTAAAGTCACTTGCGAGATTGTGGTGAACGCGGCGGGCAGCTTCGCGCGTCAGGTGGCGCAGATGGTGGGCACGGACTTACCCATCTGCAACATGGAACACCACTACATCGTCACCGGGGCCATTCAGGAATTTATCGACCGGGACGAGGAGTTCCCGGTCATGCGCGATCCCTATGCATCGGCCTATATCAGACAAGAGCAGAAGTCGGGGTTGATTGGCATTTACGAATCAACCGGATTGACCGAGGCCTGGGGTCCCAGTGGTCTGCCGCCGTGGTCTTCTGACAGTGAGTTGTTTCCCGATGATCTCGATCGTCTGATGCCCTGGCTGGAGCGGGCGATGAACTGTATGCCGCCCATGCTGAACGCCGGCATCAAGCGCATTGTCAACGGCGCGATCCCCCATTCAGCGGATGGCCCGCCGCTGCTGGGTCCCGTCGCCGGCATTGATAATTTCTGGCTCTGCTGCGGCTCCTCGTTCGGGATCGCTCAGGGCGCCGGCTGCGGTAAGTATCTAGCACAGTGGATGGTACACGGTGACTCAGAGATCAACATGACCGGCTTTGATCCGCGGCGTTTCGGTGTGTTCGCTGACCGCGGCTACATGCGCGCCAAAGGTTTTCAGGATTATGGGCTGACCTACGCTACGCCATTGCCGGGTGAGGAATTCCCTGCGGCCCGCGACTGCCGACTGACCCCGCTTCACGACACTTTGAAAGCCAAGGGTGCGGTGCACACCCAGACCTTTGGCTGGGAGCGCCCCAAGTGGTTCTCTCTCGATGGTCGGGAGGAAGAGCACAGTTACCGACGTAATAACATTTTCGAAGTGGTGCGAGAGGAGTGCAAAGCCGTGCGCGAACGGTTGGGGCTGATCGACCTGACCGGATTTGCAAAGTACGACGTCACCGGCGCCGACGCGGAAGCCTTTTTGAATCGCGTGTTGGCCAACCGCATGCCCCGACGTAACGGCGGGATTGCGCTGGCGCACTTCCTGTCGAAAAATGGCCGCATCCTCGGCGAGGCGACCGTGACACGGATATCATCCGAGCACTTTTATCTCCTGTCCGCAGCGAGCGCGGAGCTCAGAGACCTTGATCATCTGGTGCAGCAGGTGCAGGTCGGTGAGCAGGTCGAAATTCGCAATACCACAGAGGAGCGGGGGGTCATCGTGGTGGCTGGACCCAAGGCCCGTGGAGTGCTGAGCGGTCTGACCGACGCCTCGCTGGAGAATGCGGATTTCCCCTGGCGCACTGCACAGCAGATCGAGATTGCCGGAATTCCGACCTTAGCCCTGCGCATCAACTACGTGGGCGAGCTGGGTTGGGAGCTTCACCCGGCGATGGCAGATTTGCCCGCGCTGTATGCGGCGGTGTGGGCCGCTGGGGAGGCGCACGGCATCGCGGACTTCGGCTTGTATGCCCTGAATAGCCTGCGGATGGAAAAGGCCTATCGCGGTTGGGGCGCCGAGCTTACTAACGAGGTGAATCTGCTGGAGGCAGACATGGCGCGCTTTTTCGGCGCTGCCAAGGATGACTTCATTGGGAAAGCCGCGACGGAGTCCGCCGAGGCAGGGCCGCTGCGTCTGGTCTATTTTGAGGTCGAAGCAGAGGATGCCGAGGTGCGGGGGGGTGAGCCAATATTCCTGAACGACGCCTGTATCGGTGTGACGACTTCGGGTGGCTATGGCTACGCGGTCAACAAGAGTCTCGGCTTTGGTTATGTCCCTCCGGCGCAATCCGCTCCCGGCTCGGTGATCGATATCGGCCTGCTAGACGCCCGGTGTCGGGCGACCGTGTTGGCCGATCCGCTTTATGACCCGACCAACGAAAGATTGGCCTCTTGATGGCGGGTTTACCGGATCAGTGCGAGGTTGTTGTTGTCGGTGGCGGCGTTATCGGGGTGTCGGTCGCCTATCACCTGGCAGATGCCGGCATCACCGATGTGGTGTTGCTTGAGCGAAAGGAACTGACCAGCGGTACCACGTGGCACGCGGCCGGACTGGTGGGGCAGTTGCGGTCCTCCATCAACATGACCCAACTCGCTCGCTACACCAGCGAGCTGTATCGCGGATTGGAGGCCGAGACGGGTCAGGCAACTGGGTATCGCCAGTGCGGATCGATTTCGATTGCTGCCACCGCGGAGCGCTTTGAAGAACTCAAACGCAGCGCCTCCATGGCGAAGGTGTTTGGGTTGGAGGTCAACGTTTTATCGACCGGTGAGATCGCGGAAAAGTATCCGTTGATTCAGACCGACGACCTCTATGGAGGGATCCACATCCCTTCCGACGGCTATGCCAACGCCGTGGATATCACTCAAGCGTTGGCCAAAGGGGCAAAGAGCCGCGGCGCACAGATTTTCACTCATACCAAGGTCGAGGCGATTCTCCGTGATGGTGATCGGGTGACCGGTGTTCGGACGGCCGAGGGAGAGATCCGCTCTCGATACGTCGTGATTTGCGGTGGCATGTGGTCCCGTGATCTCGCGGCCTCTGTGGGCGTGAATCTGCCGCTCCATGCTTGTGAACACTATTACGTCTTATTTGAAGGGGTAGAGGGCCTGAGCCCGGAGCTGCCAGTGTTGCGGGACTACGACGCCTGCACCTATTACAAGTACGACGCCGGTAAGTTGCTGGTGGGGGCCTTTGAGCCCTCAGCCAAGCCCTGGGGTATGGAGGGCATTTCCGAGGATTTTTGCTTCGACGAGATCGCGGGTGATTTTGATCACTTCGAACCAGTACTGCATGACGCCATGAAGCGACTTCCAGCGTTGGAGCGGGCAGGCATCCAGAAATTCTTCTGCGGGCCCGAGAGCTTTACCCCCGATGTGCGTTACCACCTGGGTGAGGCGCCCGAGCTCAAAAATTGCTTTGTCGCGGCGGGGCTTAACTCCATTGGCCTGCAGTCTGCAGGCGGCGTTGGCAAGGTCACAGCCGCGTGGATTCGCGACGGGCGGCCGCCCGTGGATTTGTGGGAGGTCGATGTTCGTCGGAATATGCCCTTCCAGCGTAATCGCCAGTATTTGCAATCGCGGGTGAGCGAGAGCCTTGGTTTGCTCTACGCCACCCATTTTCCGTTTCGTCAGTACGAGACGGGGCGCGGCGTGCGCAAGTCGGCGATTCACGACCGCTTGGTCGCAGCGGGCGCCTGTCACGGTGAGGCGTTTGGGTGGGAGCGTCCTAACTGGTATGCGCCCGCCGGTGTCGAGCCGGTCTACGAATACAGTTATGGACGTCAGAACTGGTTTGAGCACTCGGCAGCCGAGCATGGCGCCGTGCGCGAGGGCGTGGCCCTGTTTGATCAGTCCTCGTTCGCCAAATTTCGGTTGGAGGGGCGAGATGCCGCAGCGGTGCTCAACCACGTTTGCGCCAATGATATCGACGTGGCACCCGGTCGGGTGGTCTACACCCAATGGCTCAATGAACGGGGGGGTATTGAGGCGGACCTCACGGTGACGCGTCTTTCTGATCATGTTTTCATGATTGTTTCGGCCGCTGAGACCGAAGTCAGGGATTTTTATTGGCTTAAGCGGCACATCCCCGACGCGGCGCATTGTGTGTTGACCAATGTCACCTCGGCGATGGGCGTGATATCGATCATGGGGCCCCGGTCCCGCGAGTTGCTGCAATCGCTGACGCCGGACGACCTGAGTCATGGGGGCTTTCCTTTCGCCACCAGCCGAGAGATCGAGATGGGGTATGGCTATGTGCGCGCTTCCCGCATCACCTTTGTGGGCGAATTGGGTTGGGAGCTCTATATCCCCACGGAGTTCATGCAGGATATTTACGACCGTATCGTGACGGCGGGCGCAGACCTCGGGCTGGTTCACGCAGGGTATCACGCGCTGAACTCGCTACGGATGGAAAAAGCCTATCGCCATTGGAGCCACGATATTACCGACGAGGATTCGCCGCTGGAGGCGGGTCTGGACTTTGTGATCAAGTTTGACAAGGCGGGCGGCTTCATCGGTCGCGAGGCATTGCTGGCACAGCGTGAGCGAGGCCTGTCGCGGCGACTGCTACAACTGCGTCTCACAGACCCGGTGCCGCTGATGTATCACAATGAACCGATCTGGCGGGACGGCGAGCTGGTGGGTCATATCACCTCCGGCGCCTATGGTCATTTCCTCGGTGGCGCTGTGGGTCTCGGTTATGTGTCGTCGGAGCCGGGAGCCGCCGACGAGGGTGTGCTGAGCGGGCAATACGAGGTGGAGATTGCCTGCGAGCGCTTTGCCGCCGAAGTGTCCCTGCGGCCACTGTATGACCCGGACAACGCGCAAATTAGGCGCTAGCGAAGCCGCTGTTTAGGGGCGCTACGCCCCCACGCACAGGGAGGGGCCGTCGAGTAGCGCCTGAGGTCAGGCGCTCTGTTGGAGATCTTCCGTGATCAGTCGAATCGGGAACTTGGCGCGGATCTCGGCATCGATTTCGGGACTGATGTGGCTGGGTATATAGGTGGCCAGAATCTGGTCGCGGGTCCGAATGGCGTTATCAATCGCCAGCGACTTGTCGGCGGCCTCCCATACGTTAGGGCTAAACCGGTTACCGACCTCGGGGTAAATATACTCGCTCTGCATCACCGCCAGGGTGTGATCAGAACCGAGGTAGTGCCCTTTGTCACCCAGACATACCGCGGCCAAGTCATCGAAGCCCAGAGTTTTTTCGTTGACCTCGATCCCCCTGACCGCACGGAGGGTGGCGCCGAGGACATCGTTATCCAAAATTAAGCTTTCGGAGCAGACTCCCAGCAGACTGGAGTACATACCCGCGGCCTCATAGATCAAATTGGCACCCGCTAATGCCGGTGGCATCAAGGTGTGTGCCCGCTCTGCGCCGGCCTGAAAGTCCGGCATGTTGGCATCGGTCATACCACAGGCGGTGCCAAAGGGCAGGTCGAAGTAGAGCCCGAGCTGGGCGCAACCACTGGAAATCAAGCCCTGTTCAGGGGAACCTCCACTCATGGCGCCCGTGCGTAAATCCGAGACAAAAGGCCAGGCGCCAATAATGGCGGGGGCGCCTGGTTCAATGGCATTCACGTAGACCAGACCGCCAATACACTCGGCCCACGCTTGGCTCACCGCTCCGGCGAGTGTCGCCGGGGTTGTAGCGCCCGCTTGGCCGGCTGAAAGCAGGAGAACGGGCATGCCCCCTTCAACCGCGACTCGCAGACACTCCAGCGCGTCCTGAGCAAATTTCATGGGAGGAACGACAAAGCAGTTCGATTGACTGACGAAGGGGCGCGCTCGCCATTGGGACTCGCCACCGGCGATGATGTGGAGCATCTCGAGCGCTTTGGCGAGGTGATCGCAGTTGCTCCAGCTGGCACCCACGTGCTTGCGCGTTCCCGCGACGCAGCAGTAGGTGGTGTTGAGATCCATCTCGTAGGTATTCTCAAGATCCCTGAGCACGCACATGCGCTGGAACATGTGAATGTGTTCGCAGTTGTCAGCAATGCGGGCCAAGTCGTACAGGTCGCGAGTGGTGGAATCGCGGTATTCATTTTTCACCGAGTCCGCAATCATGACCGCCGCGCCCGCGGTCGCGAAGTGCACCCGAGATCCAGACAAATCGAGATCAAAGGCGGGGTCCTGCGCGTGCAGCGTCAGATTGCGTTTGGCTTTGCTCAGCGCATTCTCCGCGACGCTGCGCGGGATTCGCAGGCGACCGTCATCCCCCATGATGGCGCCAACGGCGGTACAGGTTTCAATGCAGTGGGGTGTCGCGTCCTTGAAGCCGACTTCTTCGAGAATGCGGAAGATGTTGTCGACGATCGCCGCGAGGGCCTCGTCGGAGAAAGGTTTGTAGCGGCCGCCGCGCTCACCGGGCCGCACGGGCTTCATAGTTTCTTCTAGTGGCGCGGCACGTTGTGCATGTCGTGCCTGCCTGCCTCCCGCACGTCTCGCCATCGTCAGGTCCCCCCGTAAAGCCGGCGATTCTTAACTCAACACCGCGACAGGGTGTGGAGCGACGTCAGTAGTTTTACTCAGAACAGGTGGCGCGCGCCAGCACTAAATCGCCTTGGCATCAGCCGTGATCGCGCGCGGCGGTTTTCGGGGTGCAACCCTCGCCGCTGGCGGGTTTCAAGGGGTCGACGGTGTCAATCAGCCGCGAGTCTTTGCAGTGCCTCAGGGTTACTCCAGAAGCCGCTCATTAATTCACTTTGCGCCACGACGTAGAGGGCCTCGCTATCGATGACCACTCGGGTATCGTCGCTGACCGAACCCGGTTTCAACGTGACTTCGCCGACGGGTTCGATAGTGGCGCGCGCTGCTACTTGTTTGTTTTTGATTTCAAAAAGCGCGATTCGATCAATTTGCTCATAGTGCTCCCGCGTGATGCGGGAGGCGCTGTAGGGGACGGTGAGTCGATCGGTTTCCTCGCCCGCAAGATAAGTGAACGCGTGACGATTGTATTGCGCCGGGCTGTACGCCCACTCATATCCCGCGGCTATTTCAATGACGCTCTGGGACACGGGTGCCGCGGTGTCGGTGATATCGAATAGCTCAAGTTTGGGTAAACGCGTTTCGCTCGACCCCAGGCCCAGTAACAGCGTGTCACTGACTTCGTGCAGTAGGTCGGAAAATCCCGGGACCTCCAATTCGCCGAGTATCTGTGGGGCTGAGGGATCGGCTAGATCAATAATGTAGAGCGGATCGATACGCTCAAAGGTCACCAGATACGCCCGCGGACCCATAAAGCGGACGCCATAAAGATCTTCGTTGCGCTTGCCCAGTCGCTGTTCGTCATCATCACCCAATGCAGCCAGCACCGAGAGTTCGGGCTCGTTGGCGTCGGGTTCCAGTGTGTACAGGACATGTTGAAACTGATCATCGGGATCGTCGGTCCAACGAGTGGTGATGAGGCGGACAGCACCCTCGTACTCATTAATGCGGAAATCTGCATTGCCCCCGGAGTAGAGGGCGCCGCTGACCGACTCTGAGCCAAGATAACTCAATGCCTCGCGATCCAGAAGGTGAATCAGCGTTTGGTCTGAACCGGTATGCCAATCCACAAAGCTCAGCGCGATGAAAGTGTCGCCGATATACACGCCATCTAAGGATTCCATCGCACAGGCGGCCTCAATGACTTCACCGCTGCTGGCCGATAGGGTGAGTAGCGTGGTGATGATCGGATCGGCGGGTCGCTCGGTCGCCAGCGGGTGTTCAGGGTCCTGACGATAACAATCATCGAGGCTGAGGGGCGAGATCACCTCGTCGTTAAGGCGGATTTCGGGCAGGATATCGCTTTCATCGGCGTCGGCGAGCAGTGCCTCGTTGTTGGCGGCTTCCTCCTCTGTGCTGGGGTAGGGCACCAGACCTTCTATGGCGGGCGTATGGCGCGATACCAGATAAATCTGATCAGCGCGTCTGCGAGACGAGACCAAGACCCCCTCAATCCACCATTGATTGATCAGCGTGGGTTGCGTGGGTTCAGTCAAGTCGTAAGTATCGAGCCGAACCTCGCTGGATTCCCAATAGCCCGGCTCAATGTGGCGCTCTCCATAAGCCCCCCACCAGGCGGTTGATGACAAAACCTGAAGGCGATCGTCGGCGAGATACATCCCTTCGGTCCGAAAACCCTCGTCCAACTCAATTGACGTGATAAAGGTGCCGCTCCCGCCCGCGGGATCGGTGCGGAACAGACGAATTTCGGCATCAGGCGGAGGCGACTCCGGTGATATCGCGGCATCCGAGGCTGGCATGGCCGTGTCGTCCAGAATGAAGCAACAACCGCTGCGACTGGGCGCAATGGCGAGTGTGGAGCCATCGTACTTGACGATATCGTACTCGTCGGTGGCAGGTTCGAGCGTGTAAGTGGTTGAGTAGCCACTTGCACCACCCTCGGGCGCAGGCGCGCTATCGGCGCTGGCCGCGTAGCGCTCAGTGCCAACCACAGTCGTCAGCTTTTGTTGGTATGCGGCTAGCCCCCCACCTTCTGAGGAGGTGATCCACAATCCTGAGGCGGGTTCCTCGGGGGGCGGCGTAACGATCGGTGCTGCAGGCGCCGGGGTTGCACCACCGCCGCCACCGCATCCCATTGTGACAAGTGGGAGCGCAAAAACAGCGGCCCGCCAGGCCTTGGTCGTTACATGCATCATGGGGTGTCAGCCGCCGCCACCATCACCGCCGCCACCTCCATCGCCACCGCCGCCATCGCCAAAGGCGCCACCGGCATCACCGACATACCCGCCGTCTTTATCGAAGGTGCCTGAGCCGCCGCCGAACCAAATAACGGAACCATCCGGTTCTACTTTTCCCTTTACCTGTCGGTCACCGCATTTGCGGCATACGAAGAAAGCGTCGCCGGTTTCCAGATCAGGAACCTTGTCTGATTTAAAGCCATGGCTGAGGCTGCCGCAGGCGCGGCACCGATAGGCAAACGCCATCACTGAAAATACGATAGCCAGGGTGCCCAGCAATATGACGAGAAAAATCTGAAAGTCGTCGTCCATCGTTTTCACCGAGTGCAGGTTCAATCCTGACCTTACCGCGCGGGCGACAACTTAAAAACCCGGACATTTCTGGTGTCGGCGGCGCAAAAACGGGATTCTATGGAACAACGCGATGTCGCTAGGGAGACTGGCGCCTCAGGAGATCAGAGATTGGGTGCGGTCTCTGCGAATGCGGGCCATTGTTGCGCCCCGGCAAGAAATCGGTTGAGGTTAGGGCATCCCGATAGATCGATTGTCTCCCTAAATGTCGCCCAATCGAGCAGACAGGCCAGACGCAGTTCGCCGTCTGTGTAAGGCCCGGATGAGGCGAGATGCCATTGTTCGAGCCCTTGAATGCCGACAGCAATTCGCTCCTGCTGGCGTTCATAATAGGTCCGCGGGTTAAATCCAGTGGCAGAGGTGCCGGTCGTTACCTCTGCGAGTGCGGCGCTGTCACTGATATTGAGTAAATAAAGATTGACTGCGGTATCGAGTAAGGATGTGGCCAGCGCAAATAATTCGTGATCGGAGACGGTGGTCAGATACGGTTGCCCTGAGCGCTCGCGCACATGGCGCACGATGACTGCAGAATCGGTAAGGGTGAGATCACCATCGATGAGGAAAGGGACCCGCAAAGTGGGCGACAGACGGATGGTTTCGGGGGTAACTTGCTCAAATTGCCAGTCAAGGCCCGACTCAAGCAGTGCGACGCGAGCGTGTCGGACATAGGGTGAGGTGGTAACGCCGTAAAGTTTCACAGATTGTCAGGCCTCGAAGGAAAAGAGGGGCTATCAGTACCACTGCCCTAGGGCACTCTGGATTTTGGTAGCGCATCTCACCAGTCGGTGGATAAGTGGCGCGGAATGCAGGAGTCGAACCTGCGACCTTCGGTTTCGTAGACCGACGCTCTATCCAGCTGAGCTAATTCCGCGCGGATCCAGACAGGACTGACGCCCGCCGGGGCGCGTAGTATACACACTTGGCGCGACCGGGCCAGCAGCCGAACGAGCCGCTGTGCCATCGTCTTGTCAGACAGTTTTAATGCAGTGAATCGAACGGGCCCAGAGGCACGCCACCATGAAAATCCTTGTTGACGCCGATGCCTGCCCTGTCGTGATTCGCGAGATTTTGTATCGCGCGGCGCAAAAGCGAGAGATCAAACTCACCCTGTTTGCCAATCAATCCTTTCAGGTCCCCGCGTCGCCTTTGATTAGTCTGTATCAGGTCGCCAAAGGTCCGGATATGGCAGATCACGAAATTGCCGCCCGCATAGAGGCGGGGGATTTGGTGATCACTGCAGATATTCCACTGGCCAGCGAAGTACTGGAGAAGGGCGCGCGGGTAGTCACCCCGAGGGGTGAGCGCTATACCGAGAACAACATCCGCCAACGGCTTCAGATGCGCGACTTTATGGAAACCATGCGCGCCTCAGGCGAGCACACCGGCGGGCCGCCACCGCTCACGCACACCGATCGCAAAGCCTTTGCGGACCAGTTGGACCGCCTGCTGACACAGGCAAGCAAATCGGTCTAAGACGTCAGGCGCCCGGATTGCCGCCGCTGTTCACCACGGGTTGGGCTGCGCGGTCACTGCAGAGAATCACCAGTAGATTGCTGACCAGCGTGGCCTTGCTGTTGGCGTCTAATTCGAGAATCTGTCGCTCGGACAGCTGTTGCAGGGCCGCCTCTACCATGCTGACCGCGCCTTCGACGATTTTGCCGCGGGCCGCGACAATGGCGGAGGCCTGCTGTCGCTGGAGCATGGCGCTGGCGATTTCTGGCGCATAGGCCAGGTGACTGATCCTCGCTTCCAGTACCTCGACCCCCGCTTTGCCCAACCGCTCCTGCACCTCGTGTTTTAGAATATCGCCAATCTCATTAGCACTGCCGCGCAGGGTAATGGATTCGCCCTCGTGGTCATCGTAGGGGTAGCTGGTCGCCATGTTGCGGATGGCAGCTTCACTCTGGATCGCCACGTAATCCTCGTAATCATCCACCTCGAAGACCGCCTCCGCGGTGTCTACAACTCGCCAAACCACCACGGCGGCTATTTCGATAGGGTTGCCGGCCGAGTCATTGACCTTGAGCTGACCGCTTTCGAAATTGCGGATTCTCAGGGACACCCGCTGCTTGCTATAAAAAGGGTTAGCCCAACGAAGACCCAGCGCGCGATCAGTACCGACGTACTGCCCGAAGAGTTGCAGGACCCGACCTTCATTGGGCGCGACCATATAGAAACCGGCAAGACAGACGCCCGCCAACACCGCGACCAGCAATGCCAGCCCCTTGAGGAGAACGCCCCCCAGGAGAATTGTTCCGGCAATACCCGCAGCAATTGATACGGGTAACGCAACTAACATTGGGTATCCCGAAGTCGTGCTCGCCTGTTTCTCGTCTTGCATAAGTCCCCCTCTGATCCTCAGCGCCAAATCCAACTGCCGCTCTGGCTCCGTTTGGATTCCGCGAGCGTCAGCACACCAGTCGCTACGTTATCAAAAGAGGCCATGGGTATCAGCGACTCAGGTGTCGATCCATTCAATGATCTCGGCTTCGAGGTTATCCAGATTGACCGTCTCTTCGCTGACGGCCCAGTCCGTCACCGCCACACCTGCAGCGCGCGTTGACGTGGGGTCACCGCTCACTAACGGATGCCATGATGGCAGCGGTTTACGCTCGTGAATCAGGCGGTAGGCGCAGGTTCGCGGCATCCAAGCGAGTTCCGAGGCCGTCATGCGCCGCACGTCGAGGCAATCCTTCACCTTGGAGAAGCGCTGGGTATAGTCGGTACAGCGCGCGGTTTGGGTGTTCAAAAGGGCGCAGCAAACCCGTGTGTAAAAGACGTCCGCGGTTTCCTCATTAATCAGCTTGTGTAGGCAACATTGTCCGCAGCCATCACAGAGGGATTCCCACTCGCTGTCGGTCATTTCATCGAGGGTTTTATGTTCCCAGAAAGGCACGTCAGTCATGGTGCGCTATTACTCAACCTTGGTGGTCTCGAAAGCGCTCGATAGTACAACAGTGGGCCCTGATGACGGATAATCTCTGGTCAAGCAGTAGAGGAGTTGCTGAATATGGATCTGGGAATCAGAGGTCGGCGTGCACTCGTTTGCGCCTCGTCAAAAGGACTGGGCAAGGGGTGTGCCGAGGCGCTGGCAGCCGAGGGTGTTGATCTGGTCCTCAACGCTCGCGGTAGCGAGGCGCTGGAAGCTACGGCTAGCAAGTTGCGTAGCGAGTACGGAGTGGAGGTGACTGCAGTAGCTGCTGACATCACCAGTGAGGCCGGGCAGCAAGCGGTACTCGCCGCGGCGGGCGAACTCGATATTCTCGTTACCAATGCCGGGGGGCCACCGCCCGGTCTGTGGTCCGACTGGTCGCGCGATGATTTTATCGCTGCGTTTGACGCCAACCTGCTCACGCCCATTGCCCTAATTAAAGCCCTCTTGCCGAGCATGACCCAGCGAGGCTGGGGTCGCATCGTCAATATCACCAGCGTCGCGGTGAAAGCCCCGATTCCCGTGCTCGGCTTGTCTAATACTGCCCGCTCCGGTCTTACAGGTTATGTAGCGGGGGTATCGCGTCAGGTTGCGGGCACCGGGGTGACCATCAATAACCTGTTGCCGGGTCTCCACGACACGGATCGTTTGGCTACGTTGGATAAGGTGGATGCCGAGGCGCGGGGGATCTCTTTAGAAGAAGCGAGAGCGGCCCGTATGGCGACGGTCCCCGTGGGGCGCTTCGGTACCAGTGAAGAATTCGGCGCCGCATGCGCCTGGTTGTGCTCGAATCAGGCCGGCTTTGTCATTGGTCAGAATATCCTGCTCGACGGCGGTGCTTTCCCCGGCGCAATGTAGTCGCCGCGCACTGCTTTCTGGAAGCCCCTGACGATTGCCAGAGGGTTAGATCACGTTATCCCGGGCGCGCAGACGTTGGATCAGACTTGAGGTGTCCCAGCGGTTGCCACCCATGTTTTGCACATCAGCATAAAAGCGGTCGACCAGCTCGGTAACCGGGACCTCGATGCCGGCGGTCCGCGCCGCCTCCAGCACGATACCCAGATCTTTGCGCATCCAATCTACGGCGAAGCCAAAGTCAAATTCGCCAGCGATCATCGTGCTCGCCCGGTTATCCATCTGCCAGGATTGCGCCGCACCCTGCGCGATCACCTCGGTCACTCGTGATGCGTCCAGGCCGGCTCGCTCGGCAAAATGCAGGCCCTCTGCCAAACCTTGAAGCAGTCCCGCGATACAGATTTGATTCACCATCTTGGTGAGCTGACCGGTCCCTTGGGGGCCCATGTGTCGCACACATTTGGCGTAACACTCGATGAGGGGCAGGGCCGCGCGATAATCTGCCTCACTGGCCCCGACCATCACGGTCAACGCGCCTTTTTCTGCACCAATCTGTCCTCCCGATACCGGGGCATCGAGAAACCGGACCTGGCTTTCACGGGCCGTCTCGGCAAGGGATTTCGCCAATGACTCAGAGGTCGTCGTGTGATCGATCAGCAGGGCGCCCGCGGGCAGCGTCTGTAGCACGCCGAGATCAGACGTCGACACGGCCAGCACGTCATCATCATTACCCACGCAAAGCATCACGGCATCCTGCCCGGCTGCTGCTTCAGCCGGAGTCGCGGCAATTTTGCCGCCATAAACGTTGTGCCACGCCTGTGCCCGCGCAGGGGTACGGTTGTAGACCGTGACGGTATGACCCGCTCGCGCGAGATGCCCGGCCATAGGGAACCCCATGGCGCCCAGTCCAATGAAGGCGATTCGCCGCGTCTGTGTCGTCATCTGCTCAGGACTCTTCTCGTATAAATGAAGCCAAAAGGGTAACCCAAGTGATGAGCGAGACGTGTATGGCCACAGAGACCGATCTCCAGTGTATTGACGTTGTTGTGGGTGCTGGCAGCGGCATCGGTGAGGCATTGGTGAATCGCTGGCAACGAGCGGAGCAAAGGCCCATCCTTGCTGTTGCCAGATCAGCGTCACTGTCGCATTGGACTGAGCGCGATGGTGTATTCACGCATACCTGCGACTACACCGAAGCAGCGATACAGGTCCTCGCGGATAGATTGTTGGCCGACGATCGCGACATTAACCGCTTGGTCATTTGTAACGGTGTACTTCAGGGAGAGGGCTACCGGCCCGAGCGCGCGCTCGGTCAGATCAAGCGCGCTGCCATGAGACAGGTGTTTGAGGTAAATACCCTTTTACCGATCACTGTTTTGGCGGCATTGTCGCCAATTTTAAAGCGCAGTCGTGCACCCCGTATCGCGGTGCTTTCCGCGCGCGTGGGCAGTATTGGCGATAACCGCCTCGGTGGCTGGTACGCCTACCGAGCCAGCAAAGCTGCGCTCAACATGATGCTCAAGTGCGCGGCGCTGGAACTCAAGCGACTCAATCGGGGTGCCAAGTTGATGGCTTATCACCCCGGCACGGTCGATACGCCGCTGTCCCAGCCGTTTCAGGCTGGTGTAGCCCCGGAAAAACTTTTGTCCGCCGAGAAGGCGGCTGAGGCACTGGAGCGGGTGCTTGGTGAACTGACGGCAGACGGTGATTTGTCCTACCTCGATTGGCGAGGGGAGATGATCCCCTGGTAGCGGTGTCGGCCTCACACGAGCCCTGCCGACCGCGGTGAAGTCGCACCGTAGTGAGCTACAGATCGATTTGTCGCCTTATGCACCGCTCACCGCGGCGATGTCAGGTACACTTGCCGTAACACCGAGTGCAACGGGAGCTAATTTAAGCATGAAAAATCTGATGACATTGGGCCTGACAGTACTGCTGGCATTTTCGACACAGCTTGTGTGGGCCGACGAAGGTAAAGAAAAAGAAACGGTTGAAAACTTCCGTAATGCGGGAACCGGTAACTTGCTCGACAATGCATACGGCTATGCGGTTTTTCCATCCATCGGCAAGGGCGGGATTGGCATCGGCGGTGCTTATGGGAAGGGCGCTGTTTATGTCAAAGGCAAGCGGGTCGGGCTTACCAGCATGTCTCAGGTGTCCTACGGTCTGCAGTTAGGTGGGCAATCTTACAGTCAGATCATCTTTTTCAAGGATGATCGGGCATACAACGATTTCTCTTCGGGGAATTTCGAGTTTGGCGCCCAGGCGAGCGCGGTCGCCCTGACCGCAGGTGCGTCAGCGCAAACGTCAACGACCGGGAGCGGCTCTGCTTCATCCGGCACTGACAAGCGCCTGAATACCGTGACGGAAGAACAATTCGACGAGCGGAGTGGCATGGCGGTCTATACCATCGCCAAAGGGGGCCTGATGTACGAGGCCACTATCAGCGGCCAGAAGTTCAAGTACGAAGCCCTCTGATTGAAACGTTCAAGAGATTGGCTGAAGCCGCCCCCGGGCGGCTTTTTTGTGCGTCAATAAACGAGGTGGTGGGGAATCCGCTTAGGCCACTATCGTGAAGCGAATATCGACATCCGGTAACCGATGCAGCAGTTCGTTGCCCATCGCACTGGCGGGTGTCCAGATGCCCCCGCCTACGGTGAGCGCATCACGAGACAAACACAGGCCCGCCTGCGCCAGCATCCTCGAGGTAGCGCCATAGCCCGGATCGCGCTGCCCTGACACCTTCACCTTCAGGTGATGAGTGCCGTCGGTCCCGTGCGCCCAAAATTCAAAAAATCCGTTATTGCGCGTCGCTTCATCAGGCCCCTCTCCGGGATCCGGGAGCAATTTTTTTAACACCGCGCGCGTGGGCGAGAAGAACGTCCCTGCCATCACTGCGCCCAATCCGCCTGCGCTGAGCAACGCCTTGGTGCGGCTACTACAGAGCTGCGATTCGTCGTATCTGAAATCCGCTCCATAGGGTAAGCCAGCCAGCGCGTGGGACCGACGCACGACTTTGGTATTGATCGCCGCCATCACAAAGGGGCCGGTCCATGATTCAAAGTTTTCGTCCCAGGCAATGCCGGCTTGGTCGGGGA
>CAXPKH010000202.1:0-6275 GCA_964217615.1 Luminiphilus sp.
GGTTTGCGTGATCGGCGCGACGGCGGACATGTTGCTGATTGGGGTGATGGTGCAACGCCAATTTTGGGAATCTATGCCAGTTTGGCATCACTGGATTTTTTTTGGTCTCATTGTTGTCTGCTTGCCATTGGGTGTCAGGATAAGTCGTCTGCTGGCTCTGCATGCCGAGCGCGCGGAGCGTGTGTAGGCAAGCCGGTTGCTGGGCGGCACCTCCCGCACCTCTGCGGATTCAGTGGGGCGTAAGCCAATCGCAGAGTTTTGCGGCCATCTCACTGGGCAAGCTTCCGGCGCAGCGCGACGCCAGCCATTCTTCGACACGGAACGTTCCCATCAGGGCGTTGAAGCCCCAACGGGGAAAAGGCTCGGGTTCCCATTTTTTAAGACCACTCAGTGCACCGCGTTGAACCCAGGGCATGCGAGTCCGCTCCGAGGGGTGATCTGTTAACAGCTCAGCCAGTGTTTGGCCGAACAAGAAGCTCGCGCCAACCCCCTCGCCAACATAGCCCCCCGCGGTTGCCATGCGTTGTGAAGCGTCCCAAATCACATGCGGATGCCAGGCGCGAGACACTCCTACGCTTCCCCCCCAACTATGGGTAAACGAGGTGCCACGTAATTGCGGAAACAAGGAAAGCGCGACTTTCTCTCGGTGTTTACGGAGCGCATCCTCATCCGACAGCGAATGTTGCGGCAGACCCCCTGCTTGGTAGTGACCGCGTGCCCCCACCACCAACCGGTTATCGGCCGTTCGCTGCAGGTACGTAGCGGCGCGGCTAAAGTCGGCAAAGGTCTCACGCCCATGGAGCCCAATGTCGTTCCACCGTGCGGTGCTCAGGGGTTCAGTCGCGACCATGCCCGTTTGCACGGGCACGATACGGCGATGGAGCGGAGAGCCCTGTTCGGAGTATCCCTCTGTGGCAATCACGACGTGGTTCGCGCGAATGACCCCACGATCACAGAGTACCCGCCCGGGCGAGACGGTATGGGCACGCGTGTGCTCGAATAGCCGCACGCCCCGTTTTTTTATGGCCTCAGCCAGCCCCGTTACCAGCTTGGCAGGTTGTATGCGGGCAACGTGAGGGGTGAAGATCGCGCCGCCCGGCTTGGCTACCAAGACCCTTTCAACCAGGTGTTGCGGCGAAAGCCATTGATAATCCTCTTCAGAGAACCCGAGTTGTCTGAAGTAGTGCAGCGTTTTTCGCGCGCGCTCTGTCTGTGCCTCGAATCGTGCCGCCGCCATAATGCAGCCGCCGTGATGAAAGTCACAGTCGATGCCTGCAGCGGTAAGGGTGTCACCGACATCGCTCACCAGTCGGGTGAGCGTGTTCCGCGTGGATTCTGCCAGTGTGCCATCGGTATCGGTGAACGCCGAGAGGCCCTCCAGAGAACCCATGAGCCATCCACCATTGCGGCCCGATGCGCCATGCCCGATCTGCTGAGTTTCCACCAGAACCACATCGGCGTTGGGCTCGAGCTGCTTGATGAAATAGGCGGTCCACAACCCGGTGTAACCACCCCCAACGATGGCGTATTGGGCATCGATTTCAGTTTCCAGTGGTGGCTCGGGCGCCGGGCGGGTTAAGCCATCCCACCAGAGGGAGGCGCTCGCTACCTCTGTCTCCGGGGCCGTCATCCGCCAATCCTCAGGAAAATAGGCGCCTAGCGATTAAGCCAGCGCTCCAGCTCAACATGGAAGTGTCGCAGGCGTTGCTCCTGCTCGCCCCAGAGCTGTCCTTTGAACGCTTTGCTGCGCATGCCTTCCTGCACCGAGGGCAGGAACGCCGCATCCTGACTCAGAACCAGGCCGAGGCCGGGGTCCTCGTCCATCAGAAAACTTTCGGTTTCCGGGCGGACGCTGCCAGTGACCTCCGTTCCCTCGGGCAACCCCATCCAGGCGGGGGGGCAGTAGTTGGGGTCATCCACAGGAAACATCAGCGTCATGGTGTCGTACCAGAAGCGCTCGGGGTCGGTGTCATGGGGCATGAAGCGCATCAAAAAGATGGCCTCGGGGTGGCAGCCGATTTGCACGTTGGGAAAGATCCCGGTGGCCCAGCTATCCGACAGTTGACCATCGGTGAACCGCTCATAACCCAGGCCAAGACGATCTGATCGCTCGCGTTTAGCCTGCTGGATGGCAGCCCGGACATCGGCCGCGGTCCCGGTAAAACCGGAGGGGTCCACGCCGGCCTCCTGCAACATCCACTGCAGCCCCTCATTGACCGTGGTCTGATCCGCTTGCCGCGGGCTCGGTTGCCCGAGCGGCACAATCATGCGGCTGGCACCGTTGGGGTAGCAGTCGTACTGCACGTTCAGGTCGCCCATCACACCGCGGGTTTCCGGATGGATGGCGTGCAGGTGATAGCTCTCGTAAAACGCCTCTACGCCGACTTTCCAGTTGGAGCCCCACTCGCTGCGCACATGGCGTACCACCCGCATCTTGTCGATCTGGTAATTCTCGAGGTAGCCCTCGGGGAGGCCAATGGCTTCTTTCAGCGGGAGGGGTTCGTCTGCCATGCTAATAAAGATCAGCCCTGCGTGCTCTTCACAGGCCACCGGTGTGAGACCGGGTCGATGACAGATCACCGCGTCCTGAAAGGTCTCCTCATCGGTGATAGCGCGCAACTCGCCCGTGTTGCGGAAACTCCAGCTGTGAAACGGACAGACAAAGACTTTCTTGTTACCGCGCTCCTCGGCCAGCAACCGCGCACCGCGGTGTGGACAGACGTTATAAAACGCCTTCACGCCCTCCTCGGTTTTGGTAACGATGATGGATTCACTGCGCACGCGGAACAAAAAGTAGTCACCGATTGCTGCAAGATCGGTGCTGACACCGGCGATCAACCAGCTCTCGGTCCAGACCTTATGCCACTCTCGTTCCATTTGTTCGGTACTAAAGTAGCCGTCTTTGGCGTAAATTTCGGCGCCGTTGTCGACGGCGGGCTGTTTGGCTTCCAGGCTCTCGGCGGGTGCATTGGGGTTGATCACGGCAACGGGAATCATCTGGCTATTCATGTTGTGTTCTCTCGAGTTCGGCCCGCTTTTACATAGCGCTGCTATCCGATGCGGGATGTAGGCGAAACACGGGTAGTGTGATGTCTTCTGACCACGCTGCAAAGTCCACGCTGACTGAGAGACCGACCCCAAGGGCGTCGAAGTCTGCGTCAACAATCTGGCTCATCATCCGCGGTCCCTCGGCAAGGTCAATAAGGGCGATCACATAAGGCGCCGCAAAGTCGGCAGAAACGCCGCGGCGCACCACGGTGTAGCTGGCGATGGTGCCGACGCCGCTGGCGGTTTCCCACACCAGCTGATCACTCTGACAGGCGTCACAGTGGGTACGGGGATAAAACACCACATGACCGCAGTTTTGGCAGCGCTGGAGCATCAGCTTGCCCTCTGCGCAGGCATCATAAAAAGGCTGCTCTGTAGGCGTGGGGCGGGGTACAGGCTTAGCCACGATTAGCCCTCCACACCCAGAATCAAGGTAGCGTGGCTCGACATAATGCCGCCCTGAGCGTGACACAGCGCGGTTTCTATATGGGGTAGCTGCCGCTCGCCGGCAGTCCCGCGCAGTTGGGTGATTGCCTCGGTCAGACCAAACATTGCGCCGGGATTGCCCGGGTGGCAATAGGACAGCATGCCGCCGTGGGTATTGAGCGGTTTGCTCCCGCCCGGTCGGCTAATGCCGCTCGCTAACCAGTCGCCGCCTTCTCCTTTGGCACAGAACCCCAGATCTTCCAGCTGGATGAGTAGTGCGGGGGTAAAACAGTCGTAAAGCTGTAAAAGATCGATATCGTCCGGGGTGAGCCCGGCCGCCGCGTAGGCGGCTTGGCCCGACCGCATCGCAGCCGAGGTTGTGAGGTCCTTCGCTTGACTGATGTGCTCGTAGGCATGGCCCTCGCCATAACCTAGCAAGGTAATTGGCTTGTGCGGTCCATCCATCCCACGATCTTTGCGGGTAATCACGACTGCGGCACCCCCGTCAGAGACCAAAGAGCAGTCCAGTACTTTGAGGGGGTCGGCGATGGGGCGTGAGTTCAGTACATCATCCACCGTGATGGGGTCGCGCATCTGTGCTTTGGGGTGTTGACTGGCCCAGGCGCGACAGGAGACGGCGGCCTCCGCAAATTGCGCCTCGGTGGTGCCGTATTGCGCCATGTGGGCTCTGGCAATCAATGCATAGTAGGCGGGGACTGTCGGGCCGTAGGGCTGTTCGTAGTGGGGGTGTCCCGAGCTCGACTGCACCACCATGGCCTGCTCACGGGTCATGAAGCTACGCAGGCTATCGGCCATCGCAACGACGATCGTGTCTGCCATGCCGGCCTGAATGGCAGCCGCCGCCATATTCAGCGCCATGAAGGTGGTGCCACCGCCGGTATTGACCGTCACACAGTGTCTTGGCTGCCAGCCGATATATTCGGCGACTGCTTCGGCGTGATACATGATGGGCTCGGCGAAGGCATTGCAGGTGATGAGCCCGTCGACCTCGGCGAGGGTCAGACCGGCGTCTTTTATGGCATCGAGCGTAACCTGCACACACAGCTCTCGAGGGCTTTTATTCGGCACGATACCCACATCGCTCTCGGCCATACCGATCAACGCGAAATCCCCTCTGAGTTCCGATGCGCCCATGACTCTCAATCCGACCGATGCAGTTTTGCGGTGATGACGCCCGGCGTGAGTACCTCGTCGCGCGCGTTTTTCACAAACACCTCGAGCGTCACCTCGCCGGTGTCATCATCATAGGCCGTGATGGTGCCACCGGCGGTCACGGTCTCCCCAACGTAGGCTGCGATGCGGTTGGAGTATTCAATGCCGGTAATCATGCCTGCATCTCCCAACCACTCGTCGACGACTTGATGCAGCCAGTCGCCCATCAGGGGGCCGGCCACGACCAGGCCAGGATAGCCTTCAACCTCTGTGGCGTAGGGCATATCGAAGTGGATGCGATGCCCGTTCCAGAGCGAGGCGTTGTAAAGCATTTGCTGCACCTCATCGCAGTCGTGTTGCCGCTCGGGGATGACCATGCCTACTGTCGGCACTGGGTTCATCGCAGGATCCTCGTGGTCTTCTCGGTGACCACCATCTCGTCATCATCGTCCCGCACCTCCATCAAGATCTCGTAGAAGATCAGGGGCCCGCTACGGCCGGACTTTTCATAGATATCGGTCAAGGTGCGGGTTGCTGTGAGCCAATCGCCGGGTTTAATCGGCTTGTGATAGGTGATGTCGAGGCCGCCCGCCATGGCTTTTTCCAGCGGAAATCGGGGCAGCAGTGTGTCGATGGAGACACCATCGGGGGACAACTCGCTCAAGGGCACGACATCCCAGAAAAGATGCACATGAAACAGCGGTGGCGCGATATCACCATTAAGATATTTTTCTTGTCGGTTGTCAGTGGCGACGGCGTACTTCCGGATGTCCCGGCGGGTGACGATCTCGCGTCGGGGCTCACTTTTACTGCCGATATGGGAGAGAACTTCCTCAGATAGTAAGCCGCTCATACCTGACGCGTTTCATCTTGCCAGTAGGGGTCGCGCAGATCCCGTTTGAGGATTTTGCCCGTGGGCGCTTTGGGAAGGGCGTCGACAAAGTCAACGGACTTCGGTTTCTGATAGGAGGCCAGATGCTTGCTGGCCTCGGCAATGATTTCTGCTTCGGTTGCGGTTAGCCCGGGTTTAAGCACGACCACCGCTTTCACCGCCTCGCCCCAGGTATCGTCGGGAATGCCGAATACCGCGGATTCGAGAACGGCGGGGTGCTGGTGGATCGCCGCCTCAATCTGGGTACTGTAGATGTTTTCACCGCCGGAGATGATCATGTCCTTGGCGCGGTCGACGATGAACACGTAACCGTCTTCGTCCCAGGTGGCGATATCGCCGGTCCACATCCAGTCGCCGCGGAGCGTCTGCTCGGTGAGGTCCGGTCGGCGCCAGTACCCCAGCATGTTGGCCTCGGAGCGCACCACAATCTCGCCGGCAGTCTGACCATCTCTGGGTACAGGCTCGCCCTCGGGGTCAACGACTCGGATTTCCGAGACAAAGCCCTCGCGGCCGCAGGATCCCAGCCGCTCGGGATGGTCGCCCGCCACGGCGCGCTGGTGATCCTCCTGAGACAGAAAGGTCATGGTCATGCCCTCGGTCTGACCATACCCCTGAATCATGGTGCAGGGGAAAGCCTTCAGCGCCGCTTCTACCACCGAGCGCGGCATGGGCCCGCCGCCATACTGGAAGTTGCGCAGGCTGCTGAGGTCGTAGTCTTCAAACCCTTCGACTGCCA
>CAXPKH010000203.1:0-11307 GCA_964217615.1 Luminiphilus sp.
CTACAGCAACATTCCGCAAAGAAAATAACACGCTGATAGTACCGCTATTCCGGATCCATCCTAAAATTCACTTCGCTATCTGCCACCAGCCACGCGAAAACCGCAAAAGCCGCGACGTTTTGATCCAGCGAGGCGGCATCGAGTTTATCCACCGTGTCATCAGCGGTGTGGTGTAAATCAAAGTAGTCCCGACCATCCTGATGAAGCCGCAGCGTCGGCACCCCTGCCGCTATGAGTGGGTATAGATCGGGACCTCCGCCTGGCTGGTCGTCGCTTCCTGATGCGATGCCGATCGGTTCCAGCAGCCGTCCGATCTCGGCAAATAACTGGTCGCCCGCTTCGCTCTGGCTATCTGCCGTCACTTTCCACACCCGGCCTCCACCAAAATCACTCTCCGAGCCAATAACGTGTTCTCCCAGCGTCGCCTCATGTCTATTTCGGTAGGCATTGGCCCCCAATAAGCCCACCTCCTCTGCGCCCCAGAGCACCAATCGAATGGATCGTCGGGGCGCCAAACCGGCATCCTTAATCAGTTCCAGCGCGGCCATCGTAATACCTACACCTGCCCCGTCATCGATAGCACCTGTGCCAAGATCCCAGCTGTCTAGGTGAGCACCGATGACCACAATTTCTTCTGGCCTCTCCCAACCAACCACCTCGGCAATGACATTACCGGACTCCACGGCGGGTACTACCGAACTATCCACCTGAATCCGCACACGAAGCGTCTCGCCCTCCGCCGCGATACGTTCGATCTGATCAGCATCGGGGTTAGACAGCGCGAGCGCTGGTATTTTGGGCAAGTCATTTTTATAACGAAGCGAGCCGGTATGGGGGAAACGGTGGCTGTCAGTGCCGATGGAGCGAATTAGGTACCCCTCCGCGCCTTTACCAGCCGCAATGCTGGGGCCGGCGGTGCGTGCTTCATTGAAATACCCATAAGATGAACCGTCCTGCGTTCGCTGCATGGCATGCCCGACATAGGCGATGCGTCCAGCAAGGCTGCCCTCTGGCGCACGCTTTAAATCCTCAAGGGTCTCAAATAGCGAGACCTCCGCGCTCACGCCACCTTCTTCGGTTGAAACCGAGCCGCCCAAGGCGGTGACTGCCAAAGGCTGTGGATATGGCGCCACTATCTCAGCGCCTTCCTCGTGCCGTTGCCACGCGTCCATTTCGAAAGACTCGGTTCGGACATTGGCGAACCCCTTCTCGGTGAGCGTGTTGACCGCCCAGACACGAGCGCGCGCCTCGGCCTCGCTGCCCGCCAAGCGTGGCCCTACCTCAGTGGTCAGTGAAGTCACAATGGCCATTGCGTTACTACCCGCCATCGCTTGCTCTCGTAGCATTTCCGCGTGGGCAAGGCTCTCGCGAGATACGGGCTGAGCTATTGATGTGGCCGCACCAAAATAAAGCGCTAATACTGGGATTATCAGTTGATCGGCTCTAATGGCCATCAGTTCACGTCTCCCGCCCCTGTCCGAGTACAAGATCGTTGTTGAAAGGAGTCACTGGGACCCACCGGAACCCTCGCCCACGAGGGCTTTGCGTTGTTCCAACCAGACATTCGCTGCCTTCATCTGGGCCTTCGTCGCCGCCATGACACCCAATTCGACCTGCGTGTTGCCGGTGTGTCCAAGCGCCGATAGTTGCTCATAGAACCAATATTGGGTTGCGAACGCACCTACCGTTCGCACCAGCTTAATGCCATTCAAAAAACGGAGCGATTGAGGCAGCAGTGACAAGGTCGATTCAAAGCGGGGTAGCTCCGTTACGCCACGCAACAATTGTGCAGGCGCATCGGTCACGACACACATGGGTCGACCAATGCCAATCATATCGGCGCATCCAGTTTCCAAAGCCGCATTCATGGCATCTAAGCGTCGCAATCCGCCGGTCACCATCAATGGAATACTGATCTCCTTGCTCATCGCCTCCGCAAAGTCCACAAAATAGGCTTCACGTGCGCGGGTCGAAGCAGCCAACGATTGCTCTTCAATCGGCTCAATACCCTCGAGATTGAGTAACCGAGGCTGCTCATAAGTGCCGCCCGACACCTCAATAAGATCAACACTCGCCTCTTCCAGCCATTTAGCCACTTGCAGGCTCTCGTCAAAATCGAAACCACCGCGCTGGAAATCGGCGCTATTCAGTTTCACGGAGATGGGCACTGCAGGGCCCACAGCGGCTCGGACCCTCGCTACGCAAGACAACAACAATCTCGCACGATTTTCGAGAGAGCCACCCCATTGATCCTCGCGCTGATTGCTACGAGGGCTTAGGAATTGCGATAGCAGATAACCATGTGCTGCATGCAGCTGAACACCGGTAAATCCCGCATTGATCATCACCTTTGCGCAGCGTGCAAAACCTGCAATCACCGCCTCGATGTCGTCTTCAGTCATGGGTTGGGGTTCACCGAACTGGCCACCCGGCAGTCCGAGCTTGACCGCTGACGGTGCCTTGGGCCGAGGATTCACGACCTTCTGACACTGCCTTCCCGCATGGCTGATCTGCGCCCAAAAATGATTTCCGCCGCGCGTCCCAGCGGCAGCCCACGCCTCCAATGCGGTCTGCATGGTTGCCGACACCTCGCCGTCAATGATCACGTTACCAGGACGCTCCAGATGATCCCCGTCGATCTGCACATTGCCGGAGAGCAGGAGCCCCGCCCCGCCTTCACTCCATATGCCATAAAGCTGATTAAGCGCTGGGGTAGGCGCTCCTGCGGGGCTAGCCAGCCCCTCCGTCATCGCGGCTTTACATAAACGATTGGGAATTTCTGTACCGCAAGGCAGCTTGAGAGGGGTGGCAATCATTTAAAGTCTCTTCTTGATACCAATTACAAATTAATGTTTTTATTGATTTATCTGTATTTACTCTGGCTGATTACTCGGGCCGCTGTCACAGCCTAAACACCGCCAACTAGCAGGCCCAACGCCGCTGTCAGGGCGGAGACTACGGTAACGCCACTCAGATTGGAACGCAGAATTCTGTGGGCGTCGCCGAACGCGCCACATATCGGCTTGTTTGGCTGTTCGGATTTTATGTGTGGTAATACCGCAAGGGGAACCTGAAGCGGCCTAGTGAATCTGATGCAAAGAAATCACAGACAGGGTGGACTCATGATCATCGCGCAAAATAAGCCGAAATGGGCGGTTTTAATACCGCTGGTTCTCACTGGCTACCTTTTCTCAGCCTTCGCTCTGGCACAAACGCTAACGGTTGAGGGTAGAGGCACGGTAGAGATCGCGCCCGAGTTTGCCCGCATCAGCGCTGGGGTCAGTCTCACAGCCAAAACCGCTGCCGAAGCTCAGGTGGCAGTAGACCGCGTGATGTCGCAACTGCTTGTGGCCTTGGATGAATTGCCGATCGCTACAGACAGTCTGGACGCGGGCCGCATTCGCATCCAACCGCGGTATCGCTGGAATCCTCGCGCAGAAACGCAGGAATTTCAGGGCTATGAGGCCACCCGCTCGCTGACTTTTAAGCTGACTTCACTGGAATCATTGGGCGAGGCGCTACAAATGCTGTCTGAGCGGGGGGCAACCCGGGTCGATGAACCGCAATACGGCAGCACTCAAACCGAAGATGCGCGTGCTCGGGCACTGGTTATTGCCTATGCCAGTGCCTTGGCGGATGCCGAGACCCTCGCAGCCGCTGCCGGCCTCACCCTAGGCCCCCCCGAAAATATCAGCACGGGCACCCAGCACGCGCCCGTTTTCAGAACAATGAATCGCGATGGGCCCGTGGCTATGGCGGCCGAAATAGCGCCTAGGTACGAACCCGGACAATTAGTGGTCTCCGCGGCAGTCTCGGTTATATTTACAGTGACCCCATAACGGACTTGGATTCGCCATCATCTGACCCTATTATTTAGTTATGTATCAATCCTGATGGACGGCACACTATGAGCGAAAAACCCGTTTACTCCACCGCAGCAACAATGGACCCCACGGCGAGCATCGTCGGCACCAACAAAATGCTCAGCAACACCTATTGGCTGTTGGGCCTGACTCTGGCGTTCAGCGCATTCACCGCAATGCTGTCGGTCATGATGAACCTACCGCAGTCAATGGCACTGGTACTCATGATCGTGGGCTTTGTCCTGCTGTTCGTTGTTCACAAAATGGCAGATTCCGCAAAAGGTTTGCCGGCCATTTTTGCTTTCACGGGCGTATGGGGCGCTTCCATTGGCCCGATGCTTTCGTTCTATCTGGCAATGGATAACGGACCGACGATGGTCCTGCAGGCCCTTGGCGGCACCGCTTTGATTTTTTTCTCGCTATCCGCCTACGCGCTTAACACCAAAAAAGATTTTTCTTATTTGGGTGGGTTTTTGTTTACGGGTTTGATTGTGGCGGTAGTCGCTATGATTGCGAATATATTCCTAGCTATACCTGCGCTCTCAATCACTATCTCAGCCGTCGTCATTATGATTATGGCGGGCCTCATCCTGTTTGATACGAGTCGCATTATTCAGGGCGGCGAGACAAACTATATTCGCGCAACCGTGGGGCTGTACCTCAATATATTCAATCTATTCGTCCATCTCTTGCACCTCATCGCGGTGTTCACAGGTGGCGACGACTGAATTAACACTTAAGTTCTAAGGGCCCCGGCTTAGCCGGGGTTTTTCGTATTCAGAGCATGGAAATTTCACTGATCATCCGTACCCGTCCCGATAACGAGCCTGGAACCTCGTTGGCACTGAGCTTTATCGCAGCAGCGATTGAGCAAGGGCATACGATTCGCCAATGCTTTTTTCAGAGCGAGGGAGTCCTCAGCGCGACGCAACCCGGTAGGCTCGCTGCATGGCAACGTGTTGCGGATAAAACGGGTGCCGAGCTCCTGCTCTGCAGTCAGGCCGCTGAGGTGCATGAGGTGAACGCGAGTGGCGCCTTTCAGATTGGTGGATTGGGTGCCTTGGTTGAGGCGGCCGTGCGCTCAGATCGGGTGATCTCCTTTGTCTGATCAGCTATCCAGTTCAACCAGTAAGCGTTGGCTCATTACGCTCTCGGGCGGACGCCACCCCACATCGGACCTGCAAGCCGGCATCGAGCTTGCATTGGCTGCCGGCGCGTTTGGACAAGAAGTGACGCTGGTATTCGCGGGGAACGCCCATGAACTCCTCAAACCAGCTCCAGAGCAAGATGAGCCACTGCATCGTCTCCTGGGCTCACTGCCTTATTACGAGATAGATCAGGTTTACGCACTCAGCAAGCCTGAGGCGTATCTGCCCTCTCGAGACGATCTGAAGGTAGTTGCGATGACTCCTCAAGATTGGGCCACCGTCGCACAACGCGCTGACGTCGTGGTGAATTATTGATGATCCTGCACATGCTATTTGGGCGACAGCAACTCCAGGATTGCCTCGCCCTGATAACTGGCGAAGATACGCTCCTGGTGATGGACTGCGCAGTATTTGAACAAGCGGGCGAATCCTTGAAAGGGTTACCCTGCAGTATTTTCCTCCTCGAGGATCCGACAAACGACGCTAAGGCCTGTGACGGTGTAACCCGGATTAATCACTGTGACTGGATTGAGCTGGTTTCGAGTCACGCCCACAGTATGAGCTGGGCCTGAACAATGATTGCCGATAATGCGCTGGCTGCGTTGTGCGATGGCAACGGCTTCTTGAATACAAAAACCCCTTGGTCTACAGAAATCGCGGAGGCTTTCGCGACGGCTGAGGGCATTACTTTGACGGAGGCGCACTGGGAAATTCTCTATCTGCTGCGTGAATTTTTCGAGGCATTTGGCGACTCCCCGGCCAACCGAGCGCTAGTGAACTACGTTAAAAAGCAGCTTGGGACAGACAAGGGCAATAGCCTTTACCTCATGAGTTTATTTCCCGGCTCGCCGGCTCGCGTGGGTAGCCGTATCGCCGGCCTCCCCAAGCCTAAAAACTGCCTTTGAGCGCTTGTGCTACCGGATCAATATCAACCTGATCTCTACGAGGCCTTGTTCGCCGCGAAAACCGCAGCCGCATTGGAACAACTCTCTGCCTTTTCACCGCCCGATCCCACGCTATATCGATCACCGCTAAGCGGCTACCGCCTGCGCGCAGAATTCAGGATGTGGCACGAGGGTGATCGGCTGGACTATGTGATGTTCCCACCCGGCCAGCGCGATAAGCCGCAGATTATCGACTCCTTTCCCATCGCAGGGCCTGAGATCAATGCGCGCATGACACCGCTGAGGGATTGGCTAAAAAACTCATCGGCGCTGAGAAAGAAGTTATTTCAAGTTGAGTTTTTATCCACGCTGAGTGGGGAATTACTCATTTCTTTGATTTACCACCGCCCACTGGATGAAGCTTGGGAGGCGGAAGCTCGAACATTGGCGACGCATCTTCGATGCAAAATCATCGGCAGAAGTCGAGGACAAAAAATCACGCTAAGTGAGGATTGGGTCGAAGAAATAGTCGATGTGGATGGCGGGCAATACCGCTATCGCCAACCAGAGCAGTGCTTTACCCAACCAAATGGTTACATCAATCAGATGATGATGGAGTGGTTGTTAGCAAATTGCGAACCCACAGAGCGTGACCTACTGGAACTGTACTGCGGTATTGGTAATTTCACATTACCCCTGTCGCAGCGCTTTGGCCGGGTACTGGCAACAGAACTCAATAAAAAAGCCACAGCGGCTGCCCAGTGGAATGCGGCTATCAATAGCATCGATAATGTTGCGTTTGCGAGGCTGTCAGCTGAGGAAATGACCTTGGCCTTAGCCAACGCCAGGCATTTTCGGCGATTGGAACACCTGCCCCAACCCCTTACCAGCTATCAATTTTCTACCCTATTGGTAGACCCGCCCCGATCCGGCTTGGATAGCGCTACGCTTGGATTGGCGAGCAAGTTCGACCGTGTTCTGTATGTGAGTTGCAACCCCGCCACCCTGCGTGACAATCTGACCCTCTTGATGCTGACCCATTCGATCGAACAACTCGCCTTCTTCGATCAATTTCCTTATACCGATCATTTGGAATCAGGCGTCATACTGACGAGGCAAAAATGATGACAGCGATGACACTTGAGCAGATAGCCGAACAACTTCAAAACCATACTAACTGGCGATACGAGAATAATTGGCTTGCCAGAGATCTTCAGTTTTCCAATTTTGGGGATGCCTGGCAGTTCATGAGCTACGTTGCAGCGTGCTCAGAAGAGCAAGACCACCACCCTAATTGGTACAACGTCTATGGCACCGTTCAGATCCGCCTGTCGTCCCACGACGCTAAAGGCGTCACTCAGAGAGATTTTGCACTCGTTGCGAAGATTGATGAATATCTCGCGGAAGCGACGTTCACTGAACTACCCCCAACGCCCATCTTTAATTAACAGCCACCGGAGAAATAACGATGCAACTGTCCTTCTATGATGCTAGCGTGCTGTGTTACCAACAAATATTGGATAGCACGGCGAAAGTGCTTGAAAAGGGCGAGGCACACGCGAAGGCCACTAATCTAGGGCTCGACGAGATTGTCGAGTACCGACTTCATGAGAGTATGCAACCGTTCAGCTTTCAAGTGATCTCGGTTTGGCACCACTCTTACGGGGCCATTAATGGCATGCGGGAAGGTGTCTTCTCACCTCCGCCTAGCAAACCAAATATTGACTATGCCGGACTTCGTTCGCTGATAGACGAAGCCAGAAGCTTCATGGAAGCAGAAACCCCCGAATCTATTGAGCCAATCTCGGGCCAAAAAATGCATTTCAAAATGGGTGCAATGGAAATCCCGTTCACCACCGATAAATTTCTAGCGACTTTCTCTAAGCCCAACTTTTATTTCCACGCCACAACGACCTATGCGATTCTCAGGGCATTGGGTACGCCTCTTGGAAAAATGGATTTTCTCGGGCAGATGGCCGTCGGCCACTAGGGTATCAGCGTCTGCATTACGCTCGCCCCAAAAGGACTACTCTAGTTCCGGGTTTCGGTCGATTAAAAACGATTGAATAGCCGCGCTAACCCCGGGCTCGTTAAGCATGGGAGCGTGACCTACATTGAGCACCGTCAGCACCGTGAGCTGTGGATGACGCTCCCGCATTTTGCCAACACAGGCCTCCGACAGCAGGTCGGTGAGCTCGCCTTGAACCAACAACAGGGGCACTGGCGCGAGGGCGTCAAACATCGACCACAGTGTCTCAGCTTCCGTATCCGCGCGTTCCCCCCGTAACGGCTCGACAATTCGCGGATCGTAATCGATGACTATCATTCCGTCGCGCTCGACGTAGCTTTGCTTGGCAAAGTTGTACCATTGCGTCGCTCCCCACTCTGGGAAGATCTCTTCGCTGATCGATTTGATGTAACTTGCGGCAGATTCCCAGTCGTCAAAAGGACCCGCCGCACCGACATAGGATTTGATCCGAGCCAAACCTTCTGGTGCGATTTCGGGACCGATATCGTTGATGACCGCACGCGTAATCAGCCCGGGATACAATGCATTGAGCGCGAAAGTCATTAAACCGCCCATCGAGGTACCCACAACAGAGATTCGGTCGATCTGGAGGCTTCTCAGCAAGTGGGCCATATCCTGAACATACTGAATAATCGTGTAGTGTGAGCTGTCACTGTCGTAATCCGAGAGTCCCCTGCCCCGTTGCTCGGGCACCAGAACCCGAAAATGGCCAGCCAAATCGGCAGCCAAATCCTGAAAGTCGCGGCTGTTACGCGTGAGACCGTGCAGACACATCACCACGGGCGCGCCTTCCGACGGGCCCGGGTAATCTCGAGCGTAGAGGATTAGGCCGTCTTCAGTTTTATGATGCAACGCCTTGAAAGCACGCATTACATCTGTCCATAACGCTCAGAAAGCGCTTGGTAGACAGCCTCTGGATAATCGTGTGCGGTATCGTCGAGGGTAGCAAGCACCTCCACGAGGTGTTCGTTATCCTCTCGTCCACCCCAAAGTTTGATGTAAGTGCCCTCTTGATAACCGTGGTCCTGCCGAAAAAAATTCAGCACGTTTTTACCCACATATTGCTGATACAGCACTTCTGGCGTCAGACCACATGCCCTCATTAACACGGCGAAATGTGACACTGAAAAGGATTTGGATTGCAATGCGTGTTGCGCCAGCACCTCCGTCGCTCCATGGATATCAGCATTGCTGTTTTCTTCGATCAACATGTCGGCGCTAATTTTATCCGCCAGAACATCCAGATCAGGTTCGGTCTTGAACAGCGCAGACATACCAAAATGCCAAATGTCGACAACCTCTAGTCGCACTTGATCCATGTCGGGTTCTTGCTTTTTCCACCATTTGTAACCCACGTGATCCATCAACTCGCCGCACTCAATCCACACCGCTCGGTACCATTCAAAGTCCTGATCAATCCAATGCTCATGAACCCGGGCATTCATTCGAGACTGCATCTCCAACATATTCTTCACAGCTGCGCGCTTCACCTAAAACAAACCCTCTCTGGTATCAATTGCTTCACGGGAATTCTGCTCTAATCAAAAAAGGCTTAACAGGGGTTACCGGCAAGTCGCTCTTCCATGCAAAAACACTGTCAGCGAAGCTCTCGCTCACTCATAACTCGAGAGATCTTTCTCAAAAAGCATCTCTGGGTGAGAAAATGTTTTGAATTCCAGACAATTGCCACAGGGGTCCTGCAAGAAAAAAATACGTTGTTCCCCGACGCGGCCGGCAAAGCGCGTGGTGGGCGCAATTCTAAATTCCATCTTAGCGCCACGAACCCTGTCAGCGAGTGCCTCAAACGTTGCAGCATCAAGCACAACGCCAAAGTGCGGCACTGGAATAAGCTCACTATCCACCTCATTGCTAGAGGTGGCATGCTTCGAAACTGACTCGACTTTGTGGAGTACAAGCTGATGCCCGAAAAAATTGAGATCAATCCAGTCTACTGACTCGCGACCTCGGGTGCAGCCCAGCACCTCCTCATAAAATGCAACCGCACTCACCAGATCATTTACCGGCACCGCCAAGTGAAAGGGCCCAGCTACCCCTAACTGAGTCATAGGGCGGCTACCACATGGCCACCGGATTGATCACCATTTGGACCGCTCCTTTCAATCGTGCCTGCCCAAGGACAAACATAAACTCCGTTACGCCCTCCTCGGCGAGCCGACCCGTATTCATTGTCTCGAGGATGTATATCCCGTTTTGTTTGAGCAAGATCGCGTGGTCGTAAAAAACTTTGTCGCCAGGGCGCGGGGGCACCGCACCAAGCCCCCAGGTGTCAGTACCCACCGCGAGTGGCTTCATGTCAGCCAGAAAAGATGCGGCCTCGTTGGTAATACCCGGAATCGTGCTCACCCACAGCTCGGGCTCCGAGTTCAGCTTGGCGTCGGTCCAGCCGGTATGGAACAGGATGACATCGCCTTCACCCACCGATATGCCCTGAGCTGACATTGCCACTCGAATATCGGCGCTCGTAATGGGCTGAGCGGCCGCCAGATGCTCGACGCCAAAATGGGCGGCCATATTAATCAGGACACCCCGCGCTACCATTGGCGGAATCTGGCTGATATCGAGCTTGCTGAGTCCCGTGATCGCGGCGAAATCCTCGCCCTGATTACAGTTATAAAAGGTTCCGCTCTCTCCCAGATGACCAAGACCATCCAGTTGCGGACCCGTGCCTAACCACATCTGTACCAGATCGTCGTTGGCACTAATCTCCCAGCCAAACTTATGCGAGCCTTCTTGTCTAAAATGCAAATCGGGCTGCACCACCTGAAGCGCAGTGTAGCGTGGCGGATAAGCGGGCATACCCGGGGTAATCACGATCCCCAGGGGATGACTTGCACCCTGCTTGACCAACGCTGCGGCCGCGCGGGTTCTCTCAGCTGTAATGCGATTAGCCGCCCCGATTTGGTCTTCTGCGCCCCACTCCGATGGCTGACAGACCTCTGCTAAGGCTCCCACAGAAAGTCCCCATAACCACACCGCCATAAACAGTTTGAAGCGCATCTAAAACACCCCGCAGACCCTTCTTTGATGATCAAAGGGTTGCACGAGGGATCTGCGCAAGGCAACAAAAAGTTGCCATGCCGGACGAGCAGCTCAATATTATTCGGGGTAACGGATCTCTAGGGGCGGACACGCAGGGGGCTGCGGTGGCATGGGCCGGGGCGTCAAATTTCCTACCAACTCGAGGAAAACACCATCCGGATCAATCGCGTGCACGATACCCCCGGTATCGGTGTCCGTACCCGAGCAGCAAGGCGCAATCTCTGACAGAAACGGAACGTTCTGCTTTTTGAGAATAGCAACGGCGCGCTCAACATCGGGCACCGTTAAGGCGAGGCGGTTAATGCCCTTGTGATTGATGGGTG
>CAXPKH010000204.1:0-9572 GCA_964217615.1 Luminiphilus sp.
AGTCGCTCTGCATCGGGCTCCATACCTGCAAGTTGATGGCTCTTTAATCTCACATCGGAGGGTCTAATTGCCTCGTGCGCTTCCTGGGCTCCTTCTCTGGAGCCATAGCGGATTGGGGCCTCGGGTAAATAGTCAGGAGCAAACTCTCCTTTGATCCAATCTCGGCATGCCGCGACGGCCTCATCACTGAGATTGGTAGAGTCCGTTCGCATATACGTGATGAAGCCAGCTTCATAGAGGCGCTGGGCAAGTGTCATTGTCTTTTTCACGCTGAAACCCATGCGAGTGCTGGCTGCCTGCTGCAAGGTCGAGGTGATAAAGGGTGCAGAAGGCTTAGAACTAGTTTTGCGGGACTCGAGATCGGTCACATTAAAGGTCGCGTCGCGCATGGCCTCCACCGCTGACTCTGCCTCAGCCTGAGTTCGCGGCTCAAATTTTGTTCCGTTTCGGTGCGTGACCATAAAGCGCACCGGCTCCACCTGGCCGGCCTGCAACAGCGCATGCACTTCCCAATATTCCTCTGGGATAAATGCGCGAATTTCCCGCTCGCGCTCCACAATGAGGCGCACTGCGACGCTTTGCACGCGCCCCGCCGACAGCCCTCTTGCAACCTTGGCCCACAGCAGCGGACTGACTTCAAACCCGACGACGCGATCGAGAAAACGTCGCGCCTGCTGCGCCTGCACTCGCGCGGTATCGAGCGCTCCCGGACTATTGAAGGCTTCCTTAATGGCTTTTTGAGTGATTTCGTTGAACACAACCCGGTGGTAACGGTTGATATCGCCGCCGATCGCCTCTTGCAAGTGCCAGGCAATAGCCTCGCCCTCGCGATCCAAATCTGTTGCCAGATAGATGGCATCACTGTCTTTGGCCAGCCGCTTCAGTTCGCTAACCACTTTCTCCTTGCCGGGCAGAATCTCGTAACGCGCTCGCCATCCGTTTTCCGGATCGATGCCCATGCGTTTTATCAACTGCTCACGCTTCTTGCGTGCTTGGTAGCGCGCTTTCTCATCGGGCGCCATCTTGCGGGTGAGCGCCGCCTGGGCAGCGCGCTCTTTAGGATCGGCTGGGCTTGCGCTGCCAGACGTGGGCAAATCACGAATGTGACCCACACTCGACTTCACAACGAAGTCCTTGCCAAGATATTTATTAATGGTTTTGGCCTTGGCCGGCGATTCCACAATTACCAGTGCTTTACCCATAAAACCCTATAGCCTGCTCTGCTACACCGCCCTAAAAAGCGAACGACGCGTCGAAAGGTGGGCATCTATAAGGGCGATTGCCTTTGGGGTCAAGTGTGCCGGTAATATTGGCTACACCGAAAAACGCCACCCTCGGGTCAAAAATTACTCAATAAATTCAATGGCTTGATGTAGCTGATCGAGACCCTCAAGCCCGTTGCGCTCGTCCCAGAAAATGCTGGCATTGCGCTCCGACAGCTCGGCCAGCACCGCCCCGTCGGGCAATTTCTCCACCCAATCGGGCGGGTGCTGCTCGTCAAAAATCGACTGCCACTGACCTCCGACATAGACATAGCGATGCGCTCGGCCCGCGCATTGAAGCGCTTTGGGTAACAGCTTTTGGTAGCACACCAGTTCGGCATCCGCCGCAAATTGAAACCTCGGAGGAATGTCGGGTGGGGGCCGAATGGAGACATGTAAACCGTAGTGCCGAGCCTGATCGCGAACGGCAGCTTTGCGGCGCTGACTTTTGCTGGGCATTGCGGACATCAGCGGCGCAATCACGACCGCAAGACCCAAAACAATAAACAGATAAACCAAGCCATTACCCCGGCGAGACAAGCCCGATTTTTTGGACTACATTGGTGATAGATAAAAACCCAGTGGCGAGGAGAGTATGCCTTACCAAAACATTCTCGTGGCAGTCGATTTGGGTAGCACCACCGAGACGGTTGCCGGCAAAGCGTCGGACTTGGCGACACAAAACGGCGCGACGCTGCACGTTCTTCATGTCATTGAACCTCTAGCGATTACCTATGGCGGCGATATCCCCATGGACTTCTCGGCGATTCAGGAAGAAATTCAGGGACAGGCAAAAGAACAGCTAGATCGACTGTGCGAGTCGCTCGGCGTGCCAGAATCGCACCGTCATCTCGCTACCGGCCGTCCTGAAGCCGAAATCCCTACACAGGCCAAAGGGGTCGACTGTGATCTCATCGTAGTGGGGACACATGCCCGTTGGGGGCTTGCCCTGCTGCTGGGTTCGACGACCGACGGTGTCATGCACAGCGCAGAGTGCGACGTGCTTGCGGTCAAGGTAGATGCCGACGCCTAGACCAGGGTGTCATCACGGGTTAAAAGTCCGCCAAAAACGCAGTCAGTTGCGCACCATCGAAGGGCCACCCCAATTCTCTTCCCTGCTGATCTCGAACTACGGGGATGCGAACGCCATAGCGCTCCAGCAGCACCAGATCATCTGCAATATCGATCCCGATGAAGGGGACTTGTGCGGCATCAAGGATGGCCTCCGCGTGTTCACACAGGTGACAACCGAGGGTGGTGTACAGTGTTACTGACTTCATTGCCTGCTCTGTGTGCCCCTAATGCCTGACACGTCAACCTCCCGCTGGACCCCACACGGGGGCATCACGCTCTATGGTCGCAAGCCCGCGCTGGAAGCGCTACGGGACCCGACGCTGACCATCCATTGCCTGCATCTTGCCACCAGCAACCGCCCCTCTGGCATCATCTCGCAACTCTTGGAAATCGCCAGCGAGCGACAGATCGAAGTGCGCCACCACGACCGCCTTGCCCTGTCAAGAATATCAAAAAATAGCAAGCAGGATCAGGGAGTTGCCTTAGATATTAAATGCGCTAACTTCTGTTCTGTTAACGATTTTTTGATACGGAAATCGACCGGTATGGCGCTACTGGCGCTGGACGGCATCACCAACCCCCAGAACATCGGCATGATCATTCGCTCTGCAGTCGCTGCGGGCGTGGACGGGCTACTTTACCCCGCAAAAGGGGTTGCCGCCCTGGGCCCGCTGGTCATCAAAGCCTCGGCGGGCACGGTATTTCGCGCCCCTGTTATCCATTGCGACGCGGTAACCGCCGGGTTGCAGGCGCTCAAGGAGGCCGGCTTCAGCGTCGCCGTATTAGAGGCCGGCGCCGGCGAATCGCTTTTTGACTTTGAGCCCGCCGCGCCGACGGTTTTTGTGCTGGGCAGCGAAAGCGATGGGATTAGCCGGCAAACCCGCGAGCTGGCCGACACCCACGTGCACATCCCCATGCAAAATGGGGTGGAGTCACTTAATGTGGCTGTAGCCGCCGCGATGGTCGCCTTTCGTCTCTCCCCTCCGCCGCAGTAACCCTACTCACTGCCCCCCGGGAGCCGCCGCATCGCCATTGGTTACCGCCAGCCAGGCTTGCTGGATAACGTAAGCCCTGATGGCATCGGTATCTTCTTTGCTCAGATGCCCGGCGAAGGAAACCATGCCCTGCTTCTCCAAAGCGCCTTCGCGCACCACTTGATCCCACGCCTCTTCGTTGGCCGATATGGCGGACCAGCGTAAATCAGGGATAACGCCACCGCTCACGGCAAAGGCGCCGTGGCAAAAATGACAGTTCTCTGCAAAACGCTGCATGCCCAGTACATGCTGGTCGGGCTCGCCAAACATGGCTGACTTGGGTGTCGCCGTGACTACCGCCGTCATAGGCTCAGGCATGGGCTGAGTGCCACCCAGCTTATAAGTGATCACGCGCGCAGGCTCCTTCGCTTTGGCTTCGCCATAGGTAAACCCGGCGATCAAGCTGGAGACGCTGCCCCACCCCGACAATACGCTGAGATACTGCTCTCCATCGATCTCGTAGGTCATAGGTGCTGCAGCGGCATTACCGACCAGCGTGTCAGACCACAGCCGCTCACCCGTTTCCGCATCGTAAGCCACAAACTCACCGAACTTGTTACCCTGAAACACGAGTCCTGCCGTCGTACTTAGCACCCCGCCATTGAGTGGCAGCGGGAACGGAACAGCCCAACGAGGCTCTGCCTTGACCGGATCCCAAGCGAGCAAAGTGCCGCCATCGAGTCCCGACACTGCATCCAGCGTTCCCGCCGGATACTCGACCGGCCACCCCGCGGCCGCATCGTAGCCAATATTCCAGAAAGACTTACTGTCTTGTACGTTGCGGGTTTTGTCGTAAAAGAAGGGAATTTCGTTCACCGGGATATAAACCAAGCCGGTGTCGGGATTAAAAGCCATCGGATGCCAGTTGTGCGCCCCCGTGGGCCCCGGCACGACTGCATATAACGCGAGATCAACAGCCTCCTCCACCAAAACAGGCCGACCGTTCTCATCAAACTCTCCGGTGGTCCAGTTCTGACTCGTGAAGGGGGTCGCCGAAATCAGATCTCCGCTTGCGGCGTCGAGCACATAAAAGAAACCGTTCTTCGGAGCCTGCATGACGACCCGTCGAGACGTACCATCCTCTCCGAGTGGCAGATCCGCGAGCATGATCTGCTGCGTGGCCGTGTAGTCCCACCGATCACGTGGCGTCGTTTGGTAATGCCAGCGGTAAGCGCCCGTATCCGCGTCTACGGCGAGGATAGAAGACAAAAAGAGATTGTCACCATCGCTATTGGGATCGCGAACATCGGGATTCCAGGGAGAGCCATTACCGACCCCGATGAGCACCTGATCGTTCACCGTGTCGTAAACAATCGAATCCCACGCGGTACCGCCTCCGCCATCGGTCACCCAGGCACCGTCGTCTCCCCATGTATCGTTAGCCAGCTTGGCCAGTATTTCGTCTGACGCCGCGCCGTCGGGCTTCTTCTCCGGGTTAGGCACGGTGTAGAACCGCCAGGCCAACTCACCCGTGGCGACGTCGTACGCGCTGACATAGCCTCGAACACCCAATTCCGCACCCGCATTGCCGATAATGACCTTGTTTTTAAAGACGCGTGGGGCTCCCGTGATGGTATAGGGCTTGGACTGATCTACCGTCACCTCGCTCCACAGGACTTCACCGCTCGCCGCGTCTAGCGCCTCCAGCCGCCCGTCGAACACCCCCACAAATACTCTGCCGTCATGGACAGCCACACCGCGATTCACCACATCACAACACCCCTTCGCAGCGTCCTTGCCCGATACTTCGGGGTCATAGACCCAGATCTCCTCACCGGTTTCTGCATCAATGGCATACACCACTGACCAAGCGCTTGAGACGTACATGACACCGTCCACCACGATCGGGGTCGCCTCAGCACCCCGGGGTTTCGCCATTTCATAAATCCAGCCAACACCTAACTCGGGCAAGGTGTCGCGATTAATCTTGCTCAAGGCCGAGTGACGCTGCTCGTCATAACCCCCACCGTAGGTCAGCCACATCTCAGGTTCCTGCGCCGCGTTCTCCAATCTGGCGGTATCGACCTGCGCAGCCAAGGCGGCCCCGTCCGCACCGACCTCGGTATCCGACTTCGATCCGCAGGCACTCAAAAACAGTACGGCCATCAGCACAGTCCATGCATGGGCAAATAATCTCATGGGGGTCCCCTCTTCTCTTATTAGGTGCTACACCGAGTAGTGTAACCAAAACGTGCCGCTAAATTGCCCGAGAGGGCGCTGCTGCTCCCTCGCTACCTCCGCTTACTTGGAGAGAAACGACATCCCCTCCTCCAAGCCTCGGAGGGTGAGTGGATACATCTTGCCTTCCATCAGTTGACGGGTGATGGCGATCGACTGCGTGTACTCCCACTCGTCCTCGGGAACAGGATTAATCCAGATGCACTTTTCATAGGTTTCACGCAGACGCCTCATCCAAAGTTCACCTGACTCTTCATTCCAATGCTCTACCGATCCCCCCGGCTGCATGATTTCATAGGGGCTCATGGAGGCGTCCCCCACGAACACCACCTTATAGTCGTGGGCATATTTGTGCATCAGATCCAGCGTGGCGGTGCGCTCGTTGAAGCGGCGAATATTGTTTTTCCAAACGCTCTCATAAATAAAGTTGTGGAAATAAAAATATTCCAGATGCTTGAATTCCGTGCGCGCGGCAGAAAAAAGCTCTTCGCAGACTTTCACATGAGGATCCATTGAGCCGCCGACATCCAAGAACAGCAGCACTTTGACGGCATTGTGACGCTCAGGAACCATCTTGATATCGAGCAACCCGGCGTTGCGTGCGGTCGACCGAATGGTGTCGTCTAGATCCAGCTCTTCGGTGGCGCCGGTTCTGGCGAACTTTCTCAGACGCCGCATGGCAATTTTGATATTCCGGGTACCCAACTGAACGCTGTCGTCGAGATTCTTAAAGTCCCGGCGGTCCCATACTTTTACTGCGCGTTTATTCTTGCTTTCGCCGCCAACGCGAATGCCTTCAGGATGATAGCCGTCGTTGCCAAAGGGCGACGTACCCTCTGTGCCGATCCACTTATTGCCTCCGGAGTGACGTTTTTTTTGCTCTTCGAGCCGCTGCTTGAATTGCTCGATCAACTCCTCGAGACCACCCAGGCTCTCGATCTTTGCCTTGTCCTCCTCCGACAGTTGCTTCAAGAATTCCGAGCGCAACCAGTCGTCGGGGATCATGGCCTCGATGACATCATCGATCGCTTCGAGCTCCTGAAAATGCAACCCGAAAGCGCGGTCAAAGCGGTCGTAGTACTTCTCGTCTTTCACCAGTACCGCGCGAGACAACGCATAAAAGTCGTCCATGTCCCCAAACGCGAGGCGCTGCTCCATTGCCTCTAGCAGATCGAGCAGCTCTCTGGGAGTTACAGGCACCCCCGAGTCCTTCAGCACATGAAAGAAATTAATTAGCAAGGGTCAGCGGGCCTCGCGTCGATGCATAAAAGCGAGTCGTTCAAGGAGCTGAACATCCTGCTCGTTTTTCAGCAACGCACCGTATAGGGGGGGAATGGCTTTGCTTTGATCCCGGTTCTTCAGGATCTCATCGGGGATGTCGTCGGCCATCAGCAGTTTGAGCCAATCGATCAATTCAGAGGTAGACGGCTTTTTCTTGAGGCCCGGAATCTCCCGTAGCTCAAAAAAGACCTCCAACGCCTCCTGAACCAGACTGACCTGAATGTCAGGATAGTGCACGTCGATGATGTCTTTCATCGTCTCCTTGTTGGGGAAGTTGATGAAATGAAAGAAGCATCGGCGGAGAAAAGCATCGGGCAATTCCTTTTCATTATTCGAAGTAATGATGATGATCGGCCGGTGCTTGGCCTTTACGGTCTCGCCCGTCTCGTAGACAAAGAACTCCATGCGATCCAGTTCCACCAGCAAATCATTGGGAAATTCGATATCGGCCTTGTCGACTTCGTCAATCAACAACACGACTTGCTCGTCAGCCGTGAACGCTTCCCACAGCTTGCCCTTCTTGATGTATTGACTGACGTCCTCGACTTTGCCGTCACCCAACTGGGAATCTCGCAATCGAGACACGGCGTCGTATTCATACAGCCCCTGCTGTGCCTTTGTCGTTGATTTAATGTGCCATTGAATCAGGGTCTTACCCAAGCCTGCTGCTACTTCTTCAGCGAGCATGGTCTTACCTGTACCCGGCTCCCCTTTAATCAAGAGGGGCCTTTGTAACGCCACTGAGGCATTGACCGCCATGCGCAGGTCATCTGTCGCTACGTAGCGTTCTGTTCCTTCAAACTTCATAGATGGGATCTCTCGTTTCTGTATCTGGTGGGCGGGCAGACTAACCGATGTGTAAGGGACAAACCACTCAGGAGGCGTTGGGCGAGCCCCGTCGTAGCCACCAGAGGCTGACGAGGATACCGGCGATTGCTCCCGCGCAGAGCCAAACACCCGGCCACACGGCCGAGGTCAGACCCTCACCAAACAGCGCATTGAAGATCACGATAATCAGCGCTGGCGCCAGGGTGTCGACTCCCTCACCCGGGAACGCCGGGGCCAACAACAGGCCCGCTACAGCGCCTAACACTGCAGCCCCGACTCGGCCGTAATCGGGAGCAAACCAGAGTCGTCTCAGCAACCAAATGCCGCCTAGGGCAGCCAGCCAGTAGAGGGCCAGAGCGATTAGATAGGACTGCGTGGTCAACATAGAGGTCGCTCCCTTCAGTGGCGCCCAAACTGTGGGTCTGGTGGCAGTTGTAAAAAATAACCCCGAGTACGAATAGCTTCCATGACCACCTCCGCTGGCTGCACCGCCAAAGTCTGCTCCGCTGTCAGCGTCAACGAGAGCACTTTTTCAGGCGCTTGGAATACCGCATAAAGATCGGCGGGCCAGTCGTCGGGCAGCAAATCTCTCGGGACAAATAAAAACGTTTGTGGGCGACGGGCAGTCTTGTAGACGTCCACCTCAACCACATCGGGATCCGTGGCATCCGTCATGCCGATACCTGAGAAAGCCATTTTCTCAAGGGGTCTACAACGATCTGACCGCGCCATCCCTGCCAAGCCGCCACGTCAGGTAAAGACGCATCTCCCTGCTGACGAAGGAGATGCTCCAGATCAGCCTTGGGCATCAAGGTTTCCGGTGCAATACCCAGTTCCAAGGCAATTTCATCCAAGCGCTGCGAGAGCCCGCCAAGCCGTTGGCGCTCGGCGCCCGCAAGGGGCGCCGGTGCAATTTGTGAGCGCAGTGAAGTTGTGTCTCCCTCCAGCCCGGCACTGATCGCCGCCACCAAAGTTTCCCCAGCTCTGCGCACCAAGCCAGCAGGAACGTCATTGATCCGACCCAGCTCTCGCGCAGAGCGCGGCATCGACTTGGCGACGGCAGTGACCGTCTTGTCCGCGAGAATCCAGCTCCGAGGCCGGTCACGCTCGCGGGCTTCGGCCTCCCGCCACGCAACGGCGGCGACCAACGCACACTGCTGCGCCTCCGACAGCTTGTAGGCCGACTTGAATTTGCTGATCGGCGCTTTTCCCCCGGGAGTCATGCGGGCGCTGTCCTCTAAAATCCATGACGCTCTCCCCCCCTCGCTCGCCCGGGCCAGTAATCGCTCTCCGATGGGATGCAGGTAAATCACATCCTGTGCGGCATAGGCTGCCTGGCTGTCCGATAGGGGTCGCTGCAACCAATCTGACTGGGTTTGATCCTTTGGCAGCTCGATATCAAAAAACGCCGCCACCAAGGCCCGGTAACTCATGCCAGAGTCCATACCGAGAAGTGCGGCGGCCCGCTGCGTGTCAAATAGTGGCTTGGGCAAAACGCCTAGCCAGTGGGCAAACACTTCCAAATCCTCACTGGCACTATGAATAAATTTGGTTTGCAACGGGTTGCACAACAACGCCGCCAATGGCTCGGTTTGATCCAACTGCAAGGGATCCACGAGATAGGCTGTATCACCCCAGCACAGCTGCACCATAGCCACAACCGGAAAAAACGTATCCCGACGTCTGAATTCCGTGTCGATGGCGACCGAAGCCGCCCCCTCGTGCGCCGCAATCACCGCCTCGAGCTCGGTGGCGCTCTGAACCCACTCCCAGCTCACTCGCCGACTACCGTTCGGCCGCTCAAAGCATGAGCCAAAGTACTGGCATCGGTGTATTCCAGCTCGCCCCCCAACGGCACGCCATGGGCAATACGGGTCACCTTCACATTGGCTTCCCTCGCTTTCTGACTGATGAA
>CAXPKH010000205.1:0-5989 GCA_964217615.1 Luminiphilus sp.
TGTGATGATCCCCGGTGATGACATCGGCCACCATGGGTGTGGCCATCCCCGCCGGTGCAATGCAATTTACCCGCACCCCAAAACCACCGACTTCTGCCGCCAGGTTTCTCGTCATCCCCACCACCGCGTGTTTCGCGGCTGTGTAGGCATGCGGCCCCAACCCCCCCATCACACCGGCCGTGCTCGACATACTGATAATCGACCCCGAGCCCGCCTCTTTCATGTGCCGGCTGGCATGCTTCATACCGTAAAAAACACCGTGGACCATGATGTCGATGGTGAGCTTCCACTCCTCTGCCGGGGTGGTGGACATGGGTCCTACCGCGCCCACGATACCGGCACAGTTGAACATGACATCGATCTTGCCAAACTCTGACACCGCCGCATTGACCAGCGCCTCAACCTCTGCCTCGCTAGTCACGTTACAATGGCGAAAGATTGCCGTATCAGAGCCTCCAAGTGCCTCTGCCAGTTCAGCACCTGCCTGATCCTGAATATCCCCAAGCACAACTCGAGCGCCCTGCTCGACAAAGGTTTTAGCGGTCGCCGCGCCAATACCGCTGGCCGCTCCGGTAATCACGGCGACTTTCCCTTCCAAGCGCTTACTCATGGTTCACTCCTCAAATTGAAAGCCCGCTATAAAGCGGGCCTATGCTTCATTATGCTCTGGTGATCTCTTGGTCAGGCTCAGTCGCCAAACTCGTATATCGCCTCGATACCAAAGGTGCGGGGTGCACGGACTGCGGCATAGGACCACAGGCCCGCCACATCGTAACCATGGGTGTAACCGTCCTCATCCGAGAGGTTTCGACCAAACACCGCAAATCGCCAATTGGCTGTCTCCAAATTGATTGATGCATCCAAGAGGCCCTGCGTGCCGTTCTCCAACTCAGGGCTGTTGGTCACATTAACCCAATGCTCTCCCAGATAATGATAAGCGCCGCGAACCCACGCTCGCCCAAATGCGGTCTCCCACTCATAGGTTGCATCGAGAGTTGCCGTCATATCGGGCGCTCGCCGAAACTCAAGATAGCTGAGGTCTACGGTTTCCAGCGATACGGCATCGGTGTACTGGAAATTGTCGTACTCGGTATCGAGCCAACCCACATTCGCCCTGATGGAGAGTCCTTCACCAATCAGCGCCTGCAGTTCGAGCTCGAGACCTTGAATGGTCGCCTCCGAAGCGTTGGTTACAACGGTCTTCTGCCCGGTGCCGGTATCGGACGGCAACTGCAGTTCCTCCTGCTTGTCTTCATAATCCATCACGAAATAAGACGCGTTGAATCGAAGACGGTTATCCATCCACTCCGATTTAATACCGAATTCAATGTTATTAACCGTCTCAGGGTCATAGGGTTGTGTGGCTTCCTCGACGGAATTCACGCGGCCGTTAAATCCACCTGCCCGGTAACCTGTTGAGTAGGTCGCAAAGGCCATCAGGCTATCGGAAAACTGATAACGCAATCCGGCCCGAGGCGTAAACTCGCTCCATGATTCGTCATTTGTCGCGTTCACCATGCCGGTCTGCTCCGTCCTCTTATCGTCCTTGGTGTAACGGCCACCAAAGTTAATGGTCAGATTGTCCGTGACCCGCCAGTCCACGTCGGCAAAAACGGCCTGCGATTCATTTTCCTGACGGGTGTTCTGCAGCAGGTCTAAAACCAGTCCAGGCACGACGAAACCTACCCAACTTCGAAGCGGAATTTCGTATTCTGAATCCCACAAGTAGCCGCCGACGACCGCATTGATCGAACCGCCGTTATCCCACGAGAGACGCACCTCATGAGTGGTCTGCTCGTAGGTCGCGGGTCTGTCTGTGCCGTAGAGGAATTCAGGCGTGCCATCCCAGTTCGAAATAATAGTCTCGTCGGACTCGTAGGAACCGAAGATATAGTCAATCTTGATGGAATCCGTTGCCTGCCAGCGCGCCTCAATGATGTGCGTGTCCGCATCGAAGGTCGCGAGCATTTCTGCCTCTCGGGCTTGGTCAGGCGTTGACGCGGCAAAGGCTGCACCGCCGGGGTCGGGTGGAATGTAGCCCACGTTCGCGGTTTTGTAGCGACTTCCCGTGATAGTGGAACTGAGACTCGGTGAACAGTAACCGTAAGACGAACAGAACAGGTGCCGATCTTGTCCGGTATTTAACAGCGGCGGCGTGTCTTGGTCAGTATCTTCAAACTGTCCGGTGTATTCGAGTTCGAGGGAATCCGTGGGCGTCCACAATGCATTGAAACCAAAAGACTGATAGTCGTTCCGGCCCACATCGCGACCCACGTAGTCGTTATCGTAATAACCTTCTTGCTGATCACGTTTTGCTACCGACAATTTGACCGCGAGATTGTCCGTCACACCGAAGTTGAAAATACCGTCGGCATAGTACGTATCGTATTTCTCGTAACCGACGCGGAGCTTGCCGCCAAGCTCGCCCGTCGGTCTGGAGCGAGTGATGTTGATGGCTCCGCCGATGGTGTTGCGTCCAAAAAGCGTTCCCTGCGGCCCGCGCAGCACCTCCATACTCTCGAGGTCGATACTCCTGAGGAGGCTACCCGCGTTAGAGCCAATGAACATATTGTCGACAACAACGGCAACGGCGGGATCAAAATTTTTCTCCACGTCCGCCACCCCGATACCGCGGATAAAAATGGCCGCTACTCCGCCGGGACCCTGCGCCGTGTCGTCTATCACAATGTTCGGCGAGATATTCGCAAGATCCGTAATGTCTCGGGCAAATTGACCTTCAATTTCGCGCTTCGTCAAAGCACTGACGGCGAACCCGACATCCTGCAAGTTTTCGGTACGTTTGCGCGAGGTCACAACAACCTCTTCGAGCACGCCCTGCTGAGCCATAGTGATGGGCACATACGGCATCGCGGCAACTGCCGCCAAGACTGCCGCTCCGATGACACGTTTTTGCGAATGGACTCTCATGGTTTGACCCTCAAATTTAATTGGCAATTATTGTTTTCTCGGTGGTGAAGAACTCAAGACATCGTAGAGACTATTCCTCCGGTGCACTCAGCGTTGTTCCTGAAAATTGGTTGAAATAATGAATCTGTACTTCTCTTAAAGCGATCTTCCAGACCCCGTCGCGACGCTCGTACCGATCTCGATAGGTCGCTCCGACGAAGGTCGCTTCAGAACTATCCGTCAGCAGGCCCATGCAATCGACGTCGCAGATTCCTGTGGCGCTATCGGTCCCGGAGAACTCCAGAACCAGATTCGATGTCACGTGCTGGGATTGCGCCCAAGCCGGCCAGAGCACCTCGTGGATTGCCTCGTGAATGCCCTCGTGACCGGCAAAATCGCCAAAAGGCGGGCCGATTTTCCACACACAGTCATTCCACCAGATCGACAAAAACCGGTCGTAGTCTCGCTTGTCGAAACCATGGCAATAGTTGCTGACCAGCGCCTCGATTTGGTGTCGAGACTCCAGCCGATCCAGGCGGGCAACTAAGTCATCGCTCACCGAAATTTCCCCTCTCAGCAGCGCTAATGCGCTTGTTTTTTTGCAAGATCACTTATTGTTCGCGAGGCTCTGCAAACTCCCTCAGGGCGCTCGCTTTATTTCCCCTTGCTTGTTGCTAGCAAGCCAGATTCACTGCCAAGCGTCAAGCCCCTGCGGATCACGCGCTCTCAATAGTTTTGCATGTTGCCGCCCGTCCTGCGGGCGTCTCGCCAACCCAGCGGATCGCCCCAGGCTGAAGATCAATCGAACGCGTTTGCAGCGGCTCATACCGGGTATTGCGCTGCTGCGGTATACGCCCTGCCCTCACAATGGCCTGCGACATCGCCTCGGGGTGCCACAGTTGTCCGTGGGCCGCACCCGCAGCCCGGGTGATGCTCTCATTAATCAGCACACCGCCCAGATCATTGGCCCCTGCCGACAACATCTCAAGGGCACCCGCGCGGCCTAACTTGACCCAAGAGGCCTGAACGTTGGGAATCAGGTGCCCAACCGTCAGCCGCAGTACCGCGTGCATCAAGCGGGCCTCCCGCCAGGTCGGCCCGGGACGCGACTCACCGCGCCGATACAGCGGAGCGCCCTCGCTCACAAAGGGCAGCGGCACTGCTTCGGTAAACCCACCTGTGCGCCTTTGAAGCTCGATAACCCGCTGCCAGTGAGTGACCCAAGCGGGTGCGGAGTCAACATGCCCGAACATGATCGTCGCGGTGCTGAACAGACCTACCTCATGGGCGCACGCCATGACCTCCAGCCAACGGTCACTGGTGACCTTGTCGGGGCAGAGAATGGCTCGCACGTCCTCATCGAGCACTTCCGCAGCCGTACCGGGCAACGAGCCAAGTCCAGCCTCTTTCAAAAGCCTGAGGTATCGCTCCAGAGACAAGCCCAGCGTCTTGGCACCCTGATCAATTTCAAGCGGAGAAAAGGCATGTACGTGAATATCGGGCGCCGCCGCCTTCACCGTCTCGACAATGTCCAGATAAGTCTGCCCCGTATAGTCGGGGTGAATACCCCCCTGCAGACAAACCTCTGTCGCACCCAGTGCCGCCGCCTCCTGGACCCGCCGGTAAAGCTCTGCACCGTCGAGATCATAGGCAGTGCGACCAGACGCCACTTCACCACCCCCCTTTGAAAAGGCGCAGAAGCGACAGCTGTACTGGCACACGTTGGTGTAGTTGATGTTGCGATTGATGACATAGCTGACCACATTGCCGACCTGCGCCTGTCGCAGTTGATCCGCCGCCCCGCAGACCGCCTCAACGTCCGCGCCTCTTGCACTAAATAGAGATAGCATGCCGTCGGCGTCGATCGTCTCACCGCGTAAACAGGCATCAAGCGCTTCCGTCACCGCGGGATCCATTCGCTGTGCAGCGAGCGCAGTGGGTCGAGGTGGTTGCTCAGACACACCCGCTCGCCAGTTGTCATCGCGGACCAGCCCCTCCGCGTCCGCCCACTCGAGAGCATGGCGTCGGACACCCCGATCCAGCCAATGTGGAGCGGCGAGATACTGCGGATACACGGTCAGGCGGGCCAGCAGGTGCTTGTTTTGCTCCGCTGTTGCCATGCGCAGTGCCGACAGGCTGGGCCAGGGCGCCTCGGGATTGACGTAATCTGGAGTGACAGGGGAAACACCACCCCAGTCGTTAATGCCCGCCTCAATGAGACGCCCCAGTTGCCCCGGACTCAGGTTCGGAGGTGCCTGCAGACTGATATCAGGCGGGAGTATTACCCTTGCCTGCGCAATGGTCCAAAGCAACTCTGACAGCGCGGCGTCTTGCGCGTCCGCCATTAAAGTCCCCGGCTTTGCGCAGAAGTTTTGAATGATGACTTCCTGGATATGACCATAGCGGCGGTGAAGTCGGGCGATCCCCTGAAGGTCTTTGACTCGCTCTTCGCGCGTCTCTCCGATGCCGACCAACAAGCCAGTAGTCATCGGCACCCGCAGCGCCCCCGCCCGGGCGAGGGTCAACCAGCGACGGAACGGCTTTTTGTCCGGAGACCCAAAATGAGGGCCTCCACGCTCAGTCAGCCGCTGAGCGCCGCTCTCGAGCATAACGCCCATGGACGCGGCAACCGGCCGCAATGTTCGCAGTTCGCTGCGACTCAGGGTGCCGGCATTGATGTGGGGTAACAGCCCCGTTTCGTCAAGCACGCGCTGCGCGACCGCGGCAACGTAGTCCACGGTGCTATCAAAGCCTGCCGCCAGCAGCCACTCCCTCGCTGCGCGATAACGCAACTCGGGCTTCTCGCCTAGCGTCAGTAATACCTCTCGGCATCCCGCGCGCGCGCCATCGCGGACGGTGGCGATGATCTGATCAAACTCCAGATAAAGCACGCTCAATTGAGAAGGCGTTTTCGCAAACGTGCAGTAGTGACACACATCTCGGCAGAGCTGTGTGACAGGGATAAACACCTTGGGGCTATAGGTAATACGGGGGCCGTAATGGGTGTCTCGAATACTGCGAGCACGCGCCATCAGGACATCGTCCATCTCGACCACGTCACCCCCATCTGCAAGCGCAACCA
>CAXPKH010000206.1:0-3316 GCA_964217615.1 Luminiphilus sp.
TTGAAAGGCGCTGCTGTCCTGCTCCTGTCGCGCCACTGCGGCAATACGCAGATCGCTGGTGAGCAACCCCGATACATCAAGATGAAACAAAGCGGGAAACAATTTCCGGGCCGACAGATCGCCAGTGGCGCCGAAAATAATCAGGTCGATTTTGCTCACGGATGTCCCTCAGTTCTCAGAGCGCGGCACGCGGCAACCGTCTCTGTTGCTAGTTGATGCACCGCTTCCCATCGCGCTTCGCTCAACAGAGCCCTTGGGGTCAGCCACGAGCCGCCCACCGCGGCAACGTTCTTCAGCGAGAGATAAGTGGCCAAGTTATCGGTAGTAATGCCACCGGTCGGCATAAAGCTGACATCCCCAAATGGTCCCGCTAACGCACTGATCGCGGCGGCCCCACCCGAGGTTTCGGCAGGAAAAAACTTCAGCGTGCGATACCCATGTTCCAAGGCCCGCATAACTTCTGAACCCGTCACGGCGCCAGGCAAAAAAGGAAGCTCGTACTGTGCCGCAGTGGCAAATAAGTTGTCGGTAGCGCCGGGGGAAACAATAAAATCCGCGCCAAGCTCAACGGCAGCCTGAAACTGATCGCTGTCACAAACCGTGCCCGCACCAATCAGTTGATCCGGGAACGCAGCTTTAATTGCCTCGATGGCTTCGAGGCCAACCTCTGTGCGCAATGTGAGCTCGAGTGCCGATACACCGCCGCTGAAAAGCGCCTCCGCCAATGGGACTGCGTGGTCGACCCGGTCCAGCACGATCACTGGGATGACGGGGCACACCAAACGAGAAAGAAACTGATCAGTTTGCACTGCCATTCTCCTCGTCGCAGAGAAGCGCAGCGCCGAGCAAACCCGGGTCGGGATGGATCACCACAGACGTCGCGATCTGGCCGTTAAAATCGGCAAACCGCCCTTTGGCTAGAAAGCGCGCGCGAAAATCACTCTTGCGGAGCAGATCAATGTACTGGGGCGCAATGCCACCGGCGATGTACACCCCCCCACGAGCCCCGAGTGTCAGGGCGAGGTTACCCGCGGCGGCACCCAAGACGGAAAAAAATGTATTCATCGCCTCCCCCGCGAGGGCATCGCTACCTGCCTGAGCGGCATTACCCACGCTTTCAGGATCGAGATAAATAGCCTCCACACCTCGTATTTCTGCAAGGCAACGATAGATATTCATGATGCCCGCGCCACAAAGCAGTCGTTCAATCGAGACTCGGCCAAACTGTGCGCGCAGTCGGCTCAGGATTTTTTCCTCAACGTGGGTAATGGGCGCAAAGTCGACATGGCCGCCCTCCCCCGGCAAGACGATGGCGTCGCCCCGCGCATCAAATGCGAGGGTTGCGACACCCGTGCCCGTGCCGGGACCAATCGCCACTTTGGGCGCGCCAGCGACCACCTTACCCCCGCCAATTGCCTCAAGATGCTCGGCGCCAAGGGCGGTCAGTGAGCGGGCCACCGCCGCGAAATCGTTCACGATGCGCACTTCAGAGCACCCAAGCTGTGCAGCAACGCCGGCTCGAGTGAAACGCCAGGGATTGTTCGTAAAACTGATTTCCTCTAGCTCAGGAATAGCGGCAACCGCCAAACAGACCCGGGTCAACTCGTTCTCGGGCTCTGCCAGCTCTGCCCAATCGCGTTGCAATTGCGCCAGCACATCCTGAAACGAGGGAAACTCGGTAACGGCGTAAGTGGCTATCGGCTTCGGCAACGGATCACCCGAATCCGCAAAAGCAAAGCGGGCATTGGTGCCGCCAACATCGGCGACTAAATGCAGCGACCGCTGGAAAGACTGCTTATCAGGTGCCATGGATCACGGCACCTATCACGGACTGCTCGGCGGACACCATGTGAGATGCGTTGCTGGCAGCCTCAAATAACGTGCAGCCCCCCTGCTCAGCATCAGTCACGTTCGCTCGGCTCACAGCAAATAATCCGCGACCCACTGTGCTCGGTTGGTTGGGGCAGTTAGGCGCGGTTCGAGAAGCCAGAGTGGCCTCATCCAGCAAGACATTCAATGCGCTTCTGGCCACATCCAACTGAATCCTGTCGCCGTCCTGAATGAGACCAATCGCACCACCGTTAGCCGCCTCCGGAGTAACGTGGATGGCTGCAGGCACCTTGCCAGACGCGCCACTTAACCTGCCGTCTGTGACCAGTGCGACGGCGTGCCCCCTGTCCTGCAAGACACCCAGTATCGGCATCAATTTGTGGAGCTCCGACATACCGTTGGCGGAGGGGCCCTGAAAGCGGGCAACAACCACGCAGTCTTTCTCCAAGGCGCCTTGCTCAAAGAGCGCCTTGAGCTCGTCCTGATGAGAGATCACAACCGCGGGTGCCTCAATGCTAAGTTTATGGGCCGCTACCGCAGAGGATTTGATCAAGCTGCGGCCGAGGTTACCCTCAAGCAGCCGAATGCCACCCTCTGGAGAGAACGCATTGCTCGCGGGGCGAATGACGTCGGTATCCAGGCTTTGATTAGGTGCTGCGCGCCAGCAAAGCGAACCCGATTCAAGATACGGCTCTATGCAGGCATCGCCGAGGTTGCCACCAAAAAACACTTTGGCTTCTTCGTGCATGAACCCTGCCGCAATCAGCTCAGCAAACAAATAACCCGTGCCACCGGCTGCCTGAAAATGGTTAATGTCGGCACTCCCGTTGGGATAAATCTTTGCCAGAAGCGGCGTCACTTTCGACAGCGCATCGAAATCAGACCAGGTAATCAACAAACCAGCCGCGCGCGCCATGGCAATCAAGTGGATGCAGAGATTGGTGGATCCGCCCGATGCCAACAGGGCCACGATCGCGTTCACAAAACTACGCTCATCAATGACCTCTGCAAGGGGCAGTGGCTGTCGACCCGTGCGGGCAACCTTGGCGATGTGCTCTGCAGCCGCTTGGGTCAGGGCATCACGTAGCGGCGTGCCCGGATTGACAAAAGCACTACCCGGTAACTGCAGGCCCATTGCCTCCAGCACCATCTGATTCGAATTGGCGGTGCCGTAGAAGGTACAGGTTCCCTGGCTGTGGTACGACGCCATTTCAGCCTCAAGTAGCGCGGCGCGGTCGACCTTTCCCTCCGCAAATAAGTGCCGAACCCTCACCTTCTCCTTGTTTGATAGCCCGCTAGTCATGGGTCCCGCGGGTACAAATAGCGTAGGCAGGTGACCGAACTGTAAGGCACCCATCAACAATCCGGGCACGATCTTGTCGCAAATACCCAACATCAAAACTGCGTCAAACATCTGATGTGACAACGATACGGCGGTGGCTTGCGCAATCACATCGCGGCTGAACAAACTCAGTTCCATGCCGGG
>CAXPKH010000207.1:0-3945 GCA_964217615.1 Luminiphilus sp.
GCGATCGCGATTCGCCCAATCGGCTTCCGCCCCAGTTCATGAGGGGCCTCGCCCTCCGGCCAGTCGGGGTCGTGCAGGTCCATATATTCATAGGCATAACCATGCGCCCACCGGTTGACCGTAATCGCCTCAACATCCCGTCCGGCATCAAATCCTGCTGACCCGAACATGCCTGCCAGCTGATTTATGGTCGCGGCTTCAATCTCTTCAAAGGACATCGATAGCAACTTGTGGCGACCCAACCGATAGGCATCGCGCGCAGACATTGCATTGGTAACTTGCGGAGTTGGCGAGTGCAGCATCCACATGACCACTGGATCATCAGCTCCTGAAGGCACCCGAAAATCACCCACATTTACGGGAGGGGCGGACGCGAGCAGACTGTAGAAGCTACCGGGGCACTGATAACCACTGACACCGGCCTTTCTCACTGCTTCTGCATTGCGCAGCAAGACATTTGTGCAAATAAAGGGCGCCTTCACGCCATATGCTAAATGCTTCTTCTGGGCCTCAGGCAGTTCCGGACAAAGATGCGGCACCATTCCGCCATAACCCGCCAGAATGCAGTGCTTGGCACGGACTGCTTGTGCCTCTCCCTTGGCCACGTAGGCAATCTCCACCTGCTCGTCGTCAAGGTTCCTGGCGTTCACGACGGTGCTGTTGAGCCGCAGCCGAACGAGCGCACCCGCTTGGTCGAGCTGCGAATAATCAAATTGGCTCGTAACCACGTTTTGCTCCAAGTCACCTCCGACGACCGCAGGAATTAATTGGCGCACCAGTAGACGAGCGACTGAAGCGTTGCCGTCGGGAAAAATTGGGTACCGGTAAGCGTCGGGATCAACCGATTCTCCTTCGCCCTCGCTCTCAGCCACAGGCATAAGAGTGTTCAAGCCGGGCGCCCCAGCGCGAAAAACTTCCTGAATAGAGACCGCCTCTGCACCCGCAGAGTGAAGTGCTTTCACCCAGGGTTCGGTAATCTTGATCCCCTGCTCTGATAGACCGACGCGCTCTCGTAAAAAAGTTGCGTATGACGTTTTTCGAGCGAAACGCTCACGATCGTCTGGCGGAATATCCTCCAAAAAATCGTTCTCACCGCTTACCAGTGCAATGAGCCCTTGCTCATCGGCCTTCGAGAGGTTTAGTGAACGAATAGCGCCCTCAAAATCTCCGATGCCCGCCCACAACAAATTCCAATCTGCGAGAACCGACCGATCTTCGCCGTAAATGGCACGGTTGAGATAGATCCCGTGCCGAGACATAGGGTCATGAATCAGATATCCGGGTTCAACCGACTCTCTAAGCTCGGTGAAGTTCACCCCGATCTCCTTAAGTAAGGAGAGCTCGGCCTCGCCCATGGCGGCCTGCTCTAGGTTCAGGCTCCCTCCCGCACCCAACAACATGTGCCCCTGTGCGGAGAATTCATTGCGCTTGGCGTGACCGCCGAAGTCGTCATGGTTGTCGAGGATCAGAATTTTGGCGTCAGGGCCATACTGCTGGCGAAACAAGTAAGCAGCAGTCAAGCCGCTGATTCCCGCCCCTACGACTACCAGATCATATGCCTCATCGAGCAAATCAAACTCGTCGGGGCGTTGACCCTCTCGCGCTAAAGCATGGGCGACCTCAAAGGAACCGGGGTGATTACCCCTTAAGCCCGTTAAGGACGGCGGGTAGACTTGTGACGCGAGAGTGCGGTCTTGAGATCCAGCCAATGTTTGCAAAGGTGATAGTGCCAGCGCACCGCCCGTGAGGGCCATACCATCCAAAAAATCGCGCCGCGTAATCTGCAAGTGATCCTTTTTACTCACCTTGAATTCCCCTCAACCCTCTACTGCATTCCAGGCCGCGGTCTCAACGACGATTTTCTCCAGATATTGACCAGGCATGTCCCAAATGCCGGTCCAGCCTTTTGGGACCAGAAAGCTGTCACCCGCGCCAAATGTTTGTGATTGCCCCGCCTCTGAGGTCAGAGTGACTTCTCCAGACAAGACCAGTACGTATTCGTCGTAGGGAAACGGCTCGCTGACAGAGAGCCGTGCCGCCTCCGCACCGTAAAGTGCTGCCACGACATTGCCCGAATGCAGCACTTTTTGGCCATGCTTGTTGGCGCCTGACAGCACCACCTCCTGAGGCCACGGCGGAAGATCGTCAAGCGGCGCTTTTTTCAGGGAGGCTGTCAATAAGGGGAGCACGCTGGTTTGGCCGGTACTCGACTCAGGATCAGCCCCAAACAAGGTTGCAATCATGGTTTCAACCGCTTCCCAGCCCTTCCGATCAATAATGATCAGTTCTCGGAAACGCGTGGGCATTTCCCAAGTGCCCGTCCAGCCTACGGGCACAAGAAATGCATCCCCTGCCTCATAGCTTTGTCGCTCGCCCTGGCTGGAGGTCAGCACCACACTCCCCTCAAGCACCCGCACATACTCGTCATATGGATAGGGCTCAGAGATATCAATGACAGCTGGCATCGCCTCATACAGCGCCACCACAAATTCACCCTCGTGCAGCACCTTCTGCCAATGTTGGTTCGTGCCCGACAACACCATCTCTTCAGGCCAGGCAGGGATGCTTTCCAGTGCTGTCTCTTGGAGGTCTTTTGTATTGAGAGACAGCACCTCAACCTCTGCCTTAACCAGCGTAGACATCAAACCCAACATCATTAGGAACACGACCGGGCAACATTTTTTTAGCATGTGTGAAACCCCTTGACCCTATCGCGCCCACTCAATCCAGTTAGAAGTAGAGGTTGAACTCGGCGCGCATCAGACGCTTGTAACCCCAGTGGAGCTGAGGCCCCCAGCCAAAGTCGGCTCGTAGCGTTGCGTAGTCTTCATCGGTCAGATTGTCGACGGCAAAGGCCAGATCCCAGCGCTCACTGCCCGGGGTATAGGTCACCTTGCCGTTGACGATGCCGTAGGAGGATTCCTCATTGAGGTTATCAATATCGTGGAAGAATTCGCCCGTGTAGTTATAGATCGCAAACCAGTTGAGGTTGCCGCCTAGGAAGCGATGTTCAAAGTTTGCTCCAAGTGAAAACGTATCCTCGGGGGCATAGGCCAATGTCTGCCCATTGAGAGGACCAGACACAATTTCAGTATCGACGTATGCGTAGTTGGCCATTAATGTCAGATTGTCGGTCGCGGCAAACATCAGTTCTGCCTCGAAACCCCTTGTCTCAGCGTCGCCGGCGTCACGAATTTGCAGACCCGTGTCGAATCCAAAAATTTGTACTTGGAGCGACTCGTAATCGGTGAAGTACACCGAGCCGTTGACCTGCATGCGCCCATCCAACAGGGTCGACTTCAGACCCAGTTCGTAGGCGATGCTGGTCTCCGGGTCAAAAGGCACCACTGTGTCGGCGATGCCGTCTTGATCAAGATCCGCCACTGACGTATTAAAACCGCCGCCTTTGTAACCTTGCGCCACACTGGCGAAGAGCATGGTGTCTTCGCCAAAATTGTACTGAGCAATCAAGCGGCCCGTGAGCTCATCCCACTCTTCCTCATCACAAACGGGACCCGCAGTTGGCCCTCCCATGTCATAAAAGTCGTCCTGAATCGTATTGGTGCACCAGTCTTTCTCGTCGGCGCTCCACCGTAGGCCCGCGGTCACCGCAAGTCGGTCAGTGGCTTGCCAAGTGAAGTCACCATAAATGCCGTAGGAGGTGTTTTCCGCTTCACTGGCGATCCGCTGTGAGCCGATTGGAAAACCCAATGCCGTGGCCACGTAATCGACTTCCCATCGCGAGTTTTCCAGCTCTTCACTGTAGTAGCTCACACCCGCAAACCAGTCGAGTGAGTCTGAGCCGCCGCTAAACCGAAACTCTTGATAGACGGTGTCAGCGTCGCCACCCAAACCCACAGGGATATCCAATCCCCCGAGAGCACCGCCCGGCACGCCGAATAGCGCCTCATCGATCGCTACATCGTTAGCGCTGCCATCCACGTC
>CAXPKH010000208.1:0-11087 GCA_964217615.1 Luminiphilus sp.
GCTCCACTCCGCGTAAGCGGTGCCTGCAGGCAAAGGCAGATTCAAATTGAACCCATGCCCCTCTCCTTCTCCGACTTCGTCGGCGTGTCCAGCATAAAACGGGTACTCAAATTGCGGATCTCCGTGAGTAGATGTAAAGACCACATCGCTGCGATCAAAAAAAATCTCCTGGGTGCCATTACCGTGGTGGTAGTCAATATCCAGAATGGCCACCCGCTTCGCTCCCGCATCCCTCAACCATTGTGCAGCGATCGCCGCGTTATTGATAAAGCAATAACCGCCCGCGTAATTGGGGCCGGCGTGATGGCCGGGCGGACGACACAGTGCAAAGGCTGCCCGGTCGCCTTCATAGACGAGCTTGGCGGCGGAAAGCGCGATATCGCGGGAAGCGAGCACCGCCTCAAATGTCATTTCGGTAATCGGCACACAGCCATCGAAGCAATAGCGACCAAGCTGGGCCACGATCGAATCGGAGCTATCTGCCCGCATTCTGCCACGCGGCCAGACGCAGGGCGTGGGGTCGCCCTCCAAACCCAGTTCCTTGCAGGCTGCGTAAGCCGTTCTGAGGAAGGCGAGATAATCAGCATCGTGCACCGCCAGCATCGTCTCGTCACCAAATGACGACGGAGTGATCGTCGGGCCGAACTCATCCGTCTCAAGACTGCTCAGCACAATATCGACCCGCTCGGGTTTTTCAAAGATCGGCAGAAAATGGCCCGGGCTGAGCTCCCACGATGGCGCGTGTAAGTGATGTTCTTGGGACGCAAAAATTTTCATCTACGCTCTCACCACCCTGTAGCTAGGATCAGATGCTTGCGGCACCGGCCTCTCTCTGGATAAGGCACAACCGAGATGTTGCTGTTGAGGCTTGTGCTTGTTCAGTCCCCAGCGTAGGACACACTGATCTTCTTGATTGCGCTCAATTGCCTCCAGGTACCGTTGAATCCCTTGGGCATGACAAGTGCGTCCCCAGGGCCATAGATTTTTGGGGATCCTCCAACGGCAGTGATTTCTACCTGGCCCTCAAGAAAAACCATGACCTCGCTGACTGGCCAGTTCAAAATACTCAATGTCACTTCGGTGCCGTGATAGAAACCCACGTCAAACTGCCCATCAGCAGACGCAAATGCATTGACGCTCGCCGACTTTGGGTCGGCACCCTCCGATATGCGCATAAAAGGATATTCCTGAACCACCGCCAGCTCGGCAGCCGCCAGCGCGTCAGGATTAAGGTCCACTATTGCTTTAGGTTTCATACTTGCTCCCGCCATGATCGCTGCGACTGTTCCAGCGCCACATAGCGCTACTGTGAACACAATCGATTTAAGCACCATCTTTTTCATTTCGATTCCTTTTAGAGGTTTGTTCGTAGCGCAACACGCATTATGCGATCACAACATCGCGTCGCTACTGGTCACCGAAGAGCACGGGCAATCACCCGCCACGCTTGCTTCTACTCTCTCATCATCACTACCAGCTCTCTGAATTCACCCTGCATCTCCCAGGTACCTGTGAATCCCTTCGGCACTAGGACGCTCTCTCCCGCTTCAAATTTTTGAGGCGCCCCTCCGTCCGCGGTCAGGACTAATACACCACTGACCACCAGCACAAACTCGTCAATATGGTAATTATCAATTCGCAAAACCATTGGCTTCGCCTGATAAATGGCGACATCAATATCGCCGCTGTACAGGTGCTTGTAACGGTGCTCTGAGTGGCCGGCGAGAATCTGCTCTTCTGGCCACGGAGGCATATCCGACTCCATGTCAGAATAGTTGACGGCCCCGGGCTCAAGCCTCATCGGTGTTCGAGGAGGCTCTATGGGGGCATCACCTGCAACAGCTTGCGTGGCAAGTATGACGACTCCAAACAAACCACCTGCCACCTTTCTCGCCCTTCTCACATTGCTGCCCATTCGACCTATCCGGAGTGATTTTTAGTTATCGAGCGAGTGAAGCTCGCGTCGCATGACTTTACCGGTACTGGTTTTAGGCAAGTCGTCAACAAATTGCACGGAGCGCGGCACTTTGTAAGCCGCGAGGTGCTCTCTGCAGTAGTTAATGATGTCGTCGGCATCAGGTTGCGCACCCGTTTTCGGTACGATGTAGGCCTTCGCCAGCTCACCCTTTTCCTCATCCGGAACGCTGCCGACTGCGACAAGCGCAACATCCTTATGCCCGGCCACGACCCGCTCAATCTCCGCGGGGTAAACGTTGTAGCCTGCCGTCAGAATCATGTCTTTTTTGCGGTCCACAATAAAAATACAGCCGTCCTCATCCATCGAGGCGACATCGCCTGTGTGCAGCCAGCCATCTGGTTCAATGGTGTCCCGAGTGGCCTGCTCGTTGCCGTAGTAACCCTGCATGACCACTCCACCCTTGATCAACAACTCGCCGATCTCTCCTACCGGTAGCGTCACCGTGGCATCTTCAGTAGACGCTATTCTTGCTTCAGTATAAGGAAGCGCGACACCAATCGAGCCGTGTTTGACCGGCCCATTGGATGCGAAGGTGGTGCCCAGCCCGCCGAGTTCTGTCATGCCCCACAGTTCGATGAGCGGGCAGCCGAACCGAGCCTCAACCTCCTCCATCTTTGGGACTGGCATCGTTTGTCCACCCACGGTGCAACAGCGGAGACTGGATAAATTATAGGAATCCAGATCGGGGTAATTCAGCAGAAACATAAACATGGTGGGTACACCCTCGAATAGGGTCGCCCCATGCTCCTGGATGCTCTGCAATATGGTTTTCTCGTCAAACGATGGGTGCAGGACCAAAGTCATGCCCGATTGCACAGCACCACTCATCACCACATTGCCGTAAACATGGGGGCATGGCAGTGCCGTCACAACAGTATCTCTGTCGGATCTCTGATGCATCAGAGCCGTCATGGCCACATTCAGTAAAATACTCTGGTGCGATAAACAAGCACCCTTGGGGTGCCCCGTCGTGCCCGACGTGTACCCGATTGTGGAAAGTGACAGTGGATCGATATCCGGTACCTCGAAATTGTCATTGGCCGCATCGAGCACTGAGTTAAATGACAACATGCCGTCTGGCAGTGGTTCGTCCCCAAAGGCAATGAGCTCTCGAACATCAGAGCTCTCTTTGACGTTCTGGATCGACATCGCTTTCTCATATGATGCGATCACAACAGAGGCGCCGCAGTCGTTGGCGATGAACTCCACCTCTGAAGGGGTCAACATGACATTGATCGGGTTGACCACGGCGCCTGTTTTCAAAATACCGTAATAGCTGACGACCCATTCCCAACAATTGGGAGAGTAAAGTGTGACGCGGTCTCCGACCTGAACACCCAGCCCGATCAATGCGCTGGCGAGCTTGTTTGAAAGCGCATCCAGCTCACTAAAACTGAGGCTACGGTTCTCACAAACAAGCACCGTTTTATCACCGTAGACCTGCGCAGCAGCGGTGGGAATCTCTCCGATTGATGTCATCATGGGTGAATTGCCTCTGTATTAAGGAGCATTCGTCTCAGCGGCACCGCTGGAGCTGGGATCAATATCGAACGCCAACAAGACATTGCCCGGGGTGGTCCCAAGAATGGCGTAGCCGGAGCCCCAATACACACTGCCGTCAACAATGGTGGGGCCGGGGCCGCCCAAAGACCCGCCATGGCCTGCAATGCCATTTATCGTGTCGAAGGCCCGATTACTTGAAAAGCTCCAAATCAAAGTGCCATCTTCACTGCTAAACGCACGCATTGTCCCATCAACGGAACCGGTAAATAGCGCGCCCTCGATCGCCGTGACAGCAGCTTGGTTGGCCGACGTGCAGTAGTAAGAGGTTGGATCAGAACAGTTTGCAGGTGCTGCAAGCGTCACGGTCCACTGCACCTCACCTGTCTCTGGCTCAAGGGCAACTAAACCCCCCTCACGCTCCAAACCCTCTGCACTCTCAAAATCACTATGCAACTCATATCCAAGAGGCACGTACATATACCTCTGGTCAACCGCAGGTCCCAAATTACCGCCGGTCGCAGTTTTCCGTGTCGATGGCACCGCTTGCCAGAGAATCGCACCACCTTGGTCAGGATCAAGTACCGTAATCTTTCGGCTTTCCTGAGAGGCAATGATAATTTGCCGACCGCTCTCCAGAGTGTGAAGTATCGGTGAGGCACCCACGTCATCATTAGGGCCCTGCACCTGCCCAGGACAATTTGCCTCGAACTGACTGGGCGTGTCACCGCAACTAAAGGCGTTTGCATCATTTTTAAGCAGTTGCTGAGACCACATCACGTGTCCGTCGTCCAAGCTAAATGCAAAGATTGCGTCACTCGCCCCACCGTCTGGAATTGGAATATAGGAATTCGATGTGCCGACATAAACAGCACGCCGTTTTGTATCAATGGTGGGCGTAGACCAGATTGCTGCGCCGGCCGGCCCGAACTGCTGGGTACCAGCGCTGTTCTTCCATAGGGGCTTAGCCGCCTCCGAGACAGTGTAGGACTTCCAGATCTGCTTGCCCGATGCTGTATCAAGGGCGACCACCGCGCCTCTGGAAGTACAGCACTCGTAGCTGGATGCAACCGCCATGGGTTCTTCCCAGGATCCAACGGGTACGATGAGTCGCTCACCGCTCGGATCAAGCGCTACATGACCACTAATAGCGGCTGCGTGGTGCTCTTCGACCTTCTTGCTCCATAACAGTTCCCCCGTCTGGGCATCCAATGCGTACACCGTGGCACCAAAATCACCAAAGTACGCCGCGTAGCGACCCGGAGATCCCTGCATCGGACCTACCGCTATTGAGCTGATTACCGGACGATCTGCCTCGAAAGACCAGTGAACGCACCCACTGTTGGCATCGAGTGCGTACACCATCCCATTGTCACTACCCACCCACAACCAACCACCGCCGACCGCGGGCTGACTCCTCAGCGTTGCCGCTCCTGGCAGTCCAAATGCCCACTTGAGCTTTAGTTTGGCGATATCTCCCACGGCAAGACCGGCAGATTGACCGGGCTGATAGCGCGAGTTGGTTGTTGTGTCAGGGCTCCATCCCAGCCAATGACTTCCGTTCATAGGGTTCTGCAACACCGCGCCAGCTGCACACTGGTGATCCATGCTCGCCGCTGACCGCTCGATTTCGATCAAGGGTCGGCCTGTCAGCCACTCCGATATTCTTCGTTTCTGCTCATCACTCAGACCCGCAGCGTGCTGCTGCATTTTACCGACGGTCATTGCCTGGTAGACGGTGGTTGGCGATAACCTTTTGAGGGCAGCTCTAGAAAGCGCTCTGGAACCTGCGACGGGCTCCTCATGGCATGTGGCACAGTACTCCTGAAATTCCATGACCCCGCGGTAATCGGACGTCTGCGCTGAAGCGTTGGCAGCGAGTACATCTACCCACAAAAACACCGCTAACTGAGCCAGTAATCTCATCAGCTTCGAGCTTAAACGCATGGTCCTTCCTTAAAGAAAGTAATAAACTAAACCATTGTTATACTATTTATAATTTACTCCCACAAGCTGATCAATCCGCTCTCGCCCAAGCTTTACGCAGTGAAAATTTTGAAGCGCGGCGGGTAAGGCAAGCTCCCAGTATCTATCCCCTCTAGCGTCTCGCTAATCAGGAGGGAATAACTGACATTCGGTCCACTAGTGCAGTTTTAGCCTGCTCTACAGGTCGCTCCTGAGCAATCGAAAGAGAAGCCGTTAGCAGTAGCCCTGTGAATAAGCCCACTGCCTTCGTCACTATGATCATCTTGATCTGCATCATCACCTTTATAACCCACCAAAGGTTTGACCTTTGTGCTTAAAAACTGTACCCGACCTTGACGCCATACCACCTTGGCATACCCATGTTGCCGTAGGCGTAGTCCATCCCGGGCAGCGCATACATATTGTCAATGTAGTCCTCTTCGAACACGTTCTCCACGTAGCCTTCAAGTTGCCAACGCTCTGAGGGAGATCGCCAGAACAAGCGCAAATTCGTCAGCAGCCGGTCCTCGATGTATGTAATTTCATTACCTCCAAGACCAATCGCTGCCTCTCGATAATTAAAATCAACTTGCGCGGTGACCGTTCCTGATCGCTCCATCGGAAAGCTATAGCGTGCTAATCCGTTTAACGTCCATTCAGGTGCGCTGGTTCCCAGATCACTGCCGTCCAGAAAGAACTGATCTCCAACAAATGCTCTGTCGCCTGTTCCAAAATTAGCAGGAACAAAAAAATCTTTGGGCGCTTTGATTTCTGTGTCCAGCCATCCCACACCCAAGGTCAACTCCAGTTGGTCGGTCGGCAGAAAGAACAACTCAATCTCTGCACCAGTGATATCGGCATCACCAATACTCTTTAATCGCCCGACAGGAGCCAGTGCAACGTTGTCATAGACCAGACCCTGCTTATCCGTCACCCTCTGATGAAATACTGCAAGGTTGAACCTTGCTCTACCGTCCGCGACGGTAGCCTTGATGCCGCCTTCGTAATTTTCGACCTCCTCAGGATCTACGGCAGTCAGCGCACTTAAATCCCCTCCGAGTAAATCGCTGTTGAAGTTCCCCGAACGAAATCCGGTAGAAATAGAGCCATAAACAAGCCAGTCATCCTGAGGTCGCCATTCCAGTCCGACCTTGCCGTCGGTCTTGGTGGCAGTAAGTGACCTAGAGCCTGAAACCCCAGCGGTAAGCACCGAAATATCTTTTTGGTCATCGGTATAACGCAACCCACCGATCAGCCTAAATCGCTCGCCCAACGGAACAGCGACCTGCCCGAAAACAGCCCAAGACTCTGAAGTCGCAGCCGCGATGGTGTCTGGGGACTGAACAAATTCGAAGTCTCGGATCGTACTCGTCGCATCTCGGTCTTCATCAAAGTAAAACAGCCCCGCCGTCCATTCAATTTGGTCGACAGACCCCTCCAACCTTAACTCCTGAGTGAATTGCTCTGAGTCCTGCGTGTAGTGGTCATTCAAAGAAAAGTAACCTCCGAACACGCCTGCGACACTGGCATCCTCGTCAGGATTAAAATATCGGCTCATTTCGTCGTAAGCCGTGATAGATATCAGATCAATGTTATCCGTCAGCTGATAATGAAAACGGATAATCCCGGTCGTTGTCTCCAAGGTATAACTATTACCACCGGAGTTCGGATCCAGCTCGGTATAGACCTTCTCGGGATCTAGATTGGCATCACCAAAGGTGGGCAAACCGAAATAGGCACCGCCCCCAACACACGCACCCGCTCGGATCCGACCAGCATCGCACTGCTGCAGCGTAGCTGGGTCGAGCAAGCCCCAGTAATTAAAGCCCTTGCCAATGTCGTCCCTATCACTGGCCTCCAAAGTCAGTAAAACATTGGCGCGCTGGCTTAGGTCAAAATTAAGATGGGCGCGTCCAGTTAACCGATCAATTTTCCCTAATTTCCCGCCGGCAGGGCCAAGGTTATCCTGGTAGCCATCGTCCTCGTGATACTGAAACGCCAAACGTCCGCTTACTTTCTCGCCGAGGGGGCCTGAGACCGCAGCCTCTATGATTCGCGTGTCGTAGGAACCCATCTCCAGCGTGGCATAAGCCTCAAATTCATCTGTGGGCTTTGCTGAAACAAAGTGCGCAAGCCCGGCGGTGGAATTCCTGCCAAACAATGTCCCTTGCGGGCCCCGTAAGACCTCAATACGCGCTAAATCCAAGAGGTTGTTGCCCCCATAATACGCTTGGGGCCGATAAACGTCGTCGAAATACAGCGCAACATTTCCCTCGCCAGCGAGCGTCGTATTGAGCGTGGCATTACCTCGGATGGTAAGCCCGCCACTGTAGGAACCTTGATCTGCGAAAACATTAGGTATTTGGTTGAATACCTCCAGAGAATCCTGCAATCCCAAGGCCTTAATCGTGTCGCCACTGAGCGCGGTCATCGAAATCGATACATCCTGAAGACTTTCTTCCCGCTTTTGTGCCGTAACTATCACCTCTTCCAAGGCGCTCTGAGCAGTTACCGGGGCACTGTTCAACCACATTAACGACAACAATAACTGAAGCAGTATGTCTTTGGACCGCAGCATTCGTGTGCGCATCATTCTCATCCTTCTCATTTCTTATAAGTGATAAACATTTCTGGCTTGGTTGTATCGGCTGCAGCAGCTACTGCGGCAGCTCTGCCATAAAAAAATAATACTAAACTATTCGTCTAATTTACAACTATACTAAACGCTTAGTCTACATTTGTAATTTGTCGCCGAGTGCTACTGAAAAAAAACCAGGAGAGCTAGGTTTGTTCATGCGCGCTGTGAGCGTTAAACGACCGCCTGATAGCAAATTTATGCTCTAAAATAATAATTCCGAGATGTGCGAGCCTTCTGGTTACACATAGCCGTCTGACCGAAAGGGCAAAAACGATGATACCGCTGCAGTTAATCGGGATGAAAAGAGAGCCGTCTCAAGCCAGAGGGATGGCGCGAGTGACCGCGATTTTAGATGCTTGCGAAATATTGCTGGGCAAGAAGCGATATGGCGACATTAGCATCGACGAAATTATCGCTGAAGCGGATGTCACCAAAGGTACGCTCTACCATTTTTTTAAGGATCGACGGTCAGTGTTCCTTGCTGCCATGCACAGAGCGCTAATCGACATTGACGATCAAGCCGATCCTCGCGATGGTGAGGAGAACCTCGACTTTGCCAGCTATATGGCAAAAGTAGAAAAACGATTAGAGGGAGTATGGCGAAAGCACCAACACCTCGTGGAATTTTATGAGAGTAATAAATATGCGCCAGACTATGGGCGTCCCGAATTTTCGACCCAGATTCGCTCCCGAAAAATTATTGCCGCCGAGCTACTCAACCGCCACCCTGAGATCGGCTCGTCCAGAGCCAACGAAATTAGCAGGATACTGATTCAGGCAATTTATACGGGCCTGGATGAGGTCGCTTTATACCCGACTCGGGGCAAGTCGGGTTTCAAACGGGAATGGCGAGCGATGATTGCCGCATATATTGGGACATTTACTCGCTCTTGAATCAACCCAGCCTTAGCAGAGTTCTGACCGCCAAGGACACGCTCGCGCTCGCTTTTGGAGCGATGATTGGCTGGGGCTGGGTGGTCCTGACTGGCGACTGGATCACGATGGCGGGCTCACTGGGCGCAATCCTCGCCTTCGGAATCGGCGGCCTGATGGTAACCCTCATCGGCCTCACCTACGCTGAGCTTGCCTCAGCGATGCCAGAGGTGGGTGGCGAGCACGCTTACAGTTATCGCGCCCTTGGGGCTGGCGCATCCTTTATCTGCACCTGGGCGATTGTTTTGGGCTACGTATCGGTCGTGGCGTTTGAGGCCGTGGCTCTGCCTACCGTGATGGAATATTTGTTACCAGGATTCAAAAAGATTCAACTTTGGGATGTGGGTGACGAGAGGGTTTATCTGAGCTGGGTGTTAGTGGGCAGTATGGGTGCTGCGACAATGACGTGGCTGAATATCCGAGGTGTGCGTGCATCTGCATTACTTCAGCAGACTGTGACCGTGTGTATTCTTGTGTCCGGCGCGCTGCTTTTACTGGGGGCGGTCAACGCAGGTGCGCCCTCCAATATGGAACCCCTTTTTTCCACAGGCTCCAAAGGCGTCTTGATGGTATTGATCATGACTCCGTTTATGTTTGTTGGTTTTGATGTCATTCCGCAGGCAGCTGCAGAACTCAATATTCCCCACAAACAAATCGGCAGGCTCTTGCTCGCCTCAGTGCTGCTGGCCGTAACTTGGTACGTCGCTATGATCTCAGGCGTGGCTCTCGTTTTACCAAACCAGCAGCTCAACGATTCCAATCTTCCCACCGCAGAAGCTATGCAGGTAGCGTTTGGCAGCCCTATCGCCGGACAATTGCTCATCATTGTCGGCATCGGCGGGATTATCACCAGTTGGAACGCTTTTCTTATTGGCGGCAGTCGCGCCGTCTACGCGATGGCCTTAGCAAAAATGCTCCCAGACTTTTTGACGAAGCTTCATCCCGTTTACAAGACACCTGTGAACGCGATTTTAATGATTGGTACTGTTTCTTTTTTTGCGCCACTCTTTGGGAAAAACGCCATGACCTGGCTTGTTAATGCAGGCGGCCTTGGCATCGTGCTCGCATATGCTCTGGTTGCAATTTCTTTTCTCGTTCTTCGAAAGCGAGAGCCTGATATGCCCCGGCCCTTCAAAGTACCACAGGGTTCAATCGTTGGTTTAACGGCGGTCGCGCTGTCCGTAGGAATGTGCGCCCTCTATCTACCCGGCAGCCCCGCTGCTCTTTTGTGGCCTTATGAGTGGGCTTTGATCCTGCTCTGGAGTGGCGCCGGTCTCGCGCTCTATATCAAATACGTAAAAAAAAGTTGATAAGTGCCGAGTTGCGAGGGCACCCTTGACTAGTCCCTTCCTATCTCCGAGTCAGCAGTGGCAGACACCTTAGGGGCGGAGATACCGTTACAACACTGATAACGCGTCCAGCTCTTTAAGCTGTAGCCATCAAGCACGACTAAGCGTTGTTAACCAACGGAGCCGATCGTTTTTCCCAATACGCCGCAAACCGAACTGCAAGAACGAGCAAACCAGTGATCGTGTAAACAATAGCAATCAACCTGGTATCGCCCACCATGACCGTCTCAGCATAAGACACCCAGATTGCCGCCCAGAAATACCAAATTCCCACCCGATGCAGGAGCCGCCAGTGCTTGGGATCCATTGCTCGACGGACGGGAAAGAACGAGGTCACTGTCAAAGCCAGTAGTAACGCATAGCTCAGCATGCGCGTGATGAACTCTGCAGTATCGTGTAGCACCGTCGCGTAGTAATCGCCATGCAAAGCTAACAACACCGCAATAAACACCGCCTGCCAGCCAAAACCTGCCGCAAACGCCAGCCCCACATAACGACGATTGCGCAGCAGCCAGCTTGAAAAACTGCTGGGGAAAAGCTGCCCTAACGCTGTTGCGACAAACGCAAGATAGATCCAAGGCGACGCCAACTGCACCGATAAGCGGATCATGGCGACCGTTGCTTCAGGAGTAGAGGTGCCTATAGTGGCGAGGCCCGCAAGGATAATAGCGAAGCTAAGTCCGGCAATCACACCAAAAAGCGGCCAACCATTCAGCAATGGGTG
>CAXPKH010000209.1:0-4284 GCA_964217615.1 Luminiphilus sp.
GTTCGGCTGATCTCATGACCCGGAATATCGATTATCGGGTCGAGGTGCTCTGTCCGGTTCAAGACCCCGCAGTGCAGCAACAGCTGCAGGATGTCCTCGATCAGCAGTGGTATGACAACGTTAAGGCGCGGGTGCTGGACAGCCGGCAAAGCAATCAGTTGCCTCCTCGAACAAAGTCCACCCCCGCATTACAGGCTCAGGAGATGATTCATCGCTACTTTGCGACGGGGAAGAAACCGAGAATGCCACGCTCTATTATGCGCCAAGCCTCCAAGCGTCGTCGGCAAATCCCGCGTTAAGACCCGTTAACGGCTGAAAAAAGCCAGGGCGCCAGCTCGTCGGGATTAAGGATCACGAGTTGCTGTGCCTTGGGGTCAGACTCGTGGCATTGGTGGTCAATTTGCAGGAGCTTCAGGTAATAAGGGAGGAGTTTGGCTCTAACAGATAAGCGCCATTGCCCGTCGATCATGCCATAGTCGTGGGCCACTACAGCTTGTTGTGCTGAGCTGAGCCTCGGATCGGGCGCTATGGCAATATCAATCCAGGTGTGCCACTCCGTGTCCCCTCGGTCGGTATGTTCCGAGATATCCAGCATGTCGGGTTCGCCCCGGAAGCGGCTGAGTACAAAATCTCGATAATCTTGATTTTTTTCGCACCACGCCCGCACGTGCCAACGTTGGCCCGTCCAAACCAGCGTGTGGGGAACAATGATTCGACCCTCGCGATCGGGTGCGTTTAGCGATACGTAATCGACTTCTATCCTGCGCGATTCCCGTGCCGCCCTAATCAGTGGGCGGAGTATTTCGGGAGGCACCTGCCGCCCCGGGGCCTGAAGCACTTCTGTGGCGGTCAGCGCGTCGGGTAGGCGGCCCAGTAGCTGATGCATGTCGCTCGACCCCGCAATAATGTCGAGATACTCCTCGACGGTGCCCCGGGAGACGACGGGAGAGAAAGTGCTACTGGGACGATAGCCTTTTGCGGTCGCGTCATATTCAAGATTGCCAGGACCGATAGAGCGCTTGTAGTTGTTGATATCTTTGCTGGCTTGCTGTCGGCCGAGTCCAAAAACCTCCCGCAGATGTCGGGTGGTCAGGCGACCCTCCCACAGCGCAATGATTTCGATAAACCGATAGCGGAGCAATTGCTCCCAGCGCGTATCGTTCACCTTATGGTCTCCTTGGGCAGCGCAGTACAACCCCAGATGGGCGAAGAGAATAGGGCAGCACCATCAAGTCCGCCGATACCATTATGCGTGCTCCCCTCGAGATATTAGCCATAAGCCGCTCGTGGCCAGTAGGGCGCAGGCCAATATGACAAGCGCGGGCTCAAGCAATCGTCCGGCATACAGGCCCCCGGCAATGGCGCCTAGCAAGGATGCCAGCATCGCGTGAGTAAACCCGTAGACAGCTGAAGCCGCCCCGGCTTGATTTCTGAAGAGGGATATCGCACCCATCGATGCATTGGCGGAGGTCAGACCGACGCCAAAAAAGAAGGTTGAGGATAACAGCGCGAGTATCACCATGTGCTTCTGGGCTTCGGCTGCAAGCCCCACGATACACACGGCGGAGACGAGGCTGGTCAGTAGCCCGGCCCGCAGTGTCTTATCCATGCCGTAACGCATTACTAGGCTTGCATTAGCCAGGCTACCTGTCATGAAGCCAAAAACCGTCAGAGCGAAGGCGTAACCGAATAGGGAAGTCGGGACGTTAAAGACATCAGGCAGAAAAAAGGCGACTGTTGAGAGGTAGCAAAATAGCGCAGCGAAAGAAAAGGACCCCGCCATTTGATATCCGAGAAAAGCCCGGGTAGACAGCATGGAGCGAAAGGCACGGAGCACCCGAGACAAGGTCAGACGCTCGGTACCGCGCTCCACGGATTCGGGGAACCGGGCAAGGGCAATTAAAATGATCAGAGCGAAGCACGCGAGGGCAACAAACACGGTGGGCCAGGCGGAAAAGCGGAGAATGAGGACCCCGAGGCTGGGAGCGATCATGGGTATCACGGCCATCGCGCCTGATAAAACCGACATCACTTGAGAGGCGCGGTTGCCCTCGTAGCGATCCCGGACGATCGCGCGGGCCACGACGGGGCCGCTGGCCGCGGCGATTCCTTGCAGCCCCCGCGTCAACCACATCAGCTCCATGCTTCTCACCAGTGCGCATAGCAGCGATGTGATGAGAAACAGGAGTGTTCCAATACGCACAACGGGCAGCCGCCCAAATTGGTCAGAAAGGGGGCCAAAAATCAGCTGGCCTGTTGCCAACCCAACCATAAATACGCTGAGCGTCAGCTGACCTTGAGACGCTGTCGCCCCGAGATCAGAGACCATGTAGGGAATGGCGGGTAGGTAGAGGTCCGTGGCAACGGCCGCGTAAGCCACTAGGCCCACCAGCGTGACAAAGGTCGCGATTTCCCCAGATTTGTGCCCGTGGGTCAATTCAGGGTGTTGGCCTGAAGTTCAACCACCGGACACCTTTCTGGAACAAAGAACTGCCCATTCTCAGCATCCATAACATCTAGACCTATGGCTTTGTTATTGGTGAATAATGCCACGCGCATTACATAGGTCGTGTGCTGGTTCTTCAATTCCATTAATTGGAACAGCTCGACTTCGGCGCCGTCATCATTGGCTGCCCGTGCTGCAATTTGTTCCATATAAGATTTAGCTTGGCTCGCCTCCATGGGGGTGAGCGGTGTTCTTAGGATTGCATCAAGCATGGCGCTGACTGAGGCGTGGTTGTGGTCTGCAAGCAATGTCGTGCTGACCACCGATTTGAGATCGGTCATAACAACGAATTTCCCCCATGATGCCGTTGGCTTCTCTTGAGCCAATGCCAAATTCTACCATTTTTGACGAGCCGCGGGTTTTTCTAATACTTCTATCAACATCAATCAGTTACCATCGTAAGTTGCGGTGATCTGATCGAACGGGGAGTGATCGTGGCGTCTGAAAACGCGACTTACTATCGCTTGATTAACGATGATGGCGCCTTGTTTTGGCTGCTGCAGGTCACGGGCTGGGTAGGAATTTCTTTGCTCACCTACCTCAGTCTCAGCGTCCCCTACGACCAATATGAGTGGTCATATCTGGCACACAATGTCTCCCAGTCCGCGCTCGGTTTTGTGCTTTCTGTCCCTCTGCGCTATTTGTATCGTGCTGTCTGGCATTGGAGCATTTATCTGCGGCTGGTGGTCGTACTGGGTGCGGCGATAGTGTTTGCTCTCGCTTGGGCGGCCTTGCGTTTGACTTTGTTCATGGTGATGACCGGAGAGGAGGGCCTATGGTCGGATTTTGGCGGGTGGCTATTTCCTTCACTCTTTGTATTTTTTACCTGGGCGGCACTCTATCACGGCATTAAGTACTACCAATTCTTGCAGCGGGAGCATGAGGTGGCGGTGCGGGCCGAATCCGCCCAGCGGCAGGAAGCGTTGAAGCGGATTAAGGCGGAGGCTGAGGCGAAGGAGGCGCAGATGCATTTATTGCGCTACCAATTAAACCCGCATTTTCTCTTCAACACCCTTAACTCAGTGAGTGCATTGGTGACCAGTGGTAGAGCGGATGATGCCAACCGTATGTTGCTAAACCTGTCGACATTTCTCCGCTTTTCACTTGAGCGGGAGCGGGTATCGATGACAACGCTGCGAGAAGAGATTACGGCGCTGGAATTGTATCTGGATATCGAGAAGGTGAGATTTTCTGACCGGCTGGAACTGATTTTGCAGATTGCCCCAGAGGCATATCGGTGTAACGTGCCCAGTTTGCTGCTGCAGCCGCTGGTAGAGAACGCAGTGAAATACGCCATCTCCAAGTCGGAGACCGGTGGCGTCATCCAGATCTCGGCCAACACCAACGGATCGGCTCTGAATATCAGCGTTGAGGATAGTGGCGCAGATTCGGGCGCCATAGAGGATCGAGAGGCATCATCGTCAGCTGCCGCGGGTATCGGTTTGGGTTTGCAGAATATTCGAGAGCGACTGGAGACAGTGTTTGGGAGTCTCGCGTATTGCCGTTCAACGACCTCGCCCTTGGGAGGTATGCGTATAGAGGTCTGTATCCCGGCGGAAGAACCGGCATAATAAGAACGTAATGACGGACTTACGCGTAATGTTGGTTGACGATGAGGCGCTGAGCATCGAGCTCATGCGCTCGCTCGTGCAGAAAGTGCCAGGCTTCGTCGTCGCAGCGGCATGTAGCAATGGGAGAGAAGCTATCGCTCAATTGCAGCGGGAGTCCTTTGATATTGTGCTGATGGACATTGAAATGCCGGGCTTGACGGGGCTCGA
>CAXPKH010000210.1:0-3065 GCA_964217615.1 Luminiphilus sp.
TGATGAGGACTTTGGCTTCTCCGCAGGCCTGCGTGAGGGCTGCGACGAGGCGTACCCGGTCATCCCCCAGCGTGACCTTGTGGGCAATGGTTTGGCCCGTGGCGGACAGCGCCTGCGCGATCATGGCGGAGTTGCTATCGACCGTATCGCCGCTCATCAACTCATCGCCGGTGAGGAGCAGATGGATATCGGTTTGGGCCATTCAGTGTTCCAAGCAGTGGGCGGAGCTCAGGGTAACTTGTCAGGGCGCGCTGCGCTTACTCCGGTGTTGTGGGCGGTACCGGTTTTTCTGTTTCGCTTTTGGCCTCGGCTTCTGCATTTGCGTCGGGCGAGGCGGGGGTTTGCGCCTCGGCGTCCGTTGCTAATGCGACTTCCGATTCTGGTTTTGCGTCGACTTCGGGCACGGGTTCGGTCGGCGCCGTCTCTTCGCGTGCTTGGGCCGGCTGCTCCTTGGATGCGGTGGTTGCCTCCGCGAGGGTTTTGGCGATGGTCTCAGCGGGTGTCGCCTTTTGGGGTTTCAGGCCACAGCCCTCAGCCAATTTGAACAGTGCGAGAAAGTCGCCCTCCGCCGGGGCATCGATAAAGTCGACCTCTACCACCTGCATCAACTGAAAGCGTCGCGTGGTGCTGGTCAGGCTCATGGTCCATTTGTCGAAGCTGAATTTTTCTTTTTCGGGCCGCAGATCCACCAGGCCCTCGAGGCCATTCTCCTCGAGTTTGACGGTAAAACCCGAGCTGCTGATATGACTCACGTGACCTTTAAATCGCACTTGCCCCGCTTTCTTTAATTTGTGCAAGTAGTTGGCAGTCAGGCGGCGGTCGGCCGCGGCGACCGCCTCACGACTGCGGCCGATGGCGCGCGTAATATCTGCCAGCCGCTTCACTGGGTAGGCGGCGGCTGCATTGCCAGCCAAACAGGCGGTGATCTGAAGGTGCACGAAAAAATCGAGCGCTTTGCGCAGGGGTGACGTGAAATTGGTGTAGGCCTCGGTAGCTAGCCCCATGTGTGGCCCGGCTTTGTCGGTGAGGGTGGCGCGTGACAGGAGTCGATTGACCATGTCCCGCAACGGTTGTGCCTGATCCTCGCGACTCAGGTCGGCGAGTATCGTTCGATAGCCTGCCACCTTATCCAGCGCGGTCTCTTTCAGCTCAGGCCGGTGCTTTTCCAGAAACGTTTTGGCCTCTTCCAGTCGGTCTGCGCGAAAACCACGGTGGACGACAAACGGCCCCGGCGCATTGGCCGCTTTCAAAAACTGGGCGGCACATTTATTGGCCGCGATCATGCATTCTTCTACCAAATGCTGGGAGGCCAGTTTTTCGAAGCTGTCGACCTCGGCGATTTGTTTGTCCTCGCCCAGTATCCAGCGATACTCGCGGCGTTCCTCCATCACCAGTTCCTGCGCTTCTCTGCGGGCGCGCAGGGTCCGGTAAACCTGGACCAATGCCTCAAGCGGATTGGTGTGGGCGATCAGCTCGTCACTGTTGCCGGTCACATAGCGGTCCACCGCCGCATAGGCGAGCTTGGCGCGGGAGCGAATGACTGCTTTTTGAAAGGTGAAATCCGAGATTTCCCCTGACTCGGTTATCTCCATCTGGCACACCAGAGCCGGTCGCGGTGTGTCTTCTGACAACGCACACAGTCCCTGACTGATCGCCTCCGGCAGCATGGCAATCATGTCGCCATGAAAATAAACCGATGCGCCACGATGCGCCAATTGCTCGGGCAGCGCTTCCATCCCCGACAGATAAGCAGTGGGGTCGGCCACTGCCACAGACAATTGCCATCCTTGCTGAGTGACTTCTGCATGCAAGGCGTCATCAATATCCACGGTTCGCGCGGCATCGATGGAAACGAAGGAAAGGTGGGTGAGGTCCTGCCGGGCGCTATCCGTGAGGGGGTCAATGGACTGCGCTGCGTTGATCAGGGGTTCCGCCGATTTATCTGTCCAAGGCTCGGGCAGTCCCGCCCGCGCGGCACAGTAGCGGTTTTCAACGCCGGGCGTCGTTGCATCCCCAAGGCGCTCCAGAACTTTTGCCGAGGGTTTACCGTCTTTAATCGGGTGGCGAAGCAGCGCGCAACTCACCAGATCACCCGTTGCCACGCCGTTGCGGGCATGCGGCGGGATGAACAGCCATCGCGAGAGTCCAGGGATGTCGGGTACCACAAAGGTTGCCTTACCTTTTTGCACGACATGACCCACAAACGTGTCGAGACCCGTCTCTATAAGTCGCTCAACTTCGGCGACGGTTCGGCCCGCTTTGTCTTTCTTGCCTTTGACGGGAGCGGCGGGTCTGATGCAGATGGCGGCTTTATCCCCCGGTAATACCTTCAACATTTCATCAGGGGGAATGAAAATTTCGCGGCCATCAGCCGTGACCGCAAATCCGTAGCGGTGCTGGGTCCCTTTTATGGTCGCTTCGGTGCGCTCATTCTGGGCTTCGAGCTCCTCTCGAAGTCCCTTGAGCTGCGCCATCGCGTTGCGATCGAGCATGGCCGTTCTCGGCTCCTGACTGGTTCAGGGCATCACAGCAATCACGCAGGTTTGAGTGCGTATGACCGCCGCGAATCAAAGTAATCCGGGATGCTATCGAACTTCCCGCGTCCTGTCAGGAAAGCTTGTCGAGATGTTTTGTCCATAGAGTCGTTGACAGCGGGCCCTCGCCCCGCTTTACTGGAAACGTTCGAAATGTGGAGAGTAGGACACTGTCTGTCGTTAGCAGAGATGACCGCCCATGGCGGATTGCGCAGACCCCCACCGTCGCACTCAGCGCGCGCCCGCCCCACCACCCCTCCATTTTGCCTAAACTGATCAGTGCTTGGTCTGACGATGGCGCGTCAGTTCGGTTGGACCCGTGTTTTACCCATGCCCCCCAGGAGGATTCATGCCCTTGATTGCGGCCGAGACTCACGAAGTCACCCAGCTCGAACCTGCACATCGAAAAATCTATGTATTGGACACCAATGTCCTGTTGCATGACCCCACCGCCGTCACTGCCTTTGCGGAGCATCACGTGGTGATTCCCATGACGGTGCTGGAAGAGCTCGACCACATCAAGGACCGGCG
>CAXPKH010000211.1:0-26193 GCA_964217615.1 Luminiphilus sp.
GTCTGCATCATGGCCTGAACCAACTACTGAAGCGTGTTGACGCTGAAATAGGGTTGCGCGGACTCACAGTGGCAAAAGGAGTAGCAGAAACCCGTACCGCAGCCTGGCTGCTAAGTCATGCTGATTCGTATTCAAGCTGTCAGGCAGAGTTGCCCCTCGAAGAGCGCATTGCACCACTTCCGCTGAAACTATTAACGACAGAATTTCCTCAGGTTGTTGAGCGACTTGAGAAAGCCGGCATTACGCAATTTTTGCATTTGCTCCGCATCTCTCCACCTGAGCTGGGCAAACGATGTGGTGCGCTTTTTGTCGATTGGCTGGATCGCCTTATGGGGCGCCAGCAGGAACCCGTCATCGTTTATAAACCGCCTCAATACTTTAAAGACTCTCTCTGGTTCGGATTTGATATTCACAATCGACAGGAACTTCATCCAGCCATGGAATGCTTACTAGGGCACTTCTGTACGTTTTTAAAAAATACACAACTCACCTGCGGCATGATTGAGTGGCGGTACTTACAACGACGAGGCCCAGGCGAGTCGCTCAAGGTTTTTTCGGAGACGGCCCAACAACATGCGCAACGCTGGCTTGAACTTTCCTGCCTGCAGCTAGACAACCAAACGTTACCAAATGACGTTGAGGGTCTGTCACTCATCGTTGATCAGCTACAAGAAAATACACCGCCATCAACAGATCTATTTCATGCAGATATCTGCCGCACTTCACGGCATGAGCTGGCTGATCGCCTACGCAGCCGACTCGGCCTCAAGGCTGTTGGTTACATCGACTACCGTAACGAGCACTTACCCGAAGAAGCTGTCGTGCAAGCACATTCGCTAATACCAACGCATGACAGGGAAATCACATCACTGGGGCAACGCCCATTCTGGCTATTTCCTGAACCTCATCCTATTCACCAGACAGCGCAACAACTTTACTGGAACGGCACACTGGAAATCCTGCATGGCCCGGAGCGAATTGAAGACCATTGGTGGAGCACTCCTGTCAGCCGTGATTACTACATTGCCTGCACCCCACAAAAACAACCTGTCTGGATCTATCAGGATAGGCATAACCGATGCTGGTATTTACACGGGCTTTTTGCCTGAGAGCAATTCAGGGTCCATCAACATCAGAAATACCCGCCGGTGTGCCGGCTCACGCTCGTGGTTTATTTCGCTGAAATGGCAAGGTCTCGCTAAAAGCTATAGCCACACCAGATCGTCAGGTGCAAAACCCAATTCGGTAATCGTTTCCAGAAATTGTTCACGCAGTGTTTCACTGACCTCTGGAGAGCGTGAAAGCAACCACAAATAATCATGATTAAATCCAGAAACAAACGCGTGCTCATAATTTTCCCCCAGCCCAAAGACAATGTAGCTGCCATAAAATGGACCAAAAAAAGAGACCTTCAGATGCCCAACCGTTGGCGAGCCAACAAAGTGGGCGACGCCCTCTGCCTCCCGCCAACGTCCCTCCTCGGAATCAAAGCCTCGATTCAAAACAGCGATACTGCCGTCGGGATTCGTACTGTAGGTTGCCGTGACCTCACTTAAGCCTCGCTCAAAGCTATGGTCGAGTCTGGCTATCTCATACCAAGTGCCGAGATAACGCTCCTGATCAAAATCAGTGACGGGCTCAATGCCATCGGGAATACCCGTGCAACCCAGTGATATAAGGCAAAATAAGACAACCCATCCATAGCCCACCCGTCGTATTACGCTCACCATTAATCTCCTCAAAACCCGTAAACCCGATTTAGCGGGAAAGACCCCACAGATCGGGCTCTGCCAAAACAGTCTACGCCATTTCTATAAACCCCTTTTCAGCGGCGACAATACCCCGATACAATACTGTTTATTTATACAGTATTTTAATGTACGCCGAATTACACTGCTTGAGCCACTACAGCTTCCTACGTGGCGCCTCTGCTCCGGATGAACTGGTAAAACGCGCTAACCACTGTGGCTATCGGGCACTGGCCATCACAGACGAGTGCTCTCTGGCCGGTATTGTCAAAGCCTATGTGTCCGCCAAAGAACTAGGCATCAAATTAATTGTCGGCAGCGAGTTCACTTTGACCGAGGGTATCAGGCTGGTTGCGTTGGTACCGAATCGGGAAGCATATGCAGAGCTCTCCGGGCTGATCAGCCGAGCCAGAAGACGTAGTAGCAAAGGGGAGTACACCGTCCACCTGCGGGACATTATTTTTCACCTCAAACGTTGCCTGCTGATTCTGTTACCCGATGACACAGACAAACAACATATTCATCTGCAACAACTGGCAAGACTCTGCAAAGGGCGCGTATGGATAGGGATCAGTCGCCTACTTGGTAATGACGAATGGCGGCGATTTAAACATCGCTATCACATCGCCCAAACACTGCAAGTTCCTATGGTGGCCTGCGGTGAGGTGCAGATGCACAGTGCAAAGCGAAAAGCGTTACACGACGTGCTGACTGCAATCCGAACCCAAACGCCTATTCAACAATTGGGGCCCCGAAGGCTGATCAATAGCCAGCAACATCTCCGCACTCTGGACACCCTCACCTCCCTGTACCCAGAAACCCTGATGGAAGAAACCTGTCGCATTGCAGAGCAATGCGGCTTTAGCCTTGATGAGCTCCGCTATGAGTATCCAGAGGAGGTGGTCCCTTCAAACCATACGGCCAATAGCTATCTCCGGCAGGAAGTGGCCTCTGGCGCAAAACTCCGGTGGCCAACGGGCGTCCCTGAACACATTAATCAACGCATTCATCATGAATTGGATCTTATTACGGAGCTGTCCTATGAATATTACTTCCTAACGGTATATGACATCGTCAGATTCGCGAGATCCCGAGGCATCCTTTGTCAGGGTAGAGGCTCGGCCGCCAACTCTGTTGTCTGTTATTGCCTACACATTACTGAAGTCTCACCTGATCAGGTCTCACTGCTATTCGAACGGTTCATTTCCAGGGAAAGGGATGAACCTCCTGATATTGATGTGGACTTTGAGCACGAAAGACGCGAAGAAGTCATTCAATATATCTATAAAAAATATAGCCGTCGTCGCGCCGCACTGGCAGCTACTGTCATCACTTACCGCTCCCGAAGTGCCGTCAGGGATGTCGGCAAAGCCATGGGCTTTGACTCGGTATTAATCGATGAGTTAGTCAGCTCTTTGGCTTGGTGGAATCGCGAACGAGAACTCGCTAACCGCTTTCACCAGCAGGGAATGGCTCGCTCGGAAGAATTGGCGACACATTTTCTAGCCAGAGTTCAGGAAATTCTCGGTTTCCCACGACATCTCTCTCAGCATGTTGGAGGCTTTGTCATCAGCCGCGGAGCCATCTCCAATTTGGTGCCGGTAGAGAACGCCAGCATGCCCGATCGCACTGTCATCCAGTGGGATAAGGAAGATATCGAAGCACTGGGGCTACTCAAGGTTGATATTCTTGCGCTGGGCATGCTCTCTGCTATCCGCAAGACACTGGAGATGGTCAACCGAGATCATGCGGATATTCAGCGTATGCAGGACATCCCGCGGGAGGATGCCGCAACCTATCGCATGCTACAGAAAGCTGACACGCTCGGCGTATTCCAAATCGAATCGCGAGCACAAATGTCGATGCTGCCGCGACTCAAGCCCGCCTGCTTTTATGACTTAGTTATCGAGATCGCGATCGTCCGACCAGGACCGATTCAGGGCGATATGGTTCATCCCTATCTACGACGTAAAGCGGGCCTAGAACCGATCAGCTACCCCAACAAAGAAATCGAATCTGTGTTGTCGCGCACTTTGGGAGTGCCTATTTTTCAGGAGCAAGTCATTCGGCTGGCTATGGTGGCGGCGGGATTCACGGGGGGTGAAGCTGATGCACTGCGGCGAGCTATCAGCAACTGGGGAAAAAACAGCAAGCTCCTATCTTTTGAGCAAAAGCTCAAACAAGGCATGACGAAGAAAGGGTACACGCCTGAATTTGCGGATCGCCTGTTTAATCAGATAAAGGGGTTTGGTGGATATGGATTTCCGGAATCACACTCCGCGAGCTTTGCCTTGCTGGCCTATATTTCGGCCTGGCTCAAATGCCATCACCCCGCGGCCTTCTATGTGGGTTTACTCAATAGCCAGCCGATGGGTTTTTACACGCCTTCACAGCTAATACAGGACGCGCGCAGACACAACATTCTGGTATTACCTATCGACATCAATCACAGCACGTGGGATCACCAGCTCTTGTCGACTACCGATCATCGTCAGCCACCGATCAGATTGGGATTGAGATTAGTCAAAGGGCTCAGCGAAATGACCGCCAAGCGAATTGAGGAGACACGGCGGTTTCAACCATTCACCAGTGTGGCTGATTTGCGACAGCGGGCCTCTTTGGACCGCGGTAGCATGGAGGTCTTGGCTGCAGCCGATGCGCTCTTAGAAATCAGCGGACATCGTTACCAGTCCCATTGGCAAACAATGGCGCTTGAAGACTATCGCCCACTGTTAGCGGAGCACTCTTCTCTGCCGCGTCACCCTGATAATACGACGCTTACTGCACCAACTTTAATTGACGATGTGATTGCAGATTATCAAAGCACCGGCGTGACTCTGCGTGCACATCCATTAGCCCTACTACGCAAACAAAAACCTTTCAGTCAGTGCCAATTACAGAAGAATCTGGAAAAGCTCAATAATCATCGTTTTGTTCGCGTAGCGGGTCTGGTGACCTGTCGCCAACGTCCGGGTACGGCTTCCGGGGTGGTGTTCTTAACGCTGGAAGATGAGACAGGAAATATCAACGTGATTGTCTGGCCAGCCGTACAGGAACGACATCGCCAGGCTCTGATGACAGCACAGCTGTTACTGGTAAAAGGTACGGTTGAATCTCGTGAAGGGGTAGTCCATGTGATCGCCAGTACGCTTGAGGATCACAGTGGCGACCTGACGGCTCTGACAGTTCAATCCAGAGATTTTCACTAGGGGCGACTAATCACTTTCAGAGCGGACTTCGGCCTCCAACCAGCCCCCCGAAGTCTCTCTCAGTCTGAACTCAATGGGGCGACAACAAACCTGACAATCCTCGATGTACTCTCCGCCCACATCCTCCGGATTTAAAAAGACCTCGATGGATTCGCCGCAATAGGGACAGTAAATACTGCTCTCCTGCAAGCCCTGCGACGTCATGGACGACTAGCCCGCCTCCTCCAACACAGGCACCGCCGAGACTGCGGGTTCAAACATCAGAGCGCTGTCGGCAATGGGGTCATCCCGAAACATCTTGCGATCCTTGCGGTAATTCTGGGGGTTCATCCAGGGCATGCAATCCCCTTGCTTGGGAAACTTATGCATCACTCGTTGCATGTAACCAGCCGAGAAATCATCAATCCAAAACCGCCGATTCATCGTTGAGGCCAGCGCATCTGAAATCCGCGGGGTAGCCGTCGCCATGCCTTCGGTACGCATATGATTAAGTAACCGACACAACCAAGTGGCAATCAGATCAGCTCGCAGCGTCCAAGACGCATTGATATAACCAAAGGTGTGCACCATATTAGGGATGTTGGAACACATCATGCCTTTGTAAGTCCACTCGTTCGACAAGTCGATCGCTTCACCATCCAGCGTGAACTCAGCCCCACCCAGTATGACCAGCTCAAGCCCTGTCGCACAAACGATGACGTCGGCATCAAGATGCTCGCCCGAGGTCAGCTCGATACCTCGGTCAGTGATCTTTTCAATATGATCGGTGACCACCGACGCCTTCCCGGCCTGAATAGCGCGGAACAGATCATCATCGGGTACTAAACAGAGTCGCTGATCCCACGGGTTATAGCGAGGCGTGAAGTGCTTCTCGATATCGACCAGCTCGCCGATTTCCTCTCGCACCTTCTTGAGTAGCGAACGTTTAAGCATTTCAGGGGCGACGCGGCTCAACTGATACATCCACTGCTGCCAAACAGTATTACGCCAACGCACTAGGCCATAGGCGAGCTTGGGAGGCAGATAACGCCGCAACCAGTTAGCCAGTGAGTCCACCGATGGACGTGAGATCACATAGGTAGGTGAACGCTGTAGCATTGTTACGTGTGCGGCCTTGCGGGACATGCTGGGAACCAGTGTCATGGCGGTGGCCCCTGAGCCAATAACCACCACCTTCTTATCCTCATAATCCAAGGCATCGGGCCAAAACTGCGGGTGAAGCCACTCACCTTGAAAGTCCGACCTACCCTCAAATTCCGGTTCGTAACCTTGCTCGTAGCTGTAATAGCCCGCGCACATCATCAAAAACTGGCATCGATAGTGCCTGATGCCCTCAACGGTTTCGACGGCCAGCTGCCACTGACAGCGCTCGCTGCACCAGTCAGCCGATACCAGCTTTTGACGAAAACGAATGCGGTCCCGAATACGGTACTCATCTGCCGTTTCATTGACATAGCTGAGTATGGAGGGGCCATCGGCGATACTTTTCTCAGCTTCCCAGGGCTTAAAGTCGTAGCCCAGCGTATGCATATCGCTATCAGATCGTATCCCAGGATAGCGGAACAGATCCCAGGTGCCGCCAATGGCGTCACGTCTTTCCAAGAGCACGAAGCTTCGATCCGGACAATCTCGCTGTAACCGCACCGCTGTCCCAATACCCGAGAGCCCTGCGCCAATAATGATCACATCGAAGCATTCCGCGTCGGCGATCAACGCATCCGTTATTCTGGCCTCTGAGTTCATAACGTGCCTCCGCAAAACTGCCTGCGCCTTGGCTTCGACGCCTTTTTCATCCGAACTACCGTATCCCACACCGCAGGCGCCCCTCTGCAATACTGTAACGGTTTTCTGCCGCTAACGGATCAAAAACCCCAACAACATCACTATTGATGCTGCCGTCCCTTTTCTGCAGCCAATCGCAAGCGCAGTGCATTTAACTTGATAAAGCCCTCGGCATCTTTCTGATCATAGGCCCCGCCGTCCGATTCAAAAGTTGCGATTTTCGCGTCAAACAGAGAATCACTCGATCGGCGTCCCACCACGGTCACGTTCCCTTTGTACAAGGACAACCTGACCTCTCCATTCACTACGGTTTGGGTTTGATCAATCGCGGCCTGCAAGGCATGACGTTCGGGCGACCACCAGTAACCGTTGTAGATGAGCTTGGCGTACCGCGGCATCAGTTCATCTTTCAAATGTGCCACTTCACGATCCAGCGTAATGGATTCGATGGCACGGTGAGCGCGAAGTAGGATGCTGCCGCCCGGTGTTTCGTAACACCCCCGCGACTTCATACCCACATAGCGGTTTTCAACAATATCCGCGCGCCCTACGCCATTGGCACCGCCTCGCTCGTTAAGCGTGGCCAATACCTGCGCAGGCGTCAGGGACTGACCGTCGACTGCCACTACATCGCCATGCTCAAAGGTCAAAGTGAGCTCTTCGGGTCGGTCTGGTGCTGCCTGCGGGCTCACCGTCCAACGCCACATATCTTCTTCTGGGGGCACCCAAGGGTCTTCCAGTACATCACCTTCATAGGAGATATGGAGCAGATTCGCATCCATGGAGTACGGCGACTTTTTCTGGGCCTTGGCAAAATCAACCGGGATATCGCGCTCCCGGCAATACGCCATGAGCGCCTCTCGAGAATTAAGGTCCCACTCTCTCCACGGCGCTATCACGTGGATGCCCGGTTTCAGGGCGTAGGCGCCCAACTCAAAACGTACCTGGTCGTTACCCTTACCTGTTGCCCCGTGCGCGATGGCGTCGGCGCCCGTCTCATTCGCGATCTCAACCAAGCGCTGGGCAATCAGCGGCCGCGCAATTGAGGTACCCAACAGATACTCTCCCTCGTAGACGGTGTTGGCACGGAACATGGGGAACACGAAGTTTTTTACAAATGACTCGCGCAGATCCTCGATATAGATCTCCTCAACCCCGAGCGCCTGAGCCTTGGCTCGAGCGGGTTCGACCTCCTCTCCCTGTCCAATGTCGGCAGTGAAGGTCACGACCTGACACTGATAGGTTTCCTGCAACCACCTCACGATCACGGAGGTATCAAGACCGCCCGAATAAGCCAGTACGACTTTATTGATCGCCGCCATAATTTCACCAGATAAAAAAGGGGGCCGTAGTGTACGACTGCTACTCCCCACACGCCAGACAGCAAGCTGGCGATCCGCGAGCTCTGCTACACTGCCGACGGTTTGGAGGCCCCTATTGCCATGACTTCGCTCACTTTGACACTACCTGACGACTGGCACATACATCTGCGAGATGGTGCGGCCCTCGCGACCACAGTCCCCGACGTCGCACAGTGGGCTGGCAGAGCGATCGTGATGCCCAACCTGACACCGCCCGTCACTTCGGTGAACGAGGCACTGGCCTACCGAGAGCGTATTCTTGCTCACGTGCCGACGGATAACCCTTTCGATCCGCTGATGACACTGTATCTGACCGACGAGACCCGCAGCGAGACTATTGCGGCGGCGGCTGAATGCCCTTTCATCCACGGTGTAAAGCTTTACCCCGCCGGGGCCACCACCAACTCTGCCGCCGGGGTTACCGCACTGGATCCGCTCTATCCGGTGCTGGCTGAAATGGAACGCTACGATGTGCCCCTTTTGGTTCACGGAGAAGTCACGGATCCCGACTGCGACATTTTTGACCGAGAAAAGGCCTTTATCGACGGATCTTTGGCGCCGATCAGGCAGGAGTTTCCAGAACTGCGGATCGTGTTTGAGCACATCACGACCGAAGACGCCGTGCAATTTGTCTGTGAAGCGGGCGAGCGAACAGCAGCGACGATTACCGCCCATCACCTCCTCTACAACAGGAATGACCTTCTGGTGGGAGGCATCAGGCCACACTTCTTCTGCCTGCCAGTGCTGAAGCGAAATCGTCATCAACAGGCTTTACGCGACATTGTCGCCTCGGGACATTCCCGTTTTTTCCTGGGAACCGATTCGGCGCCCCATGCAAAAGCCGACAAAGAATCGAGCTGCGGATGTGCCGGGTGCTATACCGCGCATGCCGCTATGCCTCTCTACGCCGAAGTCTTCGAAGCAGAGGGTGCGCTTGAGCACCTCGAGGCCTTTAGCAGTTTCAACGGGGCCGATTTCTACCAGCTGCCCCGCAATACCGGTTCCATCACACTAATAAAATCTCCCCAATCCGTGCCGACCGACATTCCTTTGGGAGACGCCAGTTTGGTGCCAATCCGTGCCGGAGAACAGGTTAATTGGACGGTTGTGCGCCGAGCTGATGTCTGACACGCCAGCCTCGCTTATGAGAGATCGATTCCGCGGTTTTCTGCCCGTGGTAGTGGACATTGAGACGGGGGGATTCAACTGCCAGACCGACGCCGTCCTTGAAATGGCAATTACAGAGCTGGCGATGAATGAGCAGGGCGAGCTGGTTATAGCGGCCACTCATAGTCGCAACATCGAGCCCTTCGAGGGCGCGAATCTGGACCCCGCCGCGCTGGAGTTTACCGGTATCGATCCAGAGAATCCTTTACGGGGGGCGGTACCCGAGGCCATCGCGCTGGGCGAGCTGTTCAGTATTGTCAGACTGGCTGTCAAAGCAAACCAGTGCAATCGAGCGGTGCTGGTGGGCCACAATGCGCACTTCGACGCCGGCTTTCTCAATGTCGCCACCGAGAGAGCTGGCTTGAAGCGCAACCCCTTTCATCCTTTTTCCTACTTTGATACCGCGACACTCGCTGGCCTTGCTTTCGGCCACACGGTGTTAGCGCGAGCTTGCTCTCTGGCGGGCATTCCCTTTGACAATAATGAGGCCCATTCGGCTCGCTACGACGCCATCAAGACCGCAGAGCTGTTCTGCCTGATCGTTAACCGCTGGCAGACGCTGGGTGGTTGGCCGCAAGCGGTGCCGACTGGGGTCCCCGAATAACACCGCCGGGAAAACACCCGGTGGCAGTACCCTGGCGGAAAGTAACCTTGCCCGATTTGATAGTGCACTCGTACCCCTTGGCCGTTTGTAAGAGGCGCCGCCCACCGGCGGGTAAATCGAAAGCAACTGTCGGGAGGTCCAACTGCATTCCCTCAAGATCGATAATATTCAGATCCGCCAAATACCCCACATCAATAACACCTCTGTCCATCAGGCCGTAGAGCTTGGCCGTATCCTGACACTGACGCTTTATCGCGTACTCGAGTGGTAAACGACCGTGGCTACGATCACGCACCCAGTGTTGCAGCATAAAGGTGGTCGCGGCCGCATCGCAGATGGTGCCGCAATGCGCTCCCCCGTCTGAGAGCGAATTCACGCAATCATCAGAGTTCAGCGCATCCTCGAGGAAATCGAGGTTGCCGTTTGCATAATTGAGCAAGGGGAAATAAATCATGCCCGACCCACCCTCGCGCATCATGAAATCGTATGCGTATTCTTCAGGCGACACTTTTTCTCGACTGGCGCATTGTTCGATTGATTGATCGGCTGTCGGCTCATAATCAAAGCCCGGGCGCATCTCGTATTGCATGGAGAAAGCACTTTCCATCAAATCAGCAATCAGCTGCAGATCACTACCCGTGGGCTCTCCGCGCTCGCTCAGCAACTGCGCGCGGAAAGAGGCATCACTCAAGCGCTGCCACTGCTCGTCCCACGGTTTATCGGCAATAGCCTTCCAACTCGGTCGTTGGGAGAAGGGGTGAAAAGTTGCTCTCCAGCCGAGAACCAGGCCCGTCCCGCGCATGGAAATCTGCGCCACTATCCTTGCCCCGTTGGCATTTTGGTCACGCATCTGATTGAGCTGTTCGGCAAAAGGCAGGCCCTTAATGGGTGACTCCAGCGCGGTGAAGGTGACGGGAGCGCCGGTCTCTCTACTCAGATCTCCCATCCAGGCAAACTCATCCCACTCTGGGAGTAAATCGCTCGCCATCTCAAATACGCCGTGACCCGCTCGCTTGAGCGCGCGCCCAATGCCAAGCAATTCCTCCTTGCTGGCAGTCGTGCCGGGCACCAATTCACCGTCGACCGACTTATGGAGAACAGTTCGCGAAGTCGAGAAACCCAACGCCCCGGCGTTCAACCCCTCTTCAACGATCGCCGACATGCGCGCAATCTCTGTTTCTGTCGGCTCTTCGTTAGCGGCGCCGCGCTCACCCATCACATAAGCGCGAACTGCACCGTGGGGCACTTGAGTTGCTACATCGACGGTGCGATCCAATTTTTCCAAAGCATCGAGATATTCGGGAAACGACTCCCACTCCCAGGTCATACCTTCTGTCAGCGCGCTCCCGGGAATGTCCTCCACGCCCTCCATCAAACCTACCAACCACTCACGCCGATCGGGCGCGGCAGGGGCGAAACCAACGCCGCAATTACCCATGACAACGGTCGTGACACCGTGCCATGAAGAAGGCGCCATCTCGGGATCCCACGTGGCCTGTCCGTCATAGTGGGTATGAATGTCAACAAATCCTGGTATGACCACGCGACCTCGGGCATCGATCTCCTCGCGCGCTGTGTCTTCAAGCTCACCCACAGCAACGATGCGGTCACCGACAATGCCAATATCCGCATGCCGACCGGTGGCACCCGTGCCGTCAATCACCAACCCGCCGGAAATTTTCAGGTCATAAACCATCGATCACTCTCCACTGCTTTTTTTCCAAGATCAAACCGGATACGTCATGTCACGCCGGTGCTTCACCGCTCAACTCTTTCAACAGTCTATCGAGTTCCCCAAGCAGTTGCTGAAGAGAATGCATCCCCAGCAACCCGTGTTTGATGGATTCATCCAGCGGCAAAAGCTGTCCGAGCTGATAGCCCACGGTCCAGCCGTCCTTGCGGTGCTCGGGTAAGTTCAACTGCTTGATTTGAGGGTGTCTTAGCAAACTCCGCAGGACATCAGCGAGCCCCTCATACTGCCCCGGTAGAGTGGCTGGCTCGGGAGCGGGCTGCATTGCTACCTCCGCCTTAATCAAGCCGTCCGATTCTCTCCACACAGATTCGACCGTGAATCGTTGTCGCCCCTCAATCGTGATGCCCAACAAACCATTGGGGAGCTGATCCCAGTCAACAATGAACCCATAGGTTCCGACATCGCTGATATTGGGTACGTCAAGAGATCCACCCGACACCTCTGAACCTTGCTTAAGCCACACCACGCCGAAACCCTCGTTTTCGCGCATACAGCGGGCCACGAGATCGAGGTAACGCTGCTCAAAAATCTGGAGCGGAAGGCGCGCCTGGGGCATTAACACCGAGGACAGTGGGAACAGCGCTATTTCGGTCAACACGTTGGCGTAGTCCTTGATTCAAGGCCATGCAAGAGATCGAGCGCCTCCTCACGTGTCTCCCCACACACCGCCGCCTCGGGCTGAAAAGAGGCGCAAATGGCTGGCCTGCGGGGATCATTGAACAGCAGACAGGCCGCCTCTGCCGACAAGTGCACACAGGCGACACCCGCGGGCTTGCCTCCCGGCATCCCCCAGAAAGGTTGCGAGATCGATGGTGCGATGCAGCAAGCACCGCAATTCGGACGACATTGCACCCCTAGTGCCCTGGTCCAAAGGGCCGAAATATGAGGATTAGCTGTGGGAGCAAAAAAAGCGCTCCGGCGACCGCAGCGATCATGGCCACCACTGTCAGAACACCAAAGTACAGGCTCGGCGTAAAGTTCGAGAGGGTCAGCATGGCGAAGCCCACCACAACGGTCAAAGTGGTGTAGTACATCGCGCGGCCAATACTGCCGTGACTGCGGAACATGGCCGCATGATAATCCTGATCGACCGCCACCTCATCCCTAAATCGATGCAGGTAGTGAATACAGTCATCTACCCCAATGCCCACCACGATCGCCGCGATCGTGATGGTCATGATATCGAGGGGAATGCCCGCAAGCCCCATGAGCCCTAGGACAAGACCCGCTGCAAGAATATTGGGTGCGAGCGCCAACAACGCAATCGACAGTGACCGAAAAAGTGCCCAGAACATCACGCCAATGGCAATGAACACCACGCCCAAGGTCATGATTTGTGACTGGAAAAGACTCTGCAACACGTTGTTATATAAAACCAGCAGTGACGTGAAGCGAACTCGGGTCTCGTCCAGTCCCGTCTCAGCCAGAATCTGCTCGCGCAACGCTCTTAGATAGGCGTCACGGCGCAGAGATTCACTGGTTTCCATGACCCGCACGCTGATCCGCACCTCCCCATTCTCGGGCGAATAAAAAGGCTTAATCAACGATCGATTAACATCATCAGGCAAGCTATTTTCAATCAATGCCAGCTCTACTCCCCCCAGTTGCCCACCGTACAGGCCATCCATTACCTCAAAAGCGGTGGACAAAGAGAGTACTTTCCCCGACTCCTCCCTCGCCTCAATGATCTTATGGACATCATCGATCAACTGTCGTCCCGGTACCGTAAACCAGTAGCCGGCCGTAGCGGTGTCGTCACTGTCAAAACTGAAATCGATACCGAACCCGTCATCCATAAATTCATCATCGTCACCCCAATCGCCATCAGCCGCTGTTTGCATTTCGGCGACCACTGGGGCCTCGGGTTCTTCAGGTGCCAACAAAATCACATCAAGCGGAATGGTACCGCCCAGTCGGGCGTCTAGCAGTTGCATGCCTTGATAGATTTCGGTGTGCTCCTTGAAATAATCAATGAATCTATTTTCGACTTCCAGTGAGCGAATACCGGCAAGCGCAATACCCCCAAGGAGCAGCGTCACAACCATAACCGCCGTGCCGTGACCTTTCACCACATCGGCAAATCGCTGCGTCAGAGATGAATCCGGTGTCAGGGGACCGGCTACTGTCCTGTCGGGAATGACCACCATCAGCGCCGGTACCAAAGTAAAGGCGGTGCAGAAACCCAAAACGATGCCCGTTGTCATCATCCACCCAAAGTCAATCACAGGCTGGAGACCTGCGACCACTAGGGAGGCGAAAGCAACGATGGTAGTCATCGCTGTATAGAGGCACGGCACCAACATCAATCTCGCCGCATCAGCAGCCAGCGACAGGCGCGCCGTATCCGGTCGTAGTCGATGCAGCTCTCGATAACGCACCACAAGGTGAATGGAGAGCGACAGGGTAACGATCAGCAGAACAGCAACGGAATTAGAGGAAATAACGGTCATTCGCCAGTCCGTAACAGCGAGTACCCCCAGCAAAAAGCTGGCCGTCGCAGTGCAGGTAATCAGCGGTATCACTACCCACTTTAGATGTCGGAAGATCAGCGCCAAAACCAGTGCCATCACGGATAGGATCGCGGTACCGAAGGTCACAAGGTCTGAGCGAACAAAGGCCATCATGTCGGCGGCAATCATGGGAACACCACCCACAAAAATAGCAGCGTAGGGTCTGAATCGCTCCGCGACAGATCGCACTGCTTGCACCATACGATCCCGCTCGGTCGCCAGCGTAATCAGCGCTTGATCGTAGGCCACTTCGGTCTCTGCGAGTCGCTGCCGCTCAGCTGCCGTGATCTCGCCGCGTCGCGCCTGTGCGCGCAAAGATTCGCGCAGCTCCAGCAGAGCCTCTGCTTCTTCGTCCCTTTCTATCACCACTTGTACCGCAGTCAGGTCACCCTCCTCACTCACCAACAAGTTGCGATAAATGGGGCTCGTCGACAGTTCCCGCAGCGCCAGCGCACGATCTACCTCTCCGTTGCGCAATGTGGGCATGCTGTCAGCTCTGGCGAGATCCGTCAGCGTCAGGGGCGGACTCTCCAACAAAGGCACATCGAGCAGCGTCGTAACCTCCGCGATCCCTTTGATGCGCGCCAACTCGTCGACCATCGCCGCGAGTGGCTCGAGGGAGTCGGGGGACAAAAGCGGTGCCTCGGGCTCCCATGTCAGAATGAGAAACTCGCTACCCGCGTATTTGGCCGACGATTCTCTGAAATAGGCCAGATCAGGGTCACCCTGCAGCAACAGTGAATCCGAGGAGGCATCCAGTGTGAGTTTGGGCAACTGTGAGAGGGATAACAGCAGCAGAACGGTGAAAACGCCAAGGACCCACCAGGGCCGGTGAAGTAATCGTCGGTAAAAAGCGTCTACCCTGCTCACAGACGCGACTCTGCACCCAAACGCGCAAGGAGTCGCTGGTGCAATCCGTCAAACCCGCCATTGCTCATCACCACGACGCTGTCCCCTGGCGTCAAAATCTCTGCCGTCATCTCGATGATTTGCTCCACATTTGAAAAAACCCGTTGCCCCGCGTAACCCTCGACAACGCCCGATAAATCCCAATCCAATCCTTCGGGTTGATACCAAAACACGTGATCAGCTGCCTGAGCAGATGGCCCCAGCTGGTCGCGGTGAAATCCCATACGCATCGTGTTGGAACGCGGCTCAACAATCGCGAGGAGCTTTCCCTCAGGTTCAGAGGCACGAAGGGCAGCGAGCGTCGTCTCTATCGCGGTCGGGTGATGAGCAAAGTCGTCATAAACTGCCACACCACCCGGTTTACCGAGTAGCTCGAGCCGCCGCTTGATACCCCTAAAATGGCAGAGTGCCTCTACACACTTGGCGAAAGGGACGCCCACGTGCAACGCCGCTGATATCGCAGCAGTCGCATTCCACGCATTATGTTCACCTACCAGAGACCACACCAGATGAGCGTTCTCGTTGTTTTCAGACCGCATCTCCAATCGATCGCCCTGCGGAGAAAGTGCGCGCCAAGAGCACGCGGTGGCGGGAATTGCCGACTCGCTTGAGTCCGCGTGTTGATAGATCGCTTGCACGGGCGTCCAAACCCCTCTTGCCAAAACCCGATCAATGGCCTCACCACCGCCCCGGATAATCACGCCCGTCGGCGGTACACATCGCACTAAATGGTGAAACTGGTTCTCGATGGCGGCGAGATCAGGAAATATGTCCGCATGATCGTATTCGAGATTATTAACAATGAGGGTGCGCGGCCGGTAGTGAATAAACTTTGAGCGCTTGTCAAAAAAAGCCGAATCGTACTCATCGGCCTCAATAACAAAGTGCGCTCCGGAGCCCAAGCGTGCCGAGACGCCAAAATTGACGGGGACACCCCCAATCAGAAACCCAGGGTCCAACCCGGCGTAATCAAGTATCCAGGCGAGCATACTGGCGGTAGAGGTTTTGCCGTGAGTGCCCGCCACGGCCAATACCCATCGCTTTCCCAGCACGTGACGAGCCAACCATTCCGGCCCGGAGGTATAGTCCAGCCCCGCGGACAACATCGCTTCCACCGCAGCGTTACCCCGCGATAGGGCGTTTCCAACAACCACGCAGTCGGTTGCAGGGTGCAGTTGCGCAGCATCGTAACCATCGGTCAGCGCAATGCCGCTTTCGGCGAGCTGGTCGCTCATCGGCGGATAGATATTTCTGTCAGAGCCGGTTACCGCAAAACCGCTGTCTTTGGCCAGCAGGGCTAAACCACCCATAAAAGTGCCGCAAATACCAAGTATGTGAATATGGTCGGACAAAAATAACTCCCTCTCGCGCTGGAGATTAGCATGCACACATTGCCATTGCGTGCAGTGCGGTCTACGGTAGGCCTCCCGAGTGTATCGACCCCGATGTTAGATCATGAGTAAACGTAACCTTTTCTACGCCCAGTCCGGCGGCGTAACACCTGTGATCAACGCCTCTGCTGCCGGGGTGATTCAAACGGCCAAGCGCTACCCGGATCAGATCGGTAAAGTGCTAGCGGGGCAAAATGGCATTTTAGGCGCCCTGCAGGAAAATCTGATCGACACGTCGAAGGAGCGCAACGGGGCGATCGAAGGGCTGATCAGTACACCGGGAGGCGCCTTTGGCTCTTGTCGCTATAAGCTCCGCAGCGTGGCGGAAAATCGCGCCGAGTACGAGCGGCTTATCGCGGTCTTTAAAGCGCACAATATTGGCTATTTCCTCTATAACGGTGGCGGAGACTCTGCGGATACCTGTCTCAAGGTATCGCAGATCAGCGCCAGCATGGGCTTTCCGATTCAAGCCATCCATATTCCCAAAACCATCGATAACGACCTGCCGCTGACCGATAACTGTCCAGGCTTTGGCTCCGTTGCCAAATACGTCGCGATATCGACGCGCGAGGCGGCGTTAGATATTGCGTCAATGTGCGCCACCTCGACCAAGGTCTTTATTTTGGAAGTCATGGGCCGACATGCCGGCTGGATCGCTGGCGCCAGCGCGCTTGCCGCGAGCGAACGCGGTGACGCGCCACACATTATTCTGTTCCCGGAAATTGCTTTTGATCGGGATCGATTTCTGCACCGGGTCAAGGAATGTGTCGAGCGGTATGGTTACTGCGTAATTGTCGCTTCTGAGGGCACCAGTACCGCCGACGGCAAGTTATTAGCTGACCAAGGTGAGCGGGATGCTTTCGGTCACGCTCAGTTAGGGGGTTTGGCGCCCTTGTTGGCCAGCATGGTTAAGGAAGCACTGGGCTATAAGCACCACTGGGCGGTTGCCGACTACTTACAGCGCGCCGCGCGCCATATAGCGAGCCAGACCGACGTCGATCAGGCTTTCGCCGTTGGAAAAGCGGCAGTCGAGCTCGCATTAAGCGGCGCAAACGCCGTGATGCCGGCCATCAAGCGGGCGTCTAATCGCCCCTACCGCTGGTCCATTGACCAAGCACCATTGCATCGGGTGGCCAATCGCGAAAAGAAAATGCCGCGGCGCTTTATCAGCAAGGATGGCTTCGGGATCACGCCGCAGGCGAGAGCCTATTTTGAGCCACTCATCTTGGGAGAGGCCTACCCCGGATACCAACGGGGACTGCCGCGCTACACCCGCCTCAAACAAGTGCTGGTGCCGAAGCGATGCCCTCCTTGGGAAGCACCCTAGCCAAAGGCAGCGTCCGGCGGCAGCTGCAGATGAGCAAGGCATCTGGCGTTCATACCAAGACAAAACGAGAGAACAAAGCGTCTGCATGACTTTCGAGTAAGTCCAGCATTGCCAACGTCTCATGGCTGTTCCCCTGTGGATCGGGCTCGCCACGCCAGAGGGGCCAGCAAAAGTCGACGCATTGCGCTTTTTGCAGGGGCGCCGCCGCCGGACGATAACTGATGTGCCATGCCTCGGGCGCAACCCCACCACAATCGGTGTCGTAAGGCTTATAGAACCCCTCCGCATTATCTGCAGCGATGAGTTCATCCAGCCAAACAGTCATATCTGCAAATACACCGTCGCGCTCGTATTCGGACGGCTCAAGCGAAGGTCGATAGGTCGGTGGCACTGCGGCGGCGTCCCAAATATCGAGATCGGTTCCCCAGTGGTGTCTCGATGTGCCCGGCAGGGCAGAGAAACGCAGAATCGCCTCCAGCCAACTCAGGTCGCTCATCGCGTCCCGCGTGAGTGGCAGACCGGCCTCATTATGTACCGCGCGGGCGCCCCTCCATTTCTCGTTGATAATCGTGGTCTGTCGGTCGTAATCCCTGAAGGCCGAAGCGACTCGCAAATCAAACCCCGCAGTGGCGGCCCGCCGGGCAAGTCGCTCAAACGCACTTGCGGTGCCCGGCTCCGCTAAAAAGCTTGCTTGCAGGGCAACGAGATGCCCTGAGCGGATCCCCAAAAGTACCGAGGCATCCTCCACAGCCCTCACCCCTCCATACTTACGAGTCGTTGAGGATAAATGCCACCCGTGTTGATGTCATTGAAAAGCGTCACCACCTCCAGCCCATTCGCCACGGCCCACTCCAAATGTTCAGCGTAGTCGGGATCAACGCGGTATGCAGGAGATACGCGGCCTATACCCGTGTGCATGACACAAAATACCAGAATGACCCGAAAACCCCGTTGCCTGGCCGCGACCAACTCAAGCAGGTGCTTTGTCGCGCGACGACTGACCGCATCGGGAAAGGCGCCTTCGCCCTTACCCAAATGCAGTGAAACCGCTTTAACTTCAATGAAAATACCTTGCCGCCATTCAATGAAAAAATCTGCGCGCGATCTTGGCCCCAATGGCCTCTCGCGATGCCAAACGGCGTGAGACGGCCAATAGGAAGAAAAAAATCCGTGCTCTATGGCTTCTGCAACCAACCGATTAGCCAGCGCGGCGTGAACACAGACCAGACCGGTATCGGTCTCAACCAGTTCCCAGGTCCATTTGAGCTTACGGTGCGGACTGTCATGAGACGATAACCAGACCCTAGCGTCATTGGGCTGGCAACCAGTCATGGCACCGGTATTAGGGCAATGAGCGCAAATCACGTCCTTTGTCGTGGAAAGTCGAATATCGGCTAGGAACCGCTTATACCGCTTCACGAGTTGCCCTGACGTCAGCTCCGGAAAATCCATGGCCCCTCAACCTTACTGTCTGCGCTTGCGATCATAAGCGCCAAAGACACCAGAGCGTTACCGGATCTTAAATCAGCGCTAGCACCGATCGAAGAGATCTGATAGTTTGCGTCGCCCAGAGCGGAACCAGCACTGTCCGCCGCGCTACACAGAGAGGGAAACTATCGCCATGGCCAGTCGAAAAACCACCAGCACCAAGGCCAAAAAAGCACCGGCTAAAAAAGCAGCAGCCAAAAAAGCACCCGCTAAAAAGAAGGCGCCGGCTAAAAAAGCAGCAGCCAAAAAAGCACCGGCTAAAAAAGCAGCAGCCAAAAAAGCACCGGCTAAAAAGAAGGCCCCCGCTAAAAAAGTAGTCGCCAAAAAAGCACCGGCTAAAAAGAAGGCGCCCGCTAAAACAGTTGTCGCCGCAAAAAAGGCACCCGCAAAAAAAACCGTTGCCACTAAAGCTAAGCCGAAGCTAGCCAGAGCCGTTGGCGAGCTTCAAAAGTTCGACGATTTCAAGCCCTACAAGCCCGGGCGTGGTGAAAGCTACATGAACGACGAGCAGATCGAGCATTTTCGCGGCATTTTGCTCAATTGGCGGGGAGAGCTGGTGGACGAAGTCACGCGAACGGTTTCCCATATGAAAGACGAAGCCGCGAATTTTCCCGATCCGGCGGATCGTGCCACCCAAGAAGAAGAATTTAGTCTCGAACTGCGAACCCGCGACCGAGAGCGCAAGCTCATCAAAAAAATCGATTCCACATTGGATCGTCTGCAGAACGATGATTATGGCTATTGCGATGCCTGCGGCATCGAAATTGGCATCCAGCGCCTAGAGGCCCGTCCCACGGCCACACTTTGTATTGACTGCAAAACGCTGGCTGAAATAAAGGAACGACAGGAACTGGGCTGATCCGGCCCCGCCGCAATGTGAGCGCAGGCATTTACCGGGGCAGATTTGCTCCCTCGCCAACCGGGCCGCTGCACCTTGGTTCGATGGTGGCTGCACTGGCGAGCTTTCTGGACGCAAGGCGAAACCGCGGCGTCTGGCATCTCCGTATCGATGACATCGACCCTCCACGAGAAGCGCCGGGCAGCGTAGAAAGCATTAGCGCCGCACTCAGCTACCATGGGCTCCATTGGGACGGTCCTATCGTCTTTCAGTCGCAGCATGCTCCCGACTACGAGCGAGCAATACAACAGCTTGACGATGCGGGTTGGCTCTTTAGATGCTTGTGCACCCGCAGCCATCTCACGACTCACGGCGAGTGCGGGCAAAACTGTCGAGCAAAATCGGTTGATCAACAGGCTTCGCACAGTCTGAGAGTTAGAGTATTGGCAAGCGAGTTGTCGGGCTTTAACGATGGCATCCTCGGTTTCCAACCGGTATCGGACAGCAAGATACCCGCAGATTTTATCGTCCGACGGCGTGACGGCCTTTACGCCTATCAGCTTGCCGCCGCCGTTGACGATGCCCTACCTCATCACACCCACGTTGTGAGGGGCGCTGACCTCCTCGAATCGACGCATCGACAACGCTGGCTTCATCACATCCTCGGCTTGACCTCACCCCACTATGCGCATGTACCGGTCATTCGGGACGATGAAGGCAATAAGCTCAGCAAACAGACGGGGGCGAAAGCAATCAGCACAGACAAACCGGTCGACACCCTCCGCCGCTGTCTCGAACACCTGTCACAGCCACCCCCACCCACCTCTGCGGTAACACCTGAGGAAGTGCTCGAGCACGCGACCGGCTTTTGGCCCGATAGACATAGCGCGCCACCCGCAGCGTAAAGTGTTACTTTTTCACTCGTCCGGTGACGTAGGGAGGTTACACTGCCGCACTCACCCCTTTTGGAACAAGGCATGCGCATACGCTTGATTGACTCATGCCCCAAGCTTTGCGAAGAGATTCGCACAGCGCTGGCTGCAGAACAGATTGAGGTCAACTACGATACCCACTTTGATCCCCAAAGTTGCGTTTGGTTGGATGAGCCCTGTGATCTTGTCGTCCTTGGTGAGTGTGTCGGCGAGCCCAATACGGCGTTGCTCCACCGCGCTTGTTGGCCAACCCCCGTTGCCTGCCTGTCAAATCAAATAGATAACGGTGCCGCATTGGCTGCGGGTCGTGGGGGCGCTGTCGCAATCTTTGACCGCGCTGCATCGGCCCGAGACATCAGTCAGTGGCTGAAAGGGCTCTGTACCGAGCATTCGACAACCGCGCCGGATCAGACGCTTAGCGGGGAATTCCAAAGCAAACGCTGTGCGGCAATGCAGTCATTGAGCGCCATGACGCTGCGCGTCGCGCAAACAGACTCGACCGTGCTGATCACCGGCGAGACGGGGACAGGCAAAGAACTCACAGCGCGCAAGGTGCATGCCGCCAGCGCGCGTCGAGAAGCACCGTTAATTGCAGTGAATTGTGCCGCGATTCCTGAAACATTGATTGAATCCGAGCTCTTCGGGTACGAAAAGGGCGCCTTTACCGGTGCCACGAGCAATCGCATCGGCCTTATCGAGGCGGCTGACGGCGGCACGCTGTTTCTCGATGAAATCGGTGAACTGCCCCTCGCAGCTCAGGCGAGACTCCTTCGATTTTTGCAGGAAGGGGAAATTCGACAAATCGGCGCTGTCTCCACCAAGCGAGTCGATGTAAGACTCATTTGCGCAACTCACCGCAATCTGAGCCAATTGGCCGCCCAAAACGATTTTCGGCAGGACCTGTTTTACCGGATCGACGTTCTGCGACTGGACATTCCGCCGCTGCGAGACCGGGGAGAGGACCTCCTCGATATGGCGCAATGGTTCGTCGAACAGTTAGCCGTCAAGCAGGGTATTCCTCCTCGCCCCCTCAGCGCCGATAGTCAGCGTTTGATCAGTCAGCATGATTGGCCAGGCAATGTCAGAGAGTTGCAGAACGTCGTCGAGCGGGCATTGGTGACCTCCACCGGACCGAGCTTGCAGATCGATTTGCCTCGGGTTGATCACAGCAGGGCAGCGACGAGCGTCAGTCCAGCGCTCGAGGCAGACGCATCATTGCCGCCTTTAGAGACATCGGATGAACTCTCCTTGGAAGACTACTTTCAGCGGTTCGTTCTTGAGCATCAGGAAGCGATGAATGAGACCGAATTGGCGCAAAAACTGGGCATTAGCCGCAAGTGTCTTTGGGAGCGTCGCCAGCGCTTCGGCATACCCCGCAGAAAACAGCAGTCAGTATGAAAAATCACCCCCCGGTGCAGATAAGTAACACTCGAGTGCAGATAGGTAACAATGCGCCCGGATATCCAGACTTAAATTCGGTCAGAAAATGAACAAATGCCTGTTTATCAGCATGTTTTCTAAAGTGGCACGTACCCTGCTGTTTGTAGCCCAGAGCCGTAATAATAAAAACTGGCCCAATAAAAATAACGATGTCATAACGGACCTGGGTGGGGGAGGAAACTTCCCCATGTTTCTTTTCGCCCTTCACATCCCTTCTGCAATAGCCGTTGCCGGAGGCGCGTTGTCACGCGCGCCACTCCCTTCGCCCAGCCCAAGTCACAGCAGTGCCGGATCGCGGGTGAGGCCCTGAGGTGTCAGCGGAACAACGCCTTGCCCATGCCATTGACCCCGCCGCCTTTTCCAGAGGCGCGCTACAAGTCGTTGCTCGTCTACAGCAATCCGGCTTTGACGCCTACGTGGTCGGCGGTGCCATCCGCGATCTACTGTTGGGGAAGCACCCAAAAGATTTCGACGTGGCCACCAACGCAACCCCCGAGGAGATCAAGCAATGCTTCCGTAATGCGCGGATCATTGGTCGGCGATTTCAGATCGTCCATGTCAGGGCAGGTGGCGAGATTATCGAAGTCACGACCTTTCGCGGGAACCACGATGCCAGCCAATCGAGTCAGGCAAGTCGAGCAGCGCAATCGGGCCGACTATTACGCGACAACGTCTACGGCACCCTTGAAGAGGACGCCCTTCGGCGAGACCTGACCATCAACGCACTGTATTACAACACCGCCAACAACCAGCTCATTGACCTACTGAACGGTGTTGCCGACATCACTGCGGGGCTTATCAGGATTATCGGAACCCCGATCGAGCGCTACACCGAGGATCCGGTTCGGATGCTGAGGGTCGTCCGGTTTGCGGCCCGCTTGGGGTTTGATCTTGAGAACGAAACCGAGCTGGCTATCGGCGAGGCCCGCCATTTACTGGCCGATATTCCCGCAGCAAGGCTGTTCGATGAATGGTTAAAGCTCTTTATGAACGGCTTTTCCGAGCCTACCTTTTTGCAACTCCGACGTTTCGATTTATTGTCCCCCCTGATGGGTGACAATATTGACGCAAGTCGGGCTGATGATAATGCCCTCGCATTACAGAGAACTGCACTGAAAAATACCGACCAACGGGTGGTCGACGGACGACCCGTGACCCCCGCTTTTCTGTTGGCGGCACTCTATTGGCCCGCGGTAGAGCACCGCAGTGTCACAATCTCAGCCGGAGGCGAGGCACCCATTCAAGCCATCCACAGCGCGGGACAGCAGATTGTCCTCGATGCCTGCCAAAGGATGACGGTACCAAAACGTTTTTCCCTGGCCATGCGAGAAATTTGGGATCTGCAGCCGCGGTTGCAGCGCATGCAGCCTAAAAAAGTCCGGGATCTGCTTGCAAACCGGTGGTTCCGCGCAGCTTTCGATCTGCTTCTGCTCAGGGAGCAGACCAGTGAAATGTCGGCTGACTGCAGTCAGTTTTGGGAACAGAAACAGCTGCAATACCCCGAACTGGTCGGCAGTGCGCGCGAGCGCCGCGATAAACATCCGCGCCGAAGGCGTCGTCAAAGGCGAGCCCCCAATCCGTGACCCGTATATTTGTGGGGCTGGGCTCGAATATTGAACAGCCGATGAAACAACTTGCGACGGCTTACCAGCACCTGAATGACCACCCTCTGCTGGGATCGTCGCTGGCCTCCAGCGTTTACCTTTCCCCGCCTCTCGGGCCCAGCGACCAGCCGGATTTCTACAACGCGGTGGTGCAAATTGATACTCAACTGGAGCCCTCCGCCCTGTTGCAAGCGCTACATGAGATCGAACAGCAGATGGGTCGGGTGCGGGCAAGACATTGGGGTGAGCGCTGTATTGACCTCGATCTGCTGCTATTCAATGACCTGATACTGCACTCCGACAGTTTGACTATCCCTCATCCACGAGCTCACGAGCGGCGCTTTGTGCTGGACCCCCTCATCGAGCTTCTCGGAGAAGATTACGAGTTCCCCGGCAAGGGGCCTCTCGGACAACTGCGATCACGATGCAGTCAGCAGACGATTCGCGTATTGTTCGAGTTTCCAGATTGAGCGTCGCATTAGGAGAGAGCGCTGTGCGCGAGGAAGCGCCTTCAACCGGCTTGGCGTTGCGTGGGCGAGCCGTTCCCACCTACATTGCCGTCGAGGGTCCGATTGGGGTCGGGAAAACGACTCTGGCGCGCCGTATCGCTGATACTTTCGCCCACGACCTCTTGCTGGAAGAAGCCGAATTAAACCCCTTTCTTGAGCGTTTTTATCAAAACCGGCAACAAACTGCGCTGGCGACACAGTTATTTTTTCTCTTCCAACGTGTCCAAAAAATCACCGAACTCAAACAGCGCGACATGTTCGACCAAAATCGCGTGGCCGATTTTGTGTTGGAAAAAGATCCGCTATTCGCGCGAATCAATCTCGACGCCGACGAGTTCGCGCTGTACCAGAAGGTCTTCGAAAAAATGCGCGTGGATGCCCCCGTGCCCGATCTGGTGATCTATCTGCAGGCCAACCCCGATCGCTTGCTGGAGAGGATCGAAAAAAGGGGAATTGATGCGGAAAGGCTCATCGACCGAACCTACCTTGAGCAGCTTAATGAGGTATACAGCGAGTTCTTTCTTTACTACGATGCCGCGCCTCTACTCATCGTTAACGCCAACGATATTGACCTCACCCGGGGTGACAGAGATTATGAGCAGCTCATCGACTACATGCTGGACATTAAAAAAGGCCGCCACTACTTCAATCCCACTTTTTTTAGCTGATATGCACCCAGTAGCGAGTGGCCGGGAGTCCGTCCTATGAAGAAACGCATCACCATTAGTACCCTCGACGCTATGAAAGCGTCAGGAGAAAAGTTTGTGATGATTACCGCTTACGACGCGACCTTTGCGCGGTTGGCGAGTGAGGCTGGGGCAGAAACGATTCTCGTTGGGGACTCGTTGGGCATGGTATTACAGGGGCATGAGACCACGATTCCGGTCTCTCTCGACGCAATGGCTTACCACACAGAATGTGTTGCTCGTGCACGGCCTCACTCGCTGATTGTCGCTGACCTACCCTTTATGAGTTTCTCCAATTCAGACGACACGCTACATGCCAGCACCCGCCTCATGCAGGCTGGCGCGCAAATGGTCAAGCTCGAGGGCGGTACTTGGCTTAGCGACAGCATTCATCGGCTTGTTGAACGCGGCGTACCCGTCTGCGCTCACCTCGGGCTCACGCCACAATCAGTGAACGTATTTGGCGGCTATCGTGTGCAGGGTCGTACGCCAAAAGAGGCCAAATCGATTCTGGCAGATGCGGTGGAGATCCAAGACGCAGGGGCGAGCCTGCTAGTGCTCGAATGCATACCCGCCGAACTGGCTGCCGATATCTCTTCCAAGCTCGACATCCCCGTTATTGGTATCGGTGCAGGTAGCGGCACTGACGCTCAGGTTTTAGTCCTGCACGATATGCTTGGCATGACGGAGTCGGCGCCTAAATTTGTGCAGAATTTTATGGAGGGGGCGCCATCCATTCAGGCTGCGTTGCAAGCGTTTGTCGATGCGGTCAAATCGGGAGCCTATCCTCGGGAAGAGCACACGTACTCTTAGGAAACGCTTTTGATTATCGCCGCCGATTCACAGGCATTAGCAGAAAGACTCCATGAGCTGAGAGCAGGCAACGCCACGGTTGGGTTTGTACCTACCATGGGTAATCTCCACCGCGGCCATCT
>CAXPKH010000212.1:0-24340 GCA_964217615.1 Luminiphilus sp.
GTCACCGCGCAAAAGCGTGAAGAAAATATGCAGGACGTGGCCATTTCCATGTCGGCTATGGATGGCAATACGATTGAAAAGACCTTTTCCAGAACCATTGATGAGATTACTGGAATGTCGCCCAACCTGATCATCAACCCGATTCTGGGTAATGGCACGGTGGGTGTCTCGATCCGTGGTATGCAGCACGCAGAGGTAGAGAAGAGTTTCGACCCAGCGGTAGCCATTTACCAAGACGGCATTTATCTCGCGACCACAACGGGCGCGTTGCTTAATGTGTGGGACGCTGAGCGCGTGGAGGTACTTCGAGGCCCACAGGGCACGCTCTTTGGCCGGAACACGATCGGCGGTCTGGTCCACGTGATCCGTTCCAAACCCACGGGCGAGTGGGGCGGTAAGTTGGTGGGCACCTTCGCCGAGGACAGCCAGACCGATCTCAAGGGTTTGATCAACCTACCCGAAATGGGGGGGCTGTCCGTCAAGTTATCTGCTTCCAGTATTCAGGGTGGCGAGTATATTGAAAATCCAACGCGCGGCACGACAGATGGTGAAAATGATCTCTTCATGATGTCCTTCGATGCCCTGTTTGCGCCCAACGATACGTTTGATATTCGACTGATTTACGACTACATCGATAACGAGACGCCGACTCGACCTGTCACCGCATTAACCGCACCGGGTGAGGCATTTGGTGCTTTCTGTGGAGATAACTGCGCTGTAGGTAAAAAATCGGATGCGCTTTTCAGAACCTTCACCTCGCAGGAGCAGTTTGCTCAAATGCGCACCGACTCGGTGACGATTCATGCTAATTGGCAGTTTGCGGATGATCACAAACTCGCACTGGTATTCGGTGATCGTCAAACCGATGAGTTGGCGAGACAAGAGTTCGATGGCGTTGCTGCCGACTTGTTCTGGACAGACCGTCCTACCGAAGAAAACCAGACCAGTTGGGAGCTGCGGGTAGAATCTGACTGGAGCGACAGTCTTCGCTCAACGTTCGGTGTTTTCTTCTGGGATGGCGATTACACCCTGCAGCAGAATACCGGGCTGTTCAATATTTTTAACCCGCTTGTGCCGGGAAGTTCAGATGGGCAACCCACTGCAGCGATTAACTACACAGCCTCCCCGCTATACAACCAGGAGGTGGAGTCGACCGCGGTTTTTGGGCAGGTTGATTGGGATATCACAGATCGTCTGATGGTGAGTGTCGGGGGGCGTTGGATCGATGAAGAAAAAGAAGCCTGTATGACGGTCACGGGGTATGAAAAGAACGTCTTTGATCAGCTTCTGGGTATTCCGGCGCGAAGCGTCGCCTACACCGACGTAGCGGGAATCAATAAGACGCTGGAAACGCATTTGGCTTTCCCCGCTGGTTCGATTGTACCCGGCGCTTGGGGCACCAACTGCCCCGATTGGGCGCAACCCGTGTATGACCCGACTTTCGATGGCACTGCGTCTTGGGATGAATTCACGCCTCGTTTTGGCGCGCAGTACGCGTTTGACAATGGTATGGCCTACGTGACCTATTCGGAGGGCTTCCGCTCTGGTGGATTCAATGGTCGAGCAACCGCGCCGAGCAACACTGGACCGTACGATCCCGAATCGGTCGAAAGCTGGGAGGTGGGTGCCAAGTTCACCCTGTTTGACAATCGCTTCCAGCTAAACCTTGCAGCGTTTACGGTTGAGTATGACCAGAAGCAGGAAGACATCGTGAAACCCGGTGAAGACGGCCAGGCAACGCTGACGATTGTTCAGAATGCCTCGAGCGCAACCATGGAAGGTCTGGAAATGGACTTCACCTGGGTGATCACCGAGGGATTATCTCTGAGAGGTAACGTGGGCCTGCTGGATGCGTCCTACGACAGCTTCATGGCCTCCAGCGCAACCGGTATGGTGGACCTAAGTTCTATCGATTTGCGCCGAGCGCCCGATATGACTGCTGGCCTGGGCCTGCTGTTTGAGCGTCAAATGGCAGAGGGCCACTGGTTTGTCGCCACCCTCAACTACGCTTGGAAAGATGATTATTACATTTCAGCCACGGCAAATGCTGACCACTCGGTGGCCGGTTACGTTGATAACCCGTCGAAGGTAGATGCGTTTGGGTTGCTGGATGCGTCACTCAACTGGGAGACCGAGAACTGGACCGTCTCAGTCTTTGGTAAGAATCTGACCGACGAGGTTTACCTCATGTCGTTCCTCGATGTCGGAGCTAACGTTGTCGCTACTAGCGCGACTGACACTACACCTACCTATGCACCTGGGCTGTGGTCGTTTGGTACACCCAATCGGCCTCGCTACTTTGGTGTAGAAGTTCAGCTGAAATTCTGATCTTCGATAGAGTGATAAAAAGGCGCCCTCGGGCGCCTTTTTTATGGGTCAATTTGGAGTTTGGCAGGCAGCTGAGCGTTGATCTGCGAGTGTTGTTCAGTTGAGCCCAGAGGGAGCGGGCCAACTGACATCAGGGGTTGCCTGGTCAATATCGGCTGCTATTTTCCATTGCCCGTCGCGCTTTTTGTAAACCAACAAAGACCTGCCGGCATCAAGGTAGGTATCCCCCGTTTCATTATCGACCGCCTTGAGCCAATATTTGCTGATGATGTAGGCGATTTCTCCGTGGGTTTCTCTGAGCTCGTACTCCAACTCAAAAGTTGAGTCCGCCTTACCGATACGGGGCGCAAAATACTCGCGTATGGCCTCTATGCCAAACAGGGCGGGTTGCCCGTGAAGGGCCACAATCGCGTCGTCGACATAGAGCGTCATCAATCCGTCGAGATCTCCCTGTTCGTAATAGCGCGCCCACTTGCCGCCCTCGGCCGCAATTTCATTCGCAAAGTCGGCCAGCGTCGCAGAGCTCAATATTAGCCCCGTGAATAGGGTGGCTATGCGGTAGTGCAATCCCAGTGCCCGAGGGTTTTTGCTACGGGGCTTGCCTCTCATTTGAATACCCCCAGTGCTGCGGCAATCAGCGCAAAGGCATAAATGGCCAATACCGCTTTATAGACCGGTGAAAGCGCACGTGTGTAGGCCGCGTTCAAGTTTTCATCGTCGGGCGTGGCGCCCAGCGCAATAAATAAATCAACCGCGGGTTTAAAGAGCAAATCGAGGAGGACCCCCGCACAAAAGATGGCGCCCACAGCGAGCACCTTGAGTGCGAGCCAGTCGGGCGTATCGGTTTGTGTGAGGAGGTAGACGCCGGTGCTACTCACGACCAACGCCAGCACCAGATTCAACACCCAATTGATTTTGGCGCTCTGTTCCTGAATCTGGGGATCGGCCGAAAGGAAACCGCGCCAGAGAATCAGCAACCAGACCCCAGCCGCCAGCCACATTGCCCCCAATACGGTACCAGAGAGCGCAAGCCAGCCCGCTGAAACGGCGAGCTGGCAGCCTGAGGGGATGATAAGCGTCAGTGCAGAACGCGGCAGTCGATCTAAAACCATACCCAGTTGCAGAACTGTTTGCCGCGTCTCGATACTCAGATTTGTGCGCTCCGACCATCGTGCGGCAATGAAAACGCCAACGTCAGTGCCCACCCAAAATACGAGCAACAAAATATGTAGGTATAGCCAAAGTCCTTCCATCACTTACCCCCTGTTATTGTTTTTAATGTTGGCGCCCGATTCCAGCACGTCTTTTATCAGTGTGAATCGTGCTTGGGCCCACTGGGCATCTTGTTCTTCTGTAGGTTCAAAGTTCTCCAGCGCATCATCAGCAATTACGCCGGATTGCGCCAGTAGCGCTTCAAGGGATTTGACCCGCTCAGTTAAAACGGAGTGCTCGGTCATGAGCCGAACGATGATCGCGAGTAACCGATCAATCTCCGGGTCCGAGAAAAACGCAGGGCGGCCTGCCTTGACGGCCTTTTTGTCATTGCTCACTGCATGGCACTCTTTTGCGCACCAAAGGTATACCAGGTGATGGTATCGGAGAGCCTGCCGGTGTCTGAGTCAAAGGCAGCATCTGCTTGGCAGGCAGCTGCGAACTCTGCCTCGCTGACATAGGTGAAGCGGGGCATGGTGGCCTGAAAGAAGTCTTCGGCGGAGAAGCCCGCGTCGGTGCACAGGGCAGAGTAGCTCAGATCCCGAAACTCCTTGTAAAACGGCTCATTGTTATAAAAGCAGTCCCAATCGAGGTAAAACGCATCGTAGGCGCCAAGTGCCTCATTAGGGGGGAGTTCCATGTTAATAAGTACCCCGCCCGGTTTAAGAATACGGTGTGCTTCTTTGAAGAAAGCCTTGATCAAATCGGTGGGCAGTTCGTGTAGAAACATGGAGGAAAACACGATATCAACACTCTCATCCTCATAGGGTAGAGCATCACATCCGGCCTGACGGAAATGAATCGGGACAGCAAACGCCTCAGCTCTTGCATGCCCGTATCGTAGGCAGGAGGAGGCAATATCGAGTCCATGCACCTCCGCGTCTGGGAAGGTCTGTTTCCACGGCAGTGTGTTATGGCCGATAGTGCACCCGACATCTACGATTAACTGCGGATTGAGCGCTGGCCACTTGAGGCGGGTGTAGTTGGCCATGGAGTGTCCAATGTCGTCGAGATTCTTACCCATGACGCCAAACGAGAAGACTTCCAAGCCATTGTCGTAAACAACGCCTGCTTCGGCTCCCCCGCTTTCGCTGCCCTGATAATTACCGGGCATCAGGTGGACATCCATGGATTCGGTGTAATCGGGCAACTGCACCTTGGCGTCAAGCGCTAGGGAGCCCCCGTGAACTGGGTCTGAATCGTGGCTGATTTGCTCCACAGATTCGGGATCGGAGGCGATGGCCGCCAATACCGATTGCCAGACCAGTTCCTGTGTGGTGCAACGCAAACTGGAGTACCACTTGAATAAATCGCGCTCTTTGAGAAATTGATGTACCGCCTCGCCCGAATCGTGTTGCTGGCCGCTCTCGGCGCTGGCTCTTTCGTAATCCAACTGCATCTGTCCTGCCAGATCGGTCAAAACCCAGGCTCGCATCGACGACGTGAAGCGCTCGCGCGCGCGTTGGTCGATATCTTTGCTCAGCGCCAAAGCGTGTTGTAGTCCGGTCATAGTTCACCTTTTTCGTGGGATGTGGAGCGGGTTAAGAAGACTATGATTTTTTATGGGTCGTCCACGGTTGATTGATACTTAAGTCTAATGATATACCGATCATACAAAACCTTGGCGTTCGCGTGAGACGCCGCAAAAATAATCTTTCGGGGAGCCTTTGAATGAAAAAGCCTGCAAATCACAAGTATCTGCCTTTGTTGATCTCGGCGGCCGTCGCGGTGCCGAGCGTCAGCTACGCCCAATTGGAAGAGGTGATCGTTACCTCGGAGCGCCGCGAGGCCTCTGTTCAGGACGTCCCCATTGCGGTGAGTGCGTTCGGAGAAGAGTTGGTCGAACAGTTGCAGATTGATGACGCACTGGATCTGATTCATGTTGTACCCAACCTGTTCGGTGGCAACAACACCGGTTTGGGTACCGCCAACATGTACTACCTCCGGGCGCAGGGTAACGATGAATCCATCGCGACTTTTGATCCGCCCGTGGGCACCTATGTGGACGACGTCTATATTACCCGGCAGAACATCAACAATGTTGCGTTGTTCGACGTGGAGCGGATTGAGGTTCTCCGTGGCCCCCAGGGGACACTCTACGGGCGCAATACCACAGGCGGCGCTTTGAGCGTGATTATGAAAAAGCCCGGCGAATCCTTCGGCGGATTTGTCGAGGTGGGGGCTGGTAGCTACGGCCGCACCGCGCTGCGTGGCAGTGTCGATATACCCGTAAGCGATACGTTTCTCACCAAGATCTCAGGTTACTGGGTTGAGGACGACGGCTATCTCGAAAACCGACGCGACGGCAAGGATTACAACGATGCAGAGCTTTCTGGCATCCGGTTAGCGACGCGATGGCTGATCTCGGACTCCATGACCTGGGACCTGGCCATTGATGGAGGCACCACGGAGTTCGCCAATATTCACGGCTTTGTAGACGGCGACGACCGCATTACGACCTCGGGCCTGCCGGGAGGCATGGCTGTGTTCGGCGGTGCCGCAGGCAACAAAGCGGATTATGGCAATGAGGTGCAGACGTTCAATATCACCTCCAATTTGTCCTGGGATGCCTGGGGTGGCACCGCCAATTTCATCGTCGGTAACCGACAGATTGATCACGATTTTCTGTTGAATTTCCCTTTCAATGAGGCGCTCCCCGACTTTTTTGTCATCGACAACATCGGCGAGCACGATATGTTCTCGGCAGAGCTCAAGTGGTCTGGCGATATTCTGGACGGCCGCGCCTTCCTGCAGACAGGCGTGTATTACATGGACGAGGAGAACACCACCGATTTCCGCGACTACCTCGATTTCGCGTTTCTCGGAGCTCCAGTGCCGCCTTCGTCGCTCTACTTCAACATTGCTGATCGCGTGATGGATAACACCACCGAAAGTTTTGCTGTATACGCGCAGGCGGACATCAAGGTGGGGGAGAACGGCACGTTAACCTTGGGCGTTCGCTACACCGATGAAGAAAAGGAAGTCGGGTTCACCGGTTCAGTGAATTCCGAGGCTATGGTGGCAGCCGGTATTCCCCTCTCCCAGAAAGAGGACGAATTCACACCGAGAATCGCTTACGCGCATCGATTCAACGACAACCTGATGATGTACGCGTCAGCCACCAATGGCTTTAAATCAGGTGGCTGGAATGCCCGCGGCTCCAGCTCTACAGCGCTGCAGGCGTTTGGGCCCGAGACGATTTGGTCTTACGAGCTGGGTATGCGCGCCGATTGGATGGATGGTCGACTTCGTACCAACATTACCGCGTTTTACTCGGATCTTGAGGATCTGCAGACAACCTCTGCGACTCCTGACGGCCAGTTCCTGACCACCAATGCTGGTGGCCTTGAGGTGCCTGGTATCGAGGTGGAAATTACTGCACTGCCAACCGACAACTGGAATATCTTTGCGTCGATGGGGTGGCAGAATGCTGAGTATCAGGACTTGCCGGGAGGGTGTGTAACGCCGAACACCCAACTTGCGGCCTACGATGCCAACTGTAATGTCGCAGAGCCCAAGCGCAGCCCGCACCAGACTTATACCCTGGGTACTTCGGCGGATTTTGCTTTCGGCGGCTTCACTGTCACACCCAACATTATGTTCCGTTACATTGGCGCTCAGTTCCCGGGCACACGAAGCCTCGGTTACAACGAGTCGGTAACGCTCATGAATGCGGGCGTAAAGGTCGCGTTGCCTAACGATCGGTGGGAGCTGAATCTCGAGTGCAAGAACTGCGGGGACAAGGTGTATAACCAATCCATTCTGTTTACACCCTATTTCAATTTGCCGCAGACCTATATGGCGACGCTGAAATATCGCTTTGGTGAGTAATTTGAGCTAAGTCGCGGCCGCCGGGCCCGGCGTCAGACCAGACTAGACCCCGCCGGGCGAGATCCGAGCGGGGTTTTTTTGTGGTGGTCACCTGCGGGTGGACGGCTGAGGGTATCAGCGATGCTGAAATCTCAAGCAAGGCCTCAGTGCATTTCTTCCCCGCCGCTCACATTAATGGCCTCGCCAGTGATAAAGCTGGCATCGTCAGACGCCAGAAAGGCACACATCGCGGCAGTATCAGAAGCTAGACCAATGCGCTGCAGTGGGATGCGCGCGGCCATATCGCTTAAGTACTCTTCTTCCGATAGGCCCTTGAAGGCAGAGAAATAAGCGTTTTGTGCGCTGCCTAATCCGGTAGTCACATGATTGGGGCAAACCGCGTTCACGGTAATCCCCGCAGCACCGTAGTCGATGGCGGCGGTGCGGGTGAGTCCAATCACACCATGTTTTGCGGCGCAGTAGGGCGCCATATGCGGAAAGCCTGATTTGGCCGCCTGACTGGCGATGTTGATAATCCGGCCACCTTCCCCTGCTGCCTCCATATGCCGGGCGGCGGCCTGGGTGCAGAGAAATACGCCGCTCAAGGTGACATCAATCACTAGATTCCATTCCTCTGGGGTGACTTCGCGAGAATGCTTCATCACAAAGCCGATCCCGGCATTATTAACGAGCACATCAATGCGCCCGAAGGTCGCGAGCACGGTGGCGAACAGTTCGTTGACTGAGTCGGGTGATCGGACGTCGCAGGGCGTCCACAACACATCAGCGCCTTCCGCCTTGAGCCCATCCGCGACAGACTGCATGTCGGCGGTGTTGGCCAGATGATCGGTTGCCGGTCCGCCAATATCCGTCACCACCACGCGGTAGCCATCTTGGGCAAAGCGTTTCAGGATGCCCTCTCCCAGACCCCCGTGGCGGCCGGAACCGGTGCATACGACCACTTTTTGCGTTGCTTTCATTGTGTGACGCTCCCTACCGATAGCAAAGTCGTGTTAGCCCTGTGGCATTTATTCAGACCCTGAGGGCCGAATGTGAGCAGCGGAGCCCGATATTTACGGCGCAATGACTTTGAGGCCCAGTGCCGCATTGACAAAAAGCCCTAACCAAATGAGCCAGACAAAGCGGCGTGCGATTCCCATGTGGGTGCTCATGGCATTGTTCACCGCCTCGCTGGCACCTTCTTGAAGCATTTGACCGTAGGCGATGGCGAAGGGCTTCAGCGCGAATCGGACGGCAATGCCGCTCGCAACAAGCACCGCGAAAACGATGATTTTTAACGAGATCCAACCGGGCAAGCCAACTGATGTGCCGAGCAAGCCCGCCGCGAGAAGGCCGGCGACGACGCCGAAGCGAAGCCACAAATCCCAGCGTGTCAGTGATGGCCATCGCTCACCTGCGCGACTGTGGATGGCGGCAATCAAACCTATCCAAATCATCACCAAGATCCATCCGAGGAGTGCGAGCGTGTCGGGTAACAAGGTGGGCCAAAGCAGCACTGCAAGATGACAACCCGTCCCGAGCATGATGGGCATGGCAAGCCTCGGCCCCATATCGCACGCCATGAGAATGCTGAAGGCGGTTTGACGCGCTTCCACGCTCAATTCTTTTTGCAAAACGTAGCGGCTGGAGAGATAGGTGCCCAGATCGCCTCCAAGCCAATAGACCAAACCGAGAACATGGACATACAACAGCAGGGTATACATACAGATACTCTCCCGAAAATAACGTGTTACAAAAGGCGGATTCCCGCCGCCAATGCTCCCAAGTCAACCGTCACGGTGTGTGCGCGATGTTGATCTCGGTCAACTCATAGTGGGTTTGCATGTACCCCTCAGCCCGCGCTCGCAACAAGAGGTAATCGTCATCCGCGGTGCACCACACATCGTAAGGGGGGTGCTCCTCGGGCAGGTTGCCTGCGGTCCCCGCAACCTGAAAATGCCGTGACCGAAAGCTTCCCGCCGCCACGCTAATGTCCTCTTCCCCAACATAGACCAAATCAAAGTCGGTCACAAAAAAGAAAGGACCTGTCGCGCCACGATGATCCGGCGAGGTCAGAAAGATATTTTTCAGCGAGTGAATGCCCGGACCCTGCTCCAGCGGATACAGTCTCATTAACAACGCGTCGCCTACTATCGGGTGGCTCTGTAGCCAGCCGACCTGGCCATCGGTTTCGATTTCCTGATTGATACGGCCATCCCGCACATTAAAAGTTTCGCATTCGGCGTAGCCTCTGGCGAAACGCATCCAGCCCGAGCCTTCAAACCGACCACCCACTGACAGCCTGACCGAGCAGTCGATCGGGCTGGAGTCCGCGTGTCGCAGGGCGAGGCAAACATCTCGCGTCACCTTTGGGGGGTCGTCGATTTCGCAGTGTGCCAGTAACACGTCGGTGCCATCGGGCTGGCAGCTCAGCGTGAACATTTCCCGTCCGCGAACCGCGCCTGTTCGCTCGGGTTTGCGGCTGGTGTACTCGATGACTCCTCGGATAAGCTTGTGGCCCATCTGACCCTCTTTGAGCGGTTATCGCAGCGAGTCCACCGAATGGGTCCCGCTATGTATTAATGATATGTTTTTATATCATGATGGTTTGCGCTGCCGCAAAAACAGGAACCTCTATGGAAACCAGCGACCTTACCGCGCGTCAAATTTACCAGCAGATCAAGGACAATCCGAGTCGAGCCCGGTTCGGTTTTGGTCAGAAAGCGATATTGGTCAACATCGATCTGCAAAAGGCTTACACGCGGACTGATTTGTTCAAAACCGCTTATGAGACTGATCCCAAGCAATTGGAGTACGTGAATCAGCTGGCCAGCGCGTTCCGGGCGCTGAATTGGCCCGTGGTCTGGACCTATGTGGCCTATATGGGATCGGGTGAGGACTGCGGTATTTGGGGCACGCGGACGGATACCCCCGACTCGCTACAAAATATCAAGTTTGCCTCGGAGCGTTCTGAGTTTGACGAGCGGCTCGAGATTGATCACGAGCGCGATGTCATCTACTGCAAAAAGATGCCCTCGGCTTTTTTTGAGACTGCGCTGCAATCGCTATGTGTGTGGCATCAGGCTGATACGGTCATTATGACCGGCGGCTCGACCAGTGGCTGCATTCGCGCCACTGCGGTGGACTCCCTTTCCAGAGGGTATCGCACCATCGTTCCCGAGGAATGTGTTGCCGACAAACACGAGAGCTATCACTTCGCCAACCTGACCGACCTGGCGATCAAATACGCCGATGTGCTGGGTGTCAGCGAAGTGCTGGATTGGCTCGCCGAGCAGGGCTGAGCAGTGTCTGCGCCGCAACAGGAGCTGTCGCTGTACGACTACAGCCCCTATGACCAGCGACCAAAAATCGAGTGGCCCGATGGTGCGCGGCTGGCCTTTTGGGTGGCGCCCAATATCGAGTTCTACGAATTCGACCCGCCCAATAATCCGCACCGAAAGCCCTGGCCGCATCCCTATCCACCCATTCCCGGATACAGCATTCGTGACTACGGCAACCGCGTGGGGCATCAGCGGCAGATGGCGCTACTCGATAAATATGGTGTTCGCGGGTCGATCAGTCTCTCGGCCGCGCTGTGCGATCACCACCCCGAGATTATTGCGCTGTGCGCGGAGCGTAACTGGGAGTTCTTCAGCCACGGGATCTACAACACCCGCTACACCTATGGCCTGACCGAAGATCAGGAGCGGGAGATGATTGAAGACGCCATGGCAACGATCGAGCGCGCCTGTGGTCAGCGACCCGCGGGGTACTTGGCGCCGGCGCTGTCGCACTCCGATCACACCATCGATCTCTTCGCCGAAGCGGGCGGCATTTACACCTGCGATCTGTTCCACGACGACCAGCCAACCTGGGTCAAAACCCGCAGTGGCAAACCCTTTGTTTCGATTCCCTACTCGCTGGAGCTTAATGACACCATTGCCTATGTGGTGCAGAAAATGGAGCCTCGACGTTACGGTGAGATCATCCGCCGCGCTTTTGACCAACTCTATGAGGAGGGCGCCGAGAGTGGCACGGTGATGTGTATTCCCACCCACAACTATCAAGTCAGTTGCCCGCATCGGCTGCGCTCCTTTGAAGAGGCGCTCGAATACATTACCGGCCATTCCGATGTCTGGGTCACGACGGGTCGCGAGATTGCGGAGTACTCATTGGCCCATCTCACGGAGCAGATCGGTGGCGGGGCGGCGATATGAGTGACGATCTCATGACCTACACGCAACGCCGCTACGGCATGGACCACGATCGCTATGCGTGGTCGATGCTGCAGGACCGCGAGCCGATTACCTGGCCTGACGGCAAACCGCTGGCGCTGTGGATCAATATCTCGGTGCAGCACTTTCCGTTGTCGGGCGACAAACCCACTGTGGCGCCTCCCGGGGCACTGACCATGCCCTACCCCGATCTGCGCCACTACACGCTCAGGGATTACGGCAACCGGGTGGGGATCTATCGGCTACTGAAGCTTATGGCGGAGTACGACGCTCAGCCCTCGCTGGCGATCTCCGGCGCGCTGGCAGAGCGCTACCCGCAGTTACTCGAGCGGCTGGCCCAAACCCCTTATGAGTGGCTGGGTCATGGCTGGAACATGCTGTGTATGCACGCCGGCGAGGTAGATCCCGACACTGAAGCTGGCTGGATTGCTGACTCGCGCCGGGCGCTTGAGCAGTTCACCGATCAACCCATTACCGGCTGGTTGAGCCCGGGGCGGATTCAGACTGCCAACACGCCGGAACTGTTGGTGAAAAACGGTTTTACCTATCAGTGCGACTGGGTGAACGATGAGTTGCCCTACAACTTCAAAACGGCCGAGGGCGAGATGACCTGCCTGCCCTCGTGTCTGGAGCTCGATGACGTCTTTGTACTGACTCAAAATCTGCACAGCGAGGACAGCTTTGCGCAGCAGATGATCGATGCGGCGGATTTACTCATCAAGGAAGGCCGCGAGCAGGGCGGGCGACTGCTGGCGCTGAATTTTCACCCCTGGCTGGTCGGTCAGCCGCACCGTATTCGCACGGTGCGGGAGATCCTTGTGGCGTTACTCAAAGAGCGCGGTGACGCCATCTGGCAGGCTTCACCCGCGACTATTGTGAGAGCGGCTCGCCCCTAGCTCATTCCTTCGCTTTTTCAGATCGCCTTGGTCGCGCCAAAGAAAGCGACTGAGGCAATCGTCACCCAATAGAAATACGCCAGCTTTTTGCCAAAGGCGAGACTCTTCTCCAATTGGTTCTCGGCTTCTTGGTTGGGGCCCTGGGCCAGCACGCGAAACAAGGTGGTCCACTCACGCATGATAAACCGCAGCTTCAAGCCAATCATCAGGGTCACGCTGTAGAGCAGGATTTTGATCGAGAACCAATACTGCATGGGCCCTACGTTAAACGGCCCATAACCCAGCAGAGAGCTGATGGAGGAGATCACTAATAATGGGATGAGAATAAAACGGACCTTTTCATCCCACAGAGTGAGCTGAATACCCCGATCAGTTTCGCGGAAGACGTAGGCAGAAATACAAAGGGTCAGCCATAGGATGGCGAGCACCCAGACGGCAACCAGAAATCCGCCACCATAAGGCTGCACACCCCAGAGGTGTCCCATGTGCAGGCCAAGAGGTAACAGGCTGATGATACCGATGCGCGCCAGAATATCGATGTGGTAGGCGGTTTGCATGTGCCTGCGGCGCTCGTCCATGGACAGGTCGCGATTGATCACATGAGTAGAAGTATTGAATACGCCCCACTCACCGCCCAGCCAATACACCATGGCGATAATGTGTAACCAGCGCAGCACTGCCAGCTCAGTAATGCCCATCGCTCTGCCTCCTCAGATTAAAGATATAACAATAGCTCAAAATGCCCGGCCAAGGCAGTCGGGCGTGAACCATCGGGATAAGCGGCACGCGGATTCCTGTGCGCCGTGCTCCCAAAAGGCCTGCTTTGATATATCATTAGGCGTTAAACGATTGGCTCACAGGTTAACGGCGCTCATGGAACAATTTTTTGGTGCTCATCTCGTGGACCAGTTATCCAAGCAGTCACCCACCCCCCTCTATCATCAGTTGTTTGCCCTACTGAAATCCCGAATTCTTGATGGAACGCTACTCTACGGCACGCGTTTGCCACCGGAGGAACAGCTGGCCATGCTTTTTCAGGTATCGCGGATTACGGCCAAGCGGGCCATGGATGATCTCTCCAAGGAACAGTTGGTAGAACGTCGGCGGGGAAGGGGCACCCATGTGATCTATCAGTACTCGCCCAAACCCGTCTACGCGCCACTAACCGGCATGTTGCAGGAAATTGAGAGCATGGCGCGTAACTCTGAGGCGCACGTGCTCGACTATGGAATGCGCATTCCGCCGCAGGCAATTCGCTCGGACTTGAAACTCGAGGACGGTGAAACGGCCTTACACCTACTGAGAGTGCGCGAGCGTGACGGAATGAAGTTCGGTCACTACAACAGTTGGACCGCGGGTGTGAACATGCCCGCAGATCCCAATATTTTTCAAAATACGCCGCGCCTCAGTTATTTTCGTCAGCAGGGGTTGGAAGTGAGTCACGTAACCCAGACTCTTTCTGCAGTGGCCGCCGATGAATCGGTTGCGCGGGCTTTGGGGGTCCGTGAGGGTAGCCCGTTGCTCAGCCTGACCCGGCGCTCTTACAAAAAGACGGGCGTCGAGAGTGAGCAGATCATGGATTTTCTGGAAGTGCGCTATAACCCCGAGCATTTTCAGTACTCGATGGATCTGACGCTGGATTGACGTTTTAGATGATGCCGGCTTTCTGAAGCTGTGCAATCACCACGGCTTGCTGTTCCAAAAAGTGTGAACGGTCCGGAGTAACAATCTCTCCGCTTTCGTTAATCAAATTATCCTCGGGATAGAAGTGGGCCTGTTCGTAGGTCGAGCGGAATAGCGACAGTCGCTGTCGGGCGATGAGGTTGGTCATGGCGGGTTTGGCGCGCGCCTCACGAAGTCGCTCAATATCGATCATGCCATTCGCTACCATGGACTCGCCGGCGTAGGCTTCGGCCACTACCTGACCCTTGTAATCGACAACCTGCGAGTGTCCTTGCGTCGAGTTCTGTGGCACCGGTGAGCTGTGTATTGCCGAGGTATTGCTCGAAATCACGTAACACATGTTCTCGTAGGCCCGTGCACACTTGGCGATGTTTTTTGGCGTTGGGCGCGGACTGCCGACCTCGCTGGAGGAGTGCAGCAGGACTTCTGCGCCACGGGTTGCCAATGCGCGAGCCACCTCTGGATACAGGATTTCCTCTGATGCGACGCAGGCCAGTCTGCCCAGAGGTGTATCGGCGACAGGGAAAAGCCCGTCGTCTCCATACACATCGCGATATTGCGACATCACGTCATGGGGCGTAGGCGCAAACATTGAGATCAGACGGCGGTAGCGGAGAACGACCTCGCCCTCGTCACTGATGATAAAGCTGGTTTGGAAGTAGAGATCGGGAAAGTGAGGATCGAGCTCGTAAGCATTGCCTGACAGATAGACACCGCGGTTGCGGGCAATCTCTCCCATGCGTTCATACTCGGGGCCATCCATCTCAATGCAGGCTTTGGTCCGCCACTCTTGGATCGATTCCCCCATGGGGAAACTGGTCAGAAAATATTCGGGTAGCACTACCAAGCGCAACGTGTCGCCACTGAATGTGCCGATGAAACCCTTGCTCCCCGCGATCAGTCGGTCAACACGATCCAGCGTGCTCGCCATCGCCTGCTCCACCGCCGCGCGATCGGCAAGACCGTTCACAGCGTGGCAGTCCATCTGTAGCGCGAGTGCGGAATAGGGTGTCATGGCGGATTACTCCAACGGTGTCTGTTGCAGCCCGTCTACCAGCATGACGCGAAATTCGCCGGTACCTGCCCGCAAGGGCTTTGCGGCCTCATAGGCGTCGCTAAACCAAAAAGCCCTGGCCTGCTCTGCGGATGGCCAGCGGTGCATGACCAGTCTTGTCGCCCCCCAGTCACCCTCAAGTGGCGCCTGTTCGCCGCCGAGTATCAGATACTCCCCGCCAAATTCTGAGACGATGTCAGGAACGGCTTTTGCGTAGGCAGCGAATTTTTTGGGGTCGTGGAGGACTGCTTCAACGATGATATAGGCGGTCATGGGCACCTTGCCTGCTTTGGTTCAGCCGTTACTGTTGTGCGTTGCAATATAGCACGGGCGGGCAGGGCCCTGATCGCAAGCTGCAGTGGCAACCGGCCCTCAGGACAGACCGAGCGCTCCTGGATTCATGATGCCGTTGGGGTCAAGCGCGTTTTTGATACCGCTTACCAAGTCCAGCGCCGGGGCCTTCAGCGCGCTGTGGTAGTGGTAGGCCTTGCCTAACTGCAGGTGGCTGGCGCCTTCCGCTGACAACACGTCAACGACCTCACTCTTGATGCGATATACCGCGTCCCAGGCGTCGGGAACGGCGTCAAACTGATTGAGTCGGGCAAGGTGATCTGGCTCGAGGCTGTGCTTGTGCAGCGCATTGAGCTCATCGGGCCAGAAGAAAACCGGCTCGAGTACGGTGATTTGCTCACTGACAACCGCGATCAAATATCCTGTCTCTATACTGAACTGCTCCAGCGTGTCGCGGTGCCGCTCGTATACCGCCTCCACCGCAGCCATTACTGCCTCGCCGCGCGAGTGAGGTACCAGACCGTGCACCGGCAGCCAGCGCTCACCCTCCGCGCCCACCATGTTATTGACCGGGCCGAAGGGATTGGCAGCCAATATCCGCGGGATGCTGTCGGGCAGTTCCACGCCGCCCTCTGCTGAACAAATCTCACGAATCCGCTCGGCCTGATGTTCCGCCTCCGCCTCCGTCCGGCCTTCGCTGATTGTGAACATGGCCCACTCCACGTCGTCCATAAAGCGGCGGCCGGAGAGCGCAATCTTTGCGCCCTGTTTGATTTTGTTAACGATGCCGGATTCGTTTTGCAGCACGCCTGTGAGTTGTTGGGCGTCCGCCGCAAGGCTGGCGCGCTTCATGCGCTGATGTTGCAGGTAAGGGTCGAAACCAAAGCACTCGGTGGTCAGGGACTGGCGAGAAATTTCTGCCATCGCGCGCAGCATTGGCCCTGAATCGTCAAAAGCGAAGCTGGTGTAGCCCTTCGCCCCGGCAACGGGAACTAGGGGCAGTGTGGCGCGAACTTTTATGCCCAGCGCTCCGCAGTCACCCAGAAACAAGCCGGTCAAATCCGGGCCGAAGTGCCGCATAAAAGGCGCGGCATGTTGCTGGCTTGCCGAGCCGGTCTCAATGACTTCACCCTTGCCAGTAACGACGCTCACCGAGAGCACATTATCTGCCGCCGTACCACTCTGACCGCTGCCCCAGAAAATACTGTTTTGTGATAGCCCCCCGCCGACGGTTGCGTATCGCCCTGACAAGGTGCCCCAGTAGGGTGTTCGAACGCCCAGCGGAGAGAGATGTTCGTAGAGCTTCTGCCAGCTACACCCCGCCTCAACCGTCACATACCGATCTTCCAGATTGACCTCAACGATGGCGTCCATCTGGGCCATATCGACCAACACGCTGTCGGGTGCGGTCGCAAGGTAACCACTCGTATAGCTCATACCGCCACCACGGGTAACGATCGGTGTGCCGCGCTCCAGACAGGCGCGCACCAGTGCCTGCACTTCATCAATGTCGCGTGGTCGGACAACCGCACAGATAGGCGGCCCTACCGTGAATACATCTTGAGAGTACAGCGTGATCTGCTCGGGATCTGTGGTGATGATCTCCGCAGGTAATAACTGTGTGATGGTGGATACCACTGCGTTCATGAAGCGCCTCCCGGCCAACGTCAATGCACCAATGATGTAGACAAAGGGTAGCAGAGGTTTGGGCAACTCGCGCGAAGGATTATCGGTGGGCGAAATCCGGTCCGTGAGTCCGAATCTGCCCCTGCTCCCCGATACCCGGTTCTAATAGACGGTATGATGTCGTGTGCATTCATCAGAGGGGGATCTCTGTGAGGGAGAGTGGGTTCTCGCACGTGGTCATCACTACTGCCCACGCCGGCGAGTTGGGCGGTTTTTTTGGTGCGCTCGGTTGGCAATCACAGCCCGCAGAACACCATGCAGACGCATGTGACTTCTGGGGACTGGGCGCAGCGACGGATGTGACCCGCTGGACAGCGCCGTCTCAACACTGCGAGGTGGTGCTGCTTCCGGTTCCAGAGAGTGTTCGGCCGCTGCGCCCTTTAAACGCGGCTGTCACGACGCCCGGCGGTCTGTTCGACATCAATATGCGCACTTGGGATAGCGACTGGGCGCGGGACTTTCTTGCCGAGCATGGCTGGCGGGAACTGGTGCCGTCGGTCGCCTGGCAGTTTGGTGAAATAGAAACCAGCGAGGGCCTTTATATTCAGGAAGACGGTATCGTCATGGCTGTGATGCAACGGCTGCACCCGCCATTAGAGGGCATCGACTTTGATCGCATGAGTGATATTTTCAACTCGACGCAGATGGTGCGTGATGTTGAGCAGACCCTCGCTTTCCTCAGGTTGCTTGGCTTCGAGCGGTTCATAGACCACGAGGGTCCGCTTCCTGGGGACGGCCCCAGGGTATTGCAGTTAGAGCAGCACCCGATTGATACCGCTACCATTCATTTGAGTATTGCGCATCCGCAGGCGACCATGTCAGGTTCCATCGAATTGATCGATGTGCCGCACCACCCCTTGCCTGCAATAGAGGTGGCGGCAACGGGTGGCCGGGGGTTACGTTCACTGGGGGTGCCCTGCTCAGACGTCAAGCAAACCTTCGCTGCAATTCAGGAGAGCGAGTGGGCGGGACAGATCTGTCAGCCCCTGGCAGATCGCCAGTTGCCGGGCCTACTGTCGGGATTGTGCTTTGCAGTGACCTGCCCCGACGGTGGGCGGCTCGACCTCTACCAGCGCACATCGTGAGGGCAACGTAATGTTGAAATCAATTTTGATGGTCTGGGTGCTCGCGCAAAATATGGTGCTCACCGAGCAGGCTTACCAGGATTATCTCGGGTATCGGAAGGTCGATGAGGGAGTTGTGCCGGCTGAGCTGGCGCGTGCGATAGAGCGCCCGGAACTCGCCGGACGGCCTTTTATGACGATGATGCCCGCTACCGGACCGCAAGTGGGTATTCGCGTTATCCAAGGCGGTGCTCAGGGTTATCAACCGATGAAGCGGGTAGGGTGGAGTGCCATCGAACTCCTGGTGAAGGACCCCGAGCAACTTAAGCGCAACCTTGAGGGTTCATTGTTTCGCCACTTGCAGGGACCCGACTTCCTGACCGAGCAGCAGAATATTCTGGCCATGCAGGTGAGCGGGCCCAATCGGCAGCTGTTTTACCTCACGCATATGCTTGACCCCTCAAAATCATTTCTTCAACCCGAGCCCAGCCCGGCCCAGGTAGGCCACACCTTTATCATGGTGATGGGCAGTCCCGATATTTCTGCCAGCCTCGAGTTCTGGCAAGCGTATTTCAGCAACAATGTGGTTGGACCTATTCCCTATCGAATAGGTGTTCTCTCAGAGGCATATGATTTACCTGTTGAGACTCAGCATCCGTTGGCGTTGGTTTCCATGGTGGATGGATACGGCATTGAAATCGATCAATACCCCAAGGAAGCAACGTCAGTGCCCGCACCAAAAAATGAAAGAGGCGGCGTGATTCTGGTGAGCCTTCAGGTTGACCCCAGCGGTCTCAAGGCAAGCTTGCCCTGGGCGCTCTCATACAAAAATGACGAGGGCGAAGAGGAAGGCGGGGTGGTGATACTGCCTTCCGGTACCCCGATCGAGGTCAGCTTCACAGAACCTCTGTTGCCAGCGGCAATTGAATAGGCTTATTGTTATATCGATATAGTTTTTGCCGGGTCTTTACTGCCTCGGGTCCATGGGGGATTGACGGGTTCAAAGTGACCACCACGTTGTTTGACAAGCTCTGGCAAGAACACGAGGTGACAAGGCTGTCAGAGCGTCAGTCCCTGCTGTATATCGATCGTATTTTTCTCCACGAGCGAACCGGTAGTGTGGCCTTGAACGGTCTGCTTGAGAAACAGCGCTCAGTGCGCAGACGCGAGCATGCCTTCTGCACGATGGATCATATCGTCGATACCTTGCCAGGGCGTGGCGACGATACCCTGATGCCCAGTGGCCGGGATTTCATCGTCGCAACCCGGCATGCGGCTCACGAGACCGGCATTCAACTGTTTGACATTGCCGATGCCGATCAGGGCATCGTGCACGTGATCTCGCCCGAGCTCGGCATCGCATTACCCGGGTGGTCACTCATCTGCCCGGACAGCCACACCTGTACCCTGGGTGGGCTCGGTGCGCTTGCCTGGGGTGTGGGTTCAACCGAAGCCGAGCATGCGCTGGCCACCAGTACGCTCCGTGTGACGCGACCTGAGACCATGCGCGTCAGCTTCGCAGGTCTGCTCAGTGAGGGCGTTTCCGCAAAGGATCTGATTCTGTTCACCATCCGCGAGCTCTCAGCCTCAGGGGGCGCGGGTTATGCCATCGAGTTTGCCGGCCCCGCGATCGATGCACTGCCGGTGGAAGCCCGGCTCACGCTTTGCAATATGACCACCGAGCTCTCCGCCTTCACCGGACTGATCGCGCCCGATCAAAAGGTGCTCGACTATTGTGCGGGCCGCCGCTACGCGCCGCAGGGTGAGCTTTGGGATCAGGCCGCCCAACACTGGCAGTCGTTGCGCAGTGATGAGGGCGCCGCCTTTGATGAGGAACACCGCTTCGATATTGGGTCGCTCAAACCCCAGCTCAGTTGGGGCACCAGTCCGCAACACTGCGTCGACTGGGATGCCGCAATCCCCCATGCCAATGATGCCCCCGATGCGTCGGCGTCGGCAGCCTGGCAGCGCGCGCAAGACTATATGGGTGTGACGGGTGGCAGTCAGTTATCCGATTACGCCCTCGACGCGGTTTTTATTGGCTCCTGCACTAACAGTCGATTGTCCGACCTGCAGCTGGCGGCCGATTATTTGGCGCGCACCGGCCACAAGGTTGCAAAAGGGGTTAAAGCGCTCTGCGTGCCCGGCAGTGGTCAGGTCAAACGGGCAGCTGAGGCCGAGGGGCTAGACGACATTTTTCGCAGTGCCGGTTTCGAGTGGCGGGAACCGGGTTGTTCAATGTGCTTTTTCGCTGGCGGAGAGAGCTTCGGTAAAGGTGTGCGAGTGGCTTCGACCACCAACCGCAACTTCGAGGGTCGGCAGGGCCTTGGGGTCAGGACGCATATCGCCAGCCCGCTGACGGTGGTGGCCAGCGCCTGCGCCGGACACCTCGTGGCGGACACGACCGTATGACGCCCTTCACTCAGCACCGCGGCGTGGCACTGCCCCTGCTGCGCGACAATATCGATACCGACGCAATCATTCCTTCGCGGGAAATGCGCACCGTGTCGCGCTCCGGTCTGGCAGCGGGGCTGTTTGCACCCTGGCGTTACCTTGACCCGGACGCCCGTACACCCAATCCCGAGTTCGCGCTGAACCAGCCCGAGTACAGCGGCGCTTCCATTCTGCTTGCCGGCGATAATTTTGGGTGCGGCTCCTCGCGGGAGCACGCCGTGTGGGCCCTGATGGAAAGTGGTTTTCGTGCGGTCATCGCGCCCTCTTTTGCCACCATCTTTTGCAACAATGCCCTGCGCAATGGATTACTGACGGCGGCGTTGACGCAGCACGACCTTGACGTGTTGGTCGATTGGGTCAGTGCTGATCCTGCTGCGCATACAGTTCAGCTGGATCTCGAGGCCTGTACGATTGAGTCCGATCCTGAGAAAGAAAAGAAGGTGTTCTCGATCGACCCCACCGCCCGGGACATGCTCTTAAAAGGCCTCGATGAAATCGGACTGACCGAGCAGTCGATCGATCTGGTGACGCGTTTTGAGGAGCAGGATCAGGCGCGGAGACCCTGGGTCTACATCGCGAGCGATTAGCCGCCTAGCACGCCCTCGCTGGCAAGCGCCGCGATGGCCTCGTCGTCCAGCCCCAGCTCTTTCAATACTTCTGCGTTGTTGGCGCCGGTCTTTGGCAGGTCCCGATGCAGTGGCGGCTTGTGGTTGCCAAACTCCACAGGTAAGCGCGGGAGCGTGGTTTGTTCCCCTGCGTGCTCACCCTCGGTCAGGTGCACTGGCAGTAGCCCGCCCGATGCGGTCAGGTGCGGGTCGTCAAACAGATCGCCGGGGGTGTTGATGGGCGAGAAGGGCAGTCCTGCCCGATCCAGTCGCTCGCTGAGCTCAGCAAGTGAGAGCGGGGCAAACAGCTCGCGGATGGTGGGTAGCAAGTTCTCCCTTGCCGTAACACGGCTCGCGTTGCTCGCCAGCGTTTCGTCCGCAGCCCAGTCGGTTAATCCAAATTCCTCACAGAAGCGCTGCCACAAGGTATCGCTGACGATACCCACGAACAGCCTCTCTCCCGAGTTGAGTTCAAAAATATCGTAGACGGCCCAGGCTGACTGCCTGACAGACATGGGCGGCGGCGCATCACCGCTCACGGCTTGCTGCGCCATGTGCTGACCCACCAAAAACGCGGTGGTCTCAAACAGGGCGCTGGTTACGTGGCTACCCTCGCCGGTTTCCCGTCGACGGTGCAGTGCTGACAGAATGGCAATCACGCCAAACATGCCGCCGGTAATATCGATCACGGATGAACCTGCTCTCAGGGGTCGGTCGGGTAAGCCGGTCATATACGCCAGTCCGCCCATCATCTGGGTGACCTCGTCGAGCGCAACCCGATTCTCGTAAGGGCCCGAGAGAAAGCCTTTTAACGAGCAATAGATAAGACCCGGGTGGTCGGCTTTGAGCGACTCGTAATCGAGGCCTAACTTCGCCATAGTTCCGGTGCGGAAATTTTCCAGCAAGATGTCGGCGGATTGAATGAGTTGCCGTGCGACGTCGCGGCCTTTGGGGTGTTTGAGGTCGAGAGCGATGGACCGCTTGTTGCGGTTGTACATCGGGAAGTAGCCCGCGCCCGACCCTTTCAGGCGCCGGGTATTGTCTCCTTTCAGGGGCTCGACCTTGATCACGTCTGCCCCGAGATCACCCAGAATGACGCCCGCCGTGGGGCCCATGACCATGTGGGTAAATTCGACGACTTTGATTCCCCGCAGTGGAGCTGCTTGCTCCTCCGCCCCCCGGGCCCCCGTCATTACTGCCTCTCCGGATGATTTGTTATGATGTTATATCATTAAGCTCTTTCGACTGGCAAAGCCGAACATGACAGATCATCTGGACAATATGGCCGTCATTTTGGCCAAGCGGCCCGAGGGGTTACCCAACCCCGACGACTTCAAGCTCGAGAATCGACCTCTGGGTCAGCGGCCGGCGGGGCAGGTGCGGTGCGAGACGCTTTATTTGTCTCTTGACCCCTACATGCGCTCGGTGATCGCGGGTAACCATATGGGGCACGGCGTCGACCCCGGTGACGTGATCGCCGGGGAGGTCGTTGCCCGAATCGCGGACAGCGATAACGCGGACTGGCCGGTCGGGACGGTCGTGCGTTGCCACGCTGGCTGGCAAGCGTTCACCGATCAACCGCCCGCGGCCTTGGCCCGGGTGCCCGCGGCCTTGAGTCGGCCTTCGCTGGCGCTGTCGATTTTAGGTATGCCCGGGCTCACCGCCTGGGCCGGTATGGTTCAACAGGCCAAAGTCCGCGAGGGCGATGTGGTGGTGATTCCCGCCGCCGTCGGCGGTGTGGGCGCGATGGCGGCCCAACTGTGCAAGCGCGCTGGTGCGACGACGATTGCGATTACCAGTGGTAGCGAGAAGCGGCGCATCGCCACGGAAGTCCTAGGCTACGATCATTGCATTGACCGCATCGAGGAAGACCTCGCAGAGGCACTGAAGAAGACTGCGCCGGACGGCGTTTCCGTTTATTTTGATTTGGTGGGCGACCCCACGTTGACCACGGTGGCACAGCAGCTGTCGATTGGTGGCCGAGTAGTGTTGTGTGGCTTGATCAAGGACTATAACGGCGACCACAAGACGACGGGTCCACACCCGGGTTTGTGGATTACCAAGCGCGCGACGGTCACCGGGTTGGTGGTGTATGACTACGAGTCGTATCGCCAGGCCTTCGAGGAGGAGTTCGTGCCACTCGCCGAGGCGGGTGAGCTGGTGGGCAATGAGGACATACACGACGGGCTCGCCGCTGCCCCGGATGCGTTCTGCGATCTGATGCGTGGGCGTAATCATGGCAAGGTGGTGGTGCGAGTCGGCGAGTAAGCTGACCCGACACCCGTCAATAAGGGAAGCGTGATGACACACATAACGATAAGCGAGGTCGGCCCCCGCGACGGTTTGCAGAGCGTCGACACGATCCTGTCGACCGAGGGAAAGCTCGCCTGGATCGAAGCCGAGTACGGTGCGGGTGTCAGAGAGATCGAGGTCGGCTCCTTTGTCTCTCCGAAGCTGTTGCCACAGATGGCTGACACGGCGGCGGTGGTCAAGGGAGCGCTCCGTCACAAAGATTTGGTGATTGCTGTGCTGGTGCCCAACCTGCGTGGCTGTGAGGCAGCACTGGAGGCGGGTGCTCACAAAATTTCGATTCCCTTGTCTTTGAGCGAGACGCACAGCCTGAAAAATGTGCGACGTGATCACGCGCAAATGCTTGAGGAGATCGCGGCCTGTCAGTCGCTGGTTAATCAAATAGCTGAGGCGGAGCGCCCTCACTTCGAGGTGGGCCTGTCGACGGCGTTTGGATGCACGATCGAAGGCGCCGTAGAGGAATCCTTCGTCATTGATATGGCGGAGCGTGTGCTGGGGCTGGGTGTCGCCGAGGTAGGTTTGTCTGATACCACCGGCATGGGTAACCCGGCCCAGCTAGAACGCTTGGTCACGGGCATCTGGCAACGCTGCGGCGAGTCTCATCTCACTGGTGTGCACCTGCACAATACCCGTGGCCAGGGTCTCGCCAATGCACTGCGCGCTGTGGAGCTTGGCATTACCACGCTGGACAGTTCCCTCGGTGGCTTGGGCG
>CAXPKH010000213.1:0-16448 GCA_964217615.1 Luminiphilus sp.
GCGCCTTTATTTTCAGCTTTGCGGTGCCTGTTTCTGTTGGCCCCATCGTGAAGCGCACCCAGTTTTGAGGTTCCTGCTGATGTCAAAAAATGTCACTTCGGCTTCGATTGTCGCCGGTCTATTACTCTTATGGCTGGGGTCAGGGCTGTTTGTTGACCGCTCGACCAATCCCGACTCTGCGGTAACCATGGAGTCAGGGCAGCAAATGCCGGCGTCGGCAGTCACGCAGAGCCGGGTCAGGGTTGAGCTGAAAAATGCCGAGACTCGGAATCAGAGTGTTGTGCTGAGAGGACGAACAGAGGCCAAGCGGATCGTGGGGGTCATGGCTGAGATCTCGGGTCAGGTGGTTAGCCGCGCTGTTGAGCGAGGAGAGCAGGTAAGCCGGGGCCAGTTGCTGTGTGAAATTGCGATCGATGATCGTGCAATGGCGGTTGAAGAAGCGCAGGCGAGTTTGGACAAAGCGCAAATTGAACACGAAGGAAGCTTAAAGCTGGCGGCCCAAGGCTTGCTCTCGGAAGTTGCCATAGCGGCCTCCGAAGCCAGACAAGAGGCGGCTGAGGCACAGTTAGAGCGGCAGATATTGAATCTCGCGCGGACGCGAATCACAGCGCCCTTCGATGGCGTGGTCGAGGACTTGCACCTGGATGAAGGCGACTACGCGATGCCGGGAGCGCCTTGTGCCACATTGATTGACCTCGACCCCATGCTCGTGACGGCACAGGTGACTGAGGAGCAGGTCGAGCATCTTCGGCTGGGGAGCACCGTCAAGGGCAGTACGCGAATGGGGCGTCCCTTGGAAGGCACGCTGTCTTTTATCGGCAATCAGAGTGATCCTGTCACACGAACTTACGCCGTCGAAATCACGGTGGGCAATGAGGACTATCTTCTCAGGTCTGGTTTGACCGTCTCTCTGCGGGTGATGCTCGATCAAATTCAGGCGCATTACATCACACCTTCCCTACTGACCCTAAATGAGCAGGGCGAAATGGGTGTGCGTTTGATCGACCGGAGCAATCGGGTGGTCTTCAACACCATCGAAATTGTCGAGGATGGACCCGACGGCATGTGGGTATCGGGTCTACCCGAAGCGGCGGCGTTGATTACCGTCGGTCAGGAATATGTAACGGTAGGCACCGAGGTCGACCCTGTCTACGTAGACAGCGCAGGTGCTCAGGTCGTTACCCGATGATCATCGCGAGCATTATCGGTCGTACCCGCACCACGCTTTCCCTATTGGTGCTGATGGTGCTTGTGGGGCTTGCTGCAAGGTCAGCGCTGCCGATCGCCAACGACCCCCATGTGGACTTGCCGCTTTTTTACGTTGGGGTAAACCACGATGGCATTTCTCCTGAAGACGCCGAACGATTGCTTGTCCAGCCTATGGAGATCGAGCTACGCAAACTGGAAGGCATTGTAGAACTCAGATCAACCGCCTCGGAGGGGATGGCCAGCTTCTTTATCGAATTTGATGTATCTCAGGACTTGGATAAAGCGCTTAGCGATGTGCGAGAGGCGGTGGATGCCGCCAAAGCCGAGATGCCCGATACCGCCGAGGAGCCGTTTGTCGAAGAAATGACGGCAGACGACTTTCCGATGTTGCAGGTCAACCTGATCAGCGAAGGGGTCACAGAACAGGTTCTTTACCGCGCTGCTCTGAGGCTGAGCCAGCAGATAGAGACGATTCCCGCGGTACTGAGCGCGGAGCTTCAGGGGCATCGCGATGAGGTGCTCGAGGTCATCATCGACCCTGACGCGCTTAACGCGTATCGCATTTCGGTTGAGGAATTGGTAGTTGTTCTGCAGCGCAACAACCGCCTCATCCCCGCGGGGACCGTGGATCTGGACGGCGGGCGGTTTGCGGTGAAGGTGCCCGCCGTTGTCGAACGAGCAGACGAAGTATTGGAATTGCCTGTGCGCAGTACTAACGAGGGTGTTGTCACCCTCAGGGACGTTGCCCGCGTCAATCGCACCTTCAAAGACCGCACCAGTTACGCGCGGTATAACGGACAGGACACGATTTCAATTGGCGTCACTAAACGTTCCGATGCAAATGTGATCGATGCGGTGCAAGAGGTGCTTCAGATTGTGGAAGAAACCTCGTCTATGCTCCCCAGCGGTATCCGCATTATTCCGTCACAGAATCAGGCGGAGTTTGCTGCGGTACAGGTGCGGGAACTGGAAGGCAACATTCTGACCGCTCTGGCACTCGTGATGATTCTGGTTGTGGCATCGATGGGCTTCAGGAGTGGCCTGGTGGTCGGGCTCGGGATTCCTTTTTCCCTGTTGTTCTCTGTCACCATCATTTATCTGCTGGGGTATACGTTCAATTTTATGGTGATGTTCGGCATGCTGCTGGCCCTCGGGATGCTCATCGACGGCGGCATTGTGGTCACTGAATACGCCAACAGGCTGATGAGCGAGGGCATGGACCATCGCGAGGCCTACATCTCGGCAGTGCAACGCATGTTCTGGCCGGTCACGGCCTCGACGGCCACAACACTGGCGGCGTTTTTACCCATGCTGTTTTGGCCGGGAGTGTCGGGCCAATTCATGGGTTATTTGCCGATTACGGTTTTTACGGTGCTGATCGGATCGCTCTTTTACGCACTGCTGTTTGGTCCCGTGCTGGGCAGTTTATTTGGCAAACCTTCCATGCACAGCGCAGAAGCGCTTGATGCCCAGCGGATTCTGGAAGATGGTGACCCGACTCAGTTGAATACATTCACCGGCCGCTTTGCCCGCTTCATGACCCGCGTGTGTTACCGACCCATGCTTACAATGGGCATTGTTTTTGGTCTGTTATTCAGCGTGTTTTGGGCCTACGGCAAATACGGTGTGGGGACTATTTTCTTCTCAGACGCCGACCCGCAGTTTATTCAGGTGTCGGTGCTTGGGCGCGGTAATTTCTCGGCCAACGAGGTGAATGATCTGGTACTGGAGGTCGAATCGGAGGTGTTACAGATACCCGGGATCCGTTTTGTCAACACGCAGAGCTTGCTGCCGGGTGCGAGTGACGGCAACGGCGGGTTTTTGGGGAGTAGCTCCGATCGGATTGGTTCGATTTTTATCGAGCTGGTGGCGGAGGCAGACAGAGATCTTGGTGGTAAAGCGATCATGAGCATGATCCGCGATCGTACCGAGTCGTTGGCGGGCATTAAGGTCGAGGTGCAACCCTTGGAAAAAGGTCCCCCCGTGGGCAAGCCAATACAGATTGAGTTTTCATCCAAGCAGCGGGATCTGTTGGAGCCCGCCATGGCGCGCGTGCGAGCATATCTCGACTCCCTGCCGGAGTTGGTTGATATCGACGATTCAGCTGCGCTGCCCTCCATCGAGTGGCGAATAGAAGTGGATCGACAACAAGCGGCCTTGTATGGAGTTGACGTGTCTTCGGCAGGGCTTGTGGTGCAACTGGTGACCAACGGGGTCAAAGTGGGTGAGTACCGGCCCGACGACGCCGAGGATTCTGTGGATATCAGGGTACGGTTTCCCAGGGCTGAGCGCGGTATTACAGCAATGGATGAACTTCGTATCAGCACCGAACAGGGCATGGTGCCACTGAGCAACTTTGTCCAAATGCGCCCTGCACCGGGCGTTGATTCCTTAAAGCGAGTGGATGGCCGTCCGGTGGAACTCATCAGAGCCAATGTCCGCGAGGGTGTGATGGCCGACAGTATGGTAGTGGAAATCGAGCAGTGGTTGGCGGGTCAATTCTTTGATCCCGCTATCGAAATCCGCTTTCGCGGCGCTAACGAAGAGCAGGCTGATTCTATGGCCTTTGTTTCGGCTGCTTTTTTATTGGCACTCGCGATCATGTTTATCTTGCTGGTTTCCCAGTTCAATAATTTCTATCAGAGCACCCTGATTCTTCTGGCTGTGGTGATGTCGACCGCGGGCGTATTGCTCGGGTTGCTACTCTTGGGTAGCCCGTTCAGCGCGCTACTGACGGGCGTGGGTGTAGTGGCACTCGCGGGAATCGTGGTGAACAACAACATTATTCTTATCGACACCTTTAATCACGTGCGGCGCGAACATCCGGAGTTGGATATTCGCGATGTCATTGTGAGAGCAACGGCCCAACGGTTGCGACCAGTGCTCCTGACGACGATCACCACCGTCTGTGGTTTATTGCCGTTGGCGGCTGGTTTTTCTATTGATCTCGCTGGGCGTTCTGTCACCGCAGAAGGTGAGATGGCGATGTTCTGGGCACCACTGTCCCAAGCCATTGTTTTCGGACTGTCCTTCGCGACCGTGTTAACGCTTGTCGCAACGCCTGCACTGCTGGCGCTTCCTGCCGTGGTCGGTAACTTCATCGGGGGATTACGCAAAAGCGTGGCCAGCGCTAGCGCGAGTATGGCAGAGCGTCCCGCGTCGGATCCATAAGGGTTGTATCAAGGGACGAATTGCGGATGCGACGAAGCCCCTCAGTTGTTAAGGTAATAGGCAGCCCTGTTAAGGGCGTCAAACGCGGCCTGCGGGCGGTCAGTGACGGGCTTACTCGTTAACCATGGACCAAGGGGCAACGGTCAGTAAAGCAGCGCATAGGAGCGATCTTTGATGCAGCCTATTTTGATGGGAGCGGGTCGTGTATTGCTCGGTTTGTATTTTTTGCTGCCCGGTATCGCGAAGTTTGCTGATTGGGAGCGCCATGTCGCCCTGATGGAGACACATGAGATGGCGATGATCCCCTTACTGCTGGTGGTCGCAGGGGTAGTGCAGATTATCGGTGGGCTAAGTCTGATACTGAATAAGCACGTAGCGGTCTGTGCGCTCGGCTTTGCGGTGATGATTCTGCTGATCAATGCGAATCTGCATGATTTCTGGAACGTCTATGAAGGCGTTAACGCCGAGCGAGAAACACAAAATTTCGTCAAGAATCTCGCTATTTTAGCCGGTCTACTGGTATTGGCGGCTGCCCACATGACGCCTGTGGATGATCCCACTGACGCTTAGCGGCCTTAAATAGGGAGTTCTCCAACCGCCCGATGGCCCATCTCCATCGCCGCAATTGCATCAGCCGCCGGGGCTGAATCGGAGTTGGCAATGGTAATGCGCCCGTGGGGGGCACGCCCGATAGCGACCGAATCGCCCGGACCCGCCACGGTGTACCCATGTGCCCAGCGGTTCACCGTAATGCTGGCCACATCGCGATCAAAGTCAAAGTGGTCCGAAGACAGCATTCCCCCTAAGTGCGCCCTTATTTCTGTCTCGTAGTCTGAAAATTGCTGCCCCAACATTCTGTAGCGGGCTTCTCGGTACTGCTCAGCACGGGGTTTTCCCACTTCATCACTGTAGGGGCAACTGATCATCTGAATGACGCAGGGGTCGTCGGGGGATTTTGTGTATTCGTAGCCGCCCATGCTCACAGGAAAATCAATGAACAGGGTCTGGTGCATGTTGCCCGGACACATTGCCAGCCCAAGGCCCTGTGCCGCGAGTGTCCGCCAGTTGCGCAGCCCGACTGTTGTGTAAATGAGAGGACTTTTCATTTGCTGGCCCAGCGCCTCCGCCTGGGCGGTTGGCAGATCTGTCACGATCTGGGGAATCATCATGTTGTAGCAGGCCATAACCACATGCTGTGCCTCTACACGATGAGCGGTATCTCCCCGAATATAACTCACGGCCACGCTGTCACCGCCGCCCGCGCCAGTTTGGTGATGCACATCGATAACGGTGCTGTTCAATCTGATGCGAGTAGCCTGATCGGCGCGGTCTAATCGACCATAGTCAAATCGCATATTCACCAATGATTCGGCATCAGCACCCGGTGCAACGCTCGGGACAAGGTGGCGCACCAGCGCTCGCGCGACGCCTGCGTTTCCGTCAGGGAAATGGTGAATGTAGGGATTGTCGGCGTCGTATACCGGAACGGGTGCAAAACCCAGAGCGCCACACTCCTTAGCTTCGGCAATGCTCAGTAATTCAGCGCCCGCACTGGACCAATCGATACCCGAATGGCGTGCCATTCTCAGCACCTGTGGGTCATCAACACCCAAGGTCTCTTTGAGATAGTCAAAATAGTTCGTGGTCTCGATATAGTGCTGCAGCGCGTCACCGCTCAGGTTGAGTGTGTGCACGCCACCTTTGAGTACCCGCGATAACTGTTGCTTGCCGCGATCGCTCAGTGGCGTGAGTGCCACCGCCGCCTCATCGGAAACAGCGGCACCCGGCAGGCCTTCGATATAATTGTAATAATTGCAAAAGGGATGGCGGACCAGTGTGTCGCGCCCAAAGTATTTGGCGTTGAAATACGTGGTGGCGCCCAGGCCGTTGCGTTTGTAAAAACTCTGATCAAAGGCGGTATCAAATCGCTCCAAATTGATCCCCACGTCTCTGAATAATGTTTGTATGACGGGGTCGGCAGATCGCGGTTCCACCAAGGTTTGTGAGCCCCCGTAAGAGATGAGTCGCTGGCCGTCGATGGTGTGCTCGTTGCGTTTAGCATGACCTCCGAAGTCGTCGTGGTTATCGAGAATCAGAATCTTGCGGTCGGGCCCAAAGCGTTGCTGATAAAAGTAAGCGGCTGCAAGACCGCTCAGTCCAGCGCCAACAATCACCAGATCATATAGTTCATTGGTTGCTCGGACGGCGGTGGGGCGCGCGCCGCGCTTCCATGCGAGATCATGCGCATGGGTGTTGGCACCCGGATGGCTACCTCTTAATCCTGTCAGCGCAGGTGGATAGTAATCCGAGTGGCTGGCATCGGCCTCAATATAAGGCGCAACAGCCGTTGCACCGAGGGCAATTGCGGAGCCATTGATAAAATCTCGCCGAGAAATCTTATTCACAGAGCCATATTCCGACGATCGTTTGTGCAGTGTCGGATACTAACAGTAGCCAGCCCTTGGCTTCTATTTGCCTCCCGACAGCCGAAATAAAAAAAGGGGGCTTGAGCCCCCTTTGTATGATGAGTCACTTAGAACGAGATTGCGAACTCCGCGCCAATGGTGCGAGGCGGCGTCCACCAGCCGCGGGTGGTGAGCGGTGCAATGGTTGATTGTCCCAGTTCCTGGTCATCCGTGAGGTTCTTGCCATAAACGGTGACGCGGTAGCGATTGTCTGACCAAAGATAGCTGATGCTTCCACTCAGGTCGTTGATGCTATTCATGTGACCGAAAGCGGCATTACTGGCTTCAATTTCAACGGTATCGCGATAGCGATAGGATAAGGCAGTCTGTAGCGTGCCACCGCCAATATCTGCGTTATAGGTCGTGATCACACCAAAGGTGTTTTCCGGCGTGTTCCGCGGAATCAGATCTGAGTTATCGGTGATCACGCCGTCGCCCGTAATATCAGCGATGTAGTTGTCGTATTCTGCGTCGATGTAGCCGTAGTTAGCACGCAGATTCCAGTTCTGGGTGATTTGAAAATTCATCTCCAGCTCGACGCCAAAGATTTCTTCCGTCGAGGCGTTACGTACTACTGTGGCAACATTGGAGAGGCTGACCGGGATCAAAATCGATTCCTGCTTCTCCTCATAATCGCTGAAGAAAATAGTCGGGTTGAAGGTCAATCGACCGTTCAGCCAAGTGCTCTTCAAGCCCAGCTCGTAGTTCTTGACGTACTCGGGCTCAAAAGTCGGATCAATGTTGAAGTCCGCCTGACGCCCAAAGAAACCGCCGCTCTTGAAACCCTCTGCATAAGAGGTCCATAGCATCATGTCGTCGTTGATCTGCCACCGTAGCGAGGCGCTAGGTGTAAATTCAGACCATTCATCAGCATAAGGCTTGGGATCAAACAAGGGAGGGATCGGATCACCTGCGGCTGGGTCGTAGGGAACTCCACCGTTGCCGCCAATAAAGTCCTTTTCTTCCTTGGTGTAACGACCACCCACTGTCAATGTCCAGCTGTCGTTAATGGCGTAGTCCATCGAGACAAAGCCTGCGAGTGACTCGGTATCCTGAAGCTGGCCATTACTGTTTAAAGAGGTGGGAGCCAAGGGTCCGGGATAGGCGCCAATCAAACTCAGAACAAAATGCAGGTGGGCAACGTCCCATCGCTGCACGTAGTCAACGTCAAACGAGTACAAACCGGCTACGAAATTGAACGGACCATCGAAGGAACTCGTGAGCCTCAATTCGTGGCTGTTTTGCTCCCAGTCATTGAAAAAATTCATCTCGAGCCAATTGGAAGGACCGGCGTCGAAATGCTGCATGTTCTGCTCGTTTTGGTCACGGAAGCCGCCGATGTAGGTCAACTGCAGGCCGCTGTTGATTTCCCAGTTGGCCGTGACAATCGTCGTGTCGTACTCGTTATCGCTGAAGTTGCGACCATTCATCGAGTTCGTAGTAGAGGTGTCTTTGGAGGTGCGATAGCAGTCTCCCAAGAAGGGCAACAAGCATGCGAGGTCTGTGTTTTGGTTGGTGTTCACGAAGGCGCCCTGATCGCTCTCGTCTTCCATGCGCTCATAATGAAGCTTCAAGTTGAAGCTGTCGGTGGGCTGCCACTTCACGGCAAAACCGTAGTTAATGATGTCGTCACCACCCACGTCTTCTTGCAAGGTGGTGTTGTACATCCAGCCGTCGCTCTTAATTTGTGCGCCAAAAAGCTTGATCCCGAGGGTGTCGTCGATCAGCGGCACATTGACCACGCCCTTCACATCCTCGCGGCCATGCTCATCCAAAGCCACACTGAAGTCACCGCCCCACTCCATGGTGACATCGCCTCGGATGATGTTGACGAGACCGCCCGTGGTGTTCTTGCCAAACAGTGTCCCCTGGGGTCCGCGCAAAATCTCTACGCGCTCGATGTCAAAATTCTGCATCAAGACGCCGCTGACGGTGCCCAAGAACATACCATCCATAATGATGCCGACCGGCGGGTCCAAACTCTTGTCGGGGTCACTGGCACCCACACCGCGGATATTTACGTAAGCGGCGCTGCCAGCTCCGGGTGCACGCCGGATGTATACGCTGGGTGAAAACGTTGCCAGGTCTTCCAGTCTGCGGACCTGAGCCTGTCTCAACTCCTTGGTGATGGCGGAAACGGAAACGGCAACATCCTGCAGCGATTCATCGCGACGGGTCGCCGTGACGATGACCTCCTCAAGTGCGACATCTTGCGCCAGAACGGCAACACTTTGGACGCTGGCGGCAACAGCCGCTGAGCAAGCCATGGCGGCCAGCTTGCGCGATGATCTAACCCGATGTGAGTGGTGGCTACTTATCATTATATTTACCCCTTGTTGTCGTGAGCTTGCATGTTGTTGTGTCGGTTAATTGCTTAACGGCTCTGCTAATGAGTGACCATTTTTATTCTAGGAGGTCTCATCAGGTAGCGTCTCTTCGAGAACACGCTCCTACCGCTCAGCTTGAACGGAAGAAACAAGTTTTCCTCTGGACTTAACCATGCGCGCCATTATTGTTATTGCGTCTTCGTACAGAAATTACACGTGTGTACATGTTTTTCAAGCGGTTTTTTTTGCCGGCAAATCCGAGTAGTGAAGCGTGCGATCCTCAACAGTCCCTGCCGATAAAGATTCAGGCAGGGGGAAAGAGTCATCCCCCGGAAATTTCTAGTCCAATAAATTGATTGCCATTCAGGTGTAGACCCCTTTGTGGTTCCCAAAAGTGGAAACCATCTGCGATGGATCCGGTTCGCCAGTTATTGGGCCTGATTCCAGGCAGACGAAATAAAAAAAGGGGGCCGGAGCCCCCTTTTTTGCTGCTGAGCAACTTAGAACGAGATCGCGAATTCCGCGCCGATAGTGCGGGGCGGTGTCCACCAGCCGCGCGTGATCAGCGGGTGAATGGTGCCTTGCGCCAGTTCCTGTTCGTCGGTCAAGTTCTTGCCGTAGACAGTCAGCCGGTAGCGATTGTCACCCCATAGATAGCTGATCTGGCCATCGAGAGACTCGATGCTGTCCATGTGTCCGATGGGATCATTGGATGGCTCGAGTTCCACTTCGTCGCGGTAACGGAACGAGAGTGAACTTTGAAGCGTGCCGGGACCTACACTGGCGGTGTAGGTCGTACTGATACCGAAGGTATTTTCGGGCACTTGCCGCGGAATCAGATCAGAGTTGTCTGTCACGATCTGGTCTCCGGTAATGTCGGCGAGGTACTCATCATATTCCGCGTCGATGTAGCCGTAGTTAGCGCGCAGGAACCAGTTCTCAGTGATCTGATAGCTCATCTCCAGTTCGATACCGAAGATTTCCTGAGTGGAAGCGTTTCTCACGACCGTTGCCACGTTGGAAAGATTGATTGGAATCAGGATCGACTCTTGCTTGTCCTCGTAATCGCTGAAGAATACGGTCGGGTTAAAGGTGAGCCGACCATCCAGCAATGTCGTTTTGAGGCCCAGTTCGTAGTTTTTCACGAACTCCGGCTCAAAGGTGGGATCACAGCAGTCAAAGTTCGCCTGACGGCCAAAAAAGCCGCCGCTCTTGAATCCTTCTGCGTAGGATGCCCAAGCCATCATGTTGTCGTTGATCTGCCAACGTAGTGAGGCGCTTGGAGTAAACTCTGACCATTCGTCGCTATAGGCTTTTGGATCCAGAAGCGGTGGAATCGGGTCGCCCTTACTGGGATCGTAGAACACGCCACCATTACCACCAATGAAGTCTTTCTCTTCTCTGGTGTAGCGGCCCCCTACCGTTAATGTCCAGGCATCATTAAATGCGTAATCCATTGAGATAAAGCCTGCGATTGAAGACGTTTCCTGCTCCTGACCGTTGCTGCTGGAGATGGTGAATGGTAGCGACACCCCTGGGCCTAAGGCGCCAATGAGCGCGAGCGTGGCGTGAAGATCGTAAACGTCCCATCGCTGCACGTAGTCCACATCGAAGGAGTAGATCCCCGCCTGGAACTGGAAGGGACTGTCACTCGTGCTCATCAACCGCAACTCGTGAGTGGTTTGCTCCCAATCGTTGAAGAAATTCATCCGCAGCATCGGCGCAGGCGACCCGTCAAAGTCCTGCATGTTCTGCTCGTCCTGTTCTCGGAAGCCGCCGATGTAGGTCATGAGCAGGCCGTCAGTGATCTGCCAGTTAGCGGTGATGATATTGGTGTCGTAATCGTTGTTGCTGAAGTTAGTACCATCAGACGAGTTATGGGTTTCGTCATCGGCAGTGTTGCTGTAGCACTGACCGTAGACTAAACAAGTGAGGTCAGTGGCATCGTTAGTGTTGACGTAGGCTCCCTGATCGCTCTTGTCCTTCATCTTTTCGTAGTGCCACTTGATGTCAAAATCTTCCGTGGGCGCCCATTTCATTGCGAAGCCGTAGTTGAGTATGTCGTCCTCGCCTACATCCCGCTCGAGTGTTCGGTTATACATCCAGCCGTCGTTCTTGATTTGTGCGCCAAACAGCTTGATGCCTAGCGTGTCATCGATCAGTGGTACGTTAACCACCGCTTTGATGTCCTCGCGGCCATACTCGTCGACCGTTAGGCTAACGTCGCCACCCCATTCCATGGTGACGTCCCCGCGGATGATATTGATCAGACCGCCCGTTGTGTTCTTTCCGAACAGCGTGCCCTGTGGGCCGCGCAGTATCTCGATCCGTTGGATATCGAAGTTCTGCATCAGTACGCCACTGGCAGTGCCCAGGAACATGCCATCGAGAATGACGCCAATTGGTGGGTCCAGACTCTTGTCGTAGTCAGTGGTCCCGACGCCACGAATATTGATAAACGCGGTACTGCCGGCACCGGGATAACGTCTAATGAAGGTGTTAGGACTAAAAGTCTGAAGATCCTCTAGTCGGCGTACCTGCGCCTGTCCCAGTTCGCGGGTAATTGCCGAAACCGAGACCGCAACGTCCTGGAGAGATTCGTCTCGGCGAGTTGCTGTTACAATCACCTCTTCAAGTGAACCCCCGCCTTGAGCGAGTGTGGGAATGCTCTGGAAACTGGCTGCCATTGCCGCTGAGCATGCGATGGTGGCCAGCTTTCGCGACGATCCAACCCGATGTGAGTGGTGTTTCTTTATCATTCTAAATACCCCTTTTGGTGTTGAACTTACTTGGTGTTGCTGTGTAACGGACGGCTTTAGTTGTTAGTCCTCTGGCAATGGCAGGCGTACTCACTGTCAACCGACTGCTGCGAGCTTTCTCTTTTCGAACACTGTCGTTGCCTCCTGATCTCCTGTGCTTCTGATTGCCGTCTTAATTTCCTCTAACCAGCGCTTTCTTTGTGGCGTGCAATAAGGCGTCATATCCAGACAATGTTTGAGCAGGGTTTGTTCTCTGAGCTCCGCAAGAGAAATAAGCCCCTTTTGCCATAGCAGTGTGCAGCCCCACTGGCTAGCGGCAAGTAACTGAGAAAGTTGCAGGCAGTCCGTGCCGAGCAAGAGGTCGCCATCGGATTCAGCGATCAAGAGTTGCTCGTAAAACCATTGTTGGGTGCGACCCACGCGCTTATAAATGGCTTCTTCTTCCGCTGTGATACCCACTACCAACGAGACCGCTGATTCCATAAATTCTGGCGAGTCCTTGAAGGTGTCCATCGCGCGCCGAGTCAGCGCAATAATCCGAGGGATTCCTGCCTGCGCACTCATTACAGAGGGATTGGATTCATTGCCTTCGCGGGTGCGAGCGCCCGCAGCAAGCAGGAGCCCGTTGCGGCTTTGGAACAGGTTATAGAGCGTTTTAGTGCTGACACCGCTGGCTTCGGCAATTTGATCCATGCTGATGTCATTGGGGGGCATTGAAGCCAGTAGCCGCAACGTCTCTTCGAGAATACGCTCCCGCCGCTCAGCCTGACCGGGAGAAGAATACTTACCCCTAACTCTCGCCATATGCGCACGTTATAGTTATTGCGTCTACTTGCGAAAATTACATGAGGCTGTAAATTTTGCAAGCAGTTTTTTCTTTGGGCAAAATAAGGGGTCTTGAGAGTTGTGGCATAGTCTTGCTGGCTGCTTCGCCCAACTTAAGTTTCGGCAACCGCATACGGTGCAAATAAGGACAACAATATGACCCAGCAGAATACGAATTACGACGATGTCAAACAGTATCGTCTCGATCCCGAGCGGGAGCAGGAGTTGGTGAACTGCGCGGGTGAGTGCACTTTTTGCTGGGCTAACAAAGCGGGCCACCCCTTGGGCGTGACCACGGCTTATGTCCCCGTCGATGGCAAGATCTGGATGACCGCCACGCGAGAGCGGGTTCGTATTAAAGCTATCGCGCGGGATGGTCGCTCTTCAGTAGTGATGTCGAGCAAGGGCACCCACATGGGAGGCGGTAAAACGGTGACCTATAAAGGTCACACTGTGATTCATGACGATCCAAAAATTAAGATGTGGATGTATCAGTTGCTGGCGAAAGGGATGTCCAAAGTGCAGGATTCAGATAACGACTTCACCATGGGGTTGGACCCCGATCTGTTTGTGAAATTCCTCGATACGCCCGAGCGCATTGTGCTCGAGTTCACGCCTGAGATGTCGATACCTTTCGACGGTGACAAGATGGCAAAAGGGACAGCGGCAGCTTATGCGGAGTTTGCGGCCAAGGCTGCGAAGAGCGACTAAATCCGTCGTTGCCCTGAACCGAAAAAAAGCGGCCAATAGGCCGCTTTTTTTGTGGAGTGCTCCTACGTCCGCTTCGGAAAGCCACGCAGTAGCCCAATTCGGTAATCGAGGGGGCGACAGTTTCAAAGCGTATCTGTAATGCGCCTCACTCCGCCGTGATCACCTGTACCAGCTCTAAAAAAGTGCCATCCGGATCTTTGAAGCAAAAGAATCGGGCGTAGCTCGTCTCTGAGGTATGAACGTTGACGGGTTCCGACAGCACCTCGACGCCCTTCGACACCAGAAAGTCAAAATCGGCGTCGATGTCTGCACTCGCCAGCGCAATCCGCGCCAGTCCCGGCCGATAGAGATTGGGGTAGGGGGGAGAGTCATCACGAGGCGACTTCCACTCCAGCAAATCGATCACCATCGGTTGCGAAACATTCTGTAATGCCATCAGCGCACCCTCAACACGGTATTTAGGCATGCCGACTGCGGCGGCCACTTCTTCAGTATTGGTCTCAGGTACTGGCCAGTAGACCTGAAATCCCAGCATTTCGTAGAACGCTTTGGAGCGCTGAAAATCGCTGCAGTTGATATTGATGTGCACCATGCCGGTGATATTCATCGCGGGAATCTCCTGTGCCTTCTTGTGCTTGTGACGAGACGAAGTAGCGTGCCGAGTTTGTGACTGCCTGCGATCGCGGCCAGTGCGATCAAATGACGGTGTCGCCGTTATCAACGACCATTTCAGCGCCCGTGACATGCTTGGATTCGTCAGAGAGAAGGTACAGAACCATGTTGGCCACGTCTTCGGGTTCACCAATACCCAATGCCTTGCGGGTTGCTTCGGGGTCCTCTTCCGCCATGAGGTCGGTCCCCAATAGCGTCTTCAGAGCGGTGTGCACCATCGGTGTACTGATAGACCCGGGGTGCACCGAATTACAGCGAATGTTCAGGCCGGCCTGGCGGCAGTGTACGGCAATCGATTTGGTCATCGAGCGGATGCCGCCTTTTGCGGCCGAATAGGCGAGGTAGGGGCCTAGGCCGATTAACGCGGCGGTTGAGGACATATTGACGATGGATCCGCCGCCGCTTTGCTTCATCAGCTTGATCGCACTCTGACATCCCCAGAAAGTGGCATCGAGGTGGATGCTGATGACTCGCCGCCACATATCGGTTGTGGTGTCTTCAATTGACGCAATCGGCGCGACACCAGCATTGTTAACCAGCCCGTCAAGCCGTCCGAAATCACCCTCAACTTGCGCCATCACGGCCGCCCAAGATGCTTCCTGACCCACATCTTGCGCGATAAACGTTGCGCCGATTTCACTGGCATGATCAGCACCCGCCTCAGCATTGATGTCGGTCATGATGACCTTTGCTCCTTCGCGTACCAGCACTTTTGCATCAGCGAGACCGAGTCCAGATGCTGCGCCCGTTACGATGATGACTTTATCTTTCACTCTACTCATTACTGATATCCGTGCCATTTTTCGGCGTCGGTTGTCTGTAGCCGTCGGGCTTTTTCAGTGACAACTGACTGGTTCATCCTACGCACATATTGTGCTTTTCTGCTTCATCCTACCTCAAAGCCCGCCCATGCCTCTCGAGCGAGGCGACACTGCTTGCGATAGAAAGGAAATCCGCCAAACCAGAACAGCGTTGCCCGCGGCTTGCCGGGTACGTTGTCACCCATGTAGTAATTATCAGACTCGGGATACAGCGTGCTGTTGCCAATATGATTGGTGAGCGCCACATAGCTTGCTTCAGCACTCGCATCGGCTTCAAGGATCTCGTGGTCGGCAGACGCCAAGTCTGCAATGAGGTCGCAAATGAACTCGCATTGGAACTCGGCCAATAAGATGGGATTGTAGAACGGGCTGTGGGGCCCGTTGATCCAGAAAAGATTGGGGAAGCCGTGGGTCATCATCCCGAGATGGCTGGTCAGCCCTTTCGCCCATCGATCCTTTAGCGCCTCATCATTTTTGCCCCGGATATCAATCCGATCCATGGCGCCGGTCATGACGTCAAAGCCGGTCGCAAAAATGACGGTATCGATCTCGATTTCCTGGTCGCCGACGACAATGCCGTTCTCGGTGAAGTGAGAGATGGCGCCTTCATTGAGATCAACTAGCTCTACATTGGGTTGATTGAAGACTTCGAGGTAATTTGTCTCCGGTGAGAGTCGTCGCGTCAGAATGGGGTACTGCGGACACAGTTTCTCTGCAATTTCAGGGTCCTTTACACGCTCCCGAATTTTCTCGCGGGCAAAATCCGCCAGCGTTTGATTGGATTCCATATCGAGCAGGCTGTCGGTAAAGGCGTAATAGGGTGAGAGGCCACCGGACGCCCAACGATTCTCATATTCTGCGCGTCGTTCCTCTGCACTCACTTCTAAGGCGGATTTGGAGGGCGGCGGTGCGAGGTCGGAGTGGACCAGTGTAAATCCGGAAAAGGAATTGAACTGGCGGGTACGCAGTTCCTCATATTGTGACTTCATTTTGAGGGCGTGGCCTGGGTCCACAGGATGATTGCGCAACGGGATCGGGTATGAAGGCGTTCGTTGCAGCACGAAGAGCTCGCCCGCCTCCTTGGCGACCTCGGAGATAATCTGAATACCGCTCGAGCCGGTGCCAATCACGGCAACCCGCTTGCCGGTAAAAACGGGCTCCTTTTCGGGCCAGCGACTCGAGAGATACTGCTCGCCTTGAAAGCCGGAGAGCCCTTCAAAGCGCGGTTCGATCGGCGCAGAGATCAAGCCCGTTGCCATGATGCAAAAGCGCGCCGATACCGCCTCGCCGCTATCAGTCCTTATCACCCACTGTTGCGCCTGTGTATCGTAGTGGGCCGAGGTCACTCTCGTATTAAAAGCAATGTCGCGGCGCAAATCGAAGCGATCTGCAACGTGATTGGCGTAACGTTCTATCTCGGGCTGACCGGCATAGCGTTCTGTCCAATCCCATTCTTGCTCCAGCTCTTTTGAGAAGGAGTAGGAGTAT
>CAXPKH010000214.1:0-4551 GCA_964217615.1 Luminiphilus sp.
GTGAAGACAATCCGGCCGAATGGATTCTGGGGTAGCTTTTCCAGCGGTTTATCAGGGGAGCGATCGCTTAATTATCTGCTCTTGAGCTGCCTGATCAGCGTCGTATCGATTTATGCAGGACTTTTTGGCATTGGTTTTTTGCTCCGACTCGAACCGATGAAAGGTCTGCCGCTTGTCGCTGTCTCAGTCGCGACCTTGATTGTTCTCATTAAACGTATGGATGCGATTGATTTGGTCAAAAGAGATGTCGAGGTGACCAAGTGACAGCTGGGTATTGTGAACACTTTCTCTCGCTGGTCACCCGTTGCAGCACCCCATCGGTAAGGGAATGTTCGAGATGAGATTTGGAGTCGATGTGGGCGGAACAAAGATAGAGCTATCTATCTTCGATAGCGAGTATCGCTGCACCTTTACGAAGCGCGTAAACACTCCAACGAGCGATTACCAAGCTTTTCTATCGGCAATCACGCGCCTCATCTTCGACGCTGAGTCGGAAGGGGGCACTGCCACATCGATAGGTGTGGGTTTGCCCTGTCTTTTTGACAGTGCAGGCGCAGCGCTCTCTGCCAGCATACCAGCGATTAATCGAAAGCCCGTTCGTATAGATCTAGCGCGCGCACTGGGCAGGCCCGTCGTTTTTGAAAATGACGTCAACACTTTTGTTTATTCCGAAGCGAGCGGCGGTGCTGGAAAGGGTGTTTCCAAAGTGCTCGGCGTAGTTTTGGGAACAGGTGTGGGCGGTGGGCTATGTATCGATGGCAATATTTATAGCTCGAAACAGGGTGTGGCATTTGAGTTTGGTCATGTCCCGATGCCAGCTGCACTGTTGGCTCGCTATCAAATGGAGCCGAAACAATGCGGTTGTGGTGCAAGCGGGTGTTACAACGAGTACCTCTCGGGAAGAGGCTTGTCCTGGATGGCAGCACACTTCGGTTCAGACAAGCTGGCAGCCGAGACGGTTATCGAGCAACTCGACACAGAGCCCGCGGCCCAAAAGGCCTATGCTGCATATGTGGACTGTTTGGGCGCATTCCTTGCTCAGCTTATGCTCCTTTATGATCCCGACGTCATTGTATTGGGTGGAGGAATGTCGAAAGTGAAGCGTCTTTACGGCGACTGTCAGCAAGCTGCGGCACCTCACTTAATGCCAGGTGTGCAACTCGCGCCCGTGCTGCCTCCTGTGTTTGGGGACGCCAGTGGTGTACGCGGCGCGGCAATGCTGGGTGCTCATCAGGTCGAGTTAGCCAGATGATTTCGGCGCTGATTGACGCGGAGATTTTTGACGGTGATCGGCTGCTGTCTCAGTTCGCGCTGATCATAGAGGGTCAAACTATCCGTGACCTAGTGCCTGGCGCCCATTTGCCGGACGATGTCGAGCAAGTAATCAGTTTGAAAGGTCATTCAATCGTCCCTGGTTACATCGATCTTCAAATCAATGGGGGGGGCGGAGTGTTGTTCAATGACGCACCGACTGTTGATTCGATCAGGACAATAGGTAACGCCCATGCCCGTTTTGGCACCACGGCGTTCCTACCCACCTTGGTAACAGACAGTTTCGAGGTCATGGCGGCTGCGATAACCGCGGTGCAAGAGGCTATGGCCAGCAACATACCCGGCGTCTTGGGGATACATCTAGAGGGCCCATTCCTGAATCCAGCCAAGCGAGGAATACATGACGCGAGCAAGATGTGCCGATTGGATGACGAAGCGCTTGAGATAGTTTTATCACTTTCTCAGGGCGTGACGCTCCTGACTTTAGCGCCAGAGTTGACTACGCCAGAGATGATTGAGCGCCTGTCTAAAGCGGGAGTTATTGTTTCAATTGGCCATACCGAGGCGACTTATGAGCAGGTGCGGGACGCGTTGGCGGCTGGCGCGACAGGGTTTACCCATCTCTACAATGCGATGACACCCGTTCACAGCCGCGAGCCGGGCGTTGTCGGGGCGGCGCTGGAGCATGACGAAAGCTGGTTCGGCATTATCGCTGACGGCCATCACGTCCACCCCACGACGTTTAATCTGGCCGTTAGGTCGAAAAAACGGGGCGGTGCGGTGCTTGTTACTGACGCAATGCCCTCGGTTGGTTCAGATTGCAAAACGTTCAGGCTCCAGGATGAGGAGATTGAAGTAATCGATGGCCGTTGCATCACAACTAATGGAGTGTTGGCGGGCTCCGACTTGAATATGGCCGCAGCGGTGCGCAATGCGGCCAGATTCTCACCTATCGGCTGGCAGGAAGCGGTTCGTATGGCGTCCCGCTACCCCGCAAACGCTGTGGGCCTATCAGCCAGTTTGGGCGATCTGTTGCCAGGCAAGCAGGCGAGCTTTGTGGTTCTTGATGCGGGCTTTGCAGTGATACAAACGTGGATTGCAGGGCAATGCGTTTACAACGGTCAGTCCGGTGAGTGAGGCGGGTTAGTTTTTATGGAAGTGTTGATTGTGGAAAATGCCGCTGCTGCCGCTATGTTGGGTGCGGGGCGTGTGGCCGAGCTATTGACGATCAAACCCAGCGCGGTTTTGGGTCTGGCCACAGGAAGCACGCCAATCGCCATTTATCAGGAGCTGGTGTCGTGTTATCGGCGAGATCAAATCTCGTTCGCGGACGTCGTTACGTTTAATCTCGATGAATACGTCGGCTTGACCAGCGGAAGTCCTCAAAGCTATCGGTCATTCATGAACCGAGAGCTATTTGATCATGTGGATATTCCTTTAGAGAACACGCATTTTCCTGCTTGCCATCCTGGAGATAATCCCAGGCTAGTGGGTTCTGAGTATGAGGCCAAAATTATTGATGCTGGAGGGATCGATCTGCAGATTTTGGGCATCGGGCGCAATGGGCACATCGGCTTTAATGAGCCAGGCTCAAGTTTGTCATCGAGAACTCGGATCAAGACATTGACCAAGTCGACCGTGCACGATAACAGTAGGCTGTTTTCCGAGGGAGACTTTCAACCTCATCTTGCAATGACTATGGGTATTGCAACGATTCTGGAGGCCAGACGCACTATTTTATTCGCCACTGGGGAACACAAAGCGGTTGCTGTTCGTGACGCGATAGAAGGTCCCGTGTCTGCCAGATGTCAGGCCTCTGCCCTGCAACTGCATGAGCGGGCGACCTTCGTCTTGGATGAGGCCGCGGCTTCACTGCTCGAATATAGAGACTACTATCAATGGGCGAACGCCGAGAACGAACCGCTGATGCGTGAGTTTGGCCATTTTTATGAGCTTCAGGGCCTCTGACCTTTTTGCGCGCGTCATGCCACTCAAGTGGTGTTTTGGTAACGCTACTTATCTCTCAATAATGCCGCATGTTGTTGAAGCAATGAGAGCTACATTGACAGACCTTTACAAGGGAGCCGTCTGATCGCTGCCTTTATAAGCCTGATACGCGGCAGCGCTAGCTCAAGGAGCAGTCTCAAGCACTATCGCCCCGCGGTTTGGTAAACTTCGGCTACATGATGAAACAAACCTTAGGTCTCCCAATTAAGAGCCCGAATCGATGACGCCAGATCGATCAGGGCTTGTCGGCCGTCAGTTACGCAAGGCCACCTACACCGTCTCTGAGGTGGACGTGAATGATTTTCTCGGTGTGGTCAAGGAGCCAGCGTTTGCTGCACCAGGGACGGGTTCGGAGAATGACGCTGAGATCGTTGCTAGGCGCTTGGCGCCACCGTCTTTTGCCCCCTTTGTCGCGGTGCTGGGATTGTTGAAGACCTTTGATTGGCAGGAAGATTTTCTCTTCGATTACCGAACGGGCACCGCCATGTTCGGCGAGCAGTCCATCGAGTTTCACCGACCCCTTGTTGTGGGGGAGTCTGTTGCTATTACAGCAGCGATTAGCGATGTCTATGAAAAACAGGGTAAAAACCGTTTTGATGTGATTGAAGTCACCTTCAGTATCGCAAGCGTTGAGGAGAAGGATTTGCTCATGTCAGGTCAGCAATCCTACATTTTGTTCAAATGACAGTGCCGATGACCAAGCCCTTCTTCGAGGATTATGAGATCTCCATGCCGTTACCCAGCGTCGAGTTGGGACCGATGGATCGTTACGATTACATCCCCATTGCGCTGATTTTGAGAGACACGAATCCACTGCATTTGGATCGCGTTTACGCCCACGAGCGCGGTTTACCCGATGTGGTGCAGCAGGGGCCGCTGAATCAGGCCTACCTCTACCGCTATTTCACTTCCCTGTTACATGATCCCTGGGATCTTGTGGCTACCAAGATGCGTTTTGCGGCCAATGTGTTTCCTGCGGATATGCTGAGGTGTGGCGGGGAGGTGCTCGCGTTGGCGCCGCTGGAGGCGGGTGGCGGTATTGTCACTTGTGCGGTATGGCAGCGAAACCAAAAAGGCGACACCATTCTCAAAGGAGAGGCAAAGGCTCGAATTCCCTCTCGACCCTAGCGCGAGAACTGTCGCCGATTTCAGCTCAGGCCTAACTCAGTAGAGATTCTCTCGCGGAGTACGTACTTGAGTATCTTGGTGGCGCCCATCGGCCAGTCCTCAACGAACCTTACATGCCGCGGGATCTTGAAGCTTGCGATCTCG
>CAXPKH010000215.1:0-5867 GCA_964217615.1 Luminiphilus sp.
GGTCAGATTCAGAAAGCCATTTTCACCCAGCGGCAGGCCAATATTGCCCGCGATAGTGGTTTGCTCTCCAACACCTTCTTTGTACTCGCCGTAGCGCACTTCCAAAGAACCGCCCTCGGAGGCGTCGTTGAGTACAAAGTTCATTACGCCAGCGATGGCATCGGAACCGTACTGGGCAGACGCGCCATCACGCAGCACTTCGATGCGCTTCAGTCCCAGCGCAGGAATGGCCGCGGCATCGGGTCCCTGTGAACCATTCGAAATACCGTTACCCAACCAAGTAATCACCGAGGCGCGATGGCGTCGCTTGCCATTGACCAACATCAGAGTGTGGTCGGGCGCCAGACCACGCAAGTTGGCGGGTCGAATCAGGGTCGCGGCGTCGCTGATCGGTTGGTCGTTGACATTGTAGGAGGGCACAACATTACGCAACAGATTGCTCATGTCGGTATCGCCCTGATTACTCATGGTTTCGCCGCCAATGACGTCAATCGGTGCGGGGGAGTCGAGTGCAGAACGGCCCTCGGTACGCGTACCGATGACAACAACTTCTTCGGTCAAGCTCTCTCCCTGCGCAAATGCTGCCTGTGTCGGCGCCAGCGCTGCCGCCGCAACGGCTACTGCTAGGGTACGAATGGGAAACTTCATATCTATCTCCGTGGCTAAAAGTTAATAGCTCGCGCACCACTGTGGGTGATAAACCCCCAGATGCCCGACACCAAATGAAATATTGTTATAACGGTGCGGAACCAGCGACTGCTGAGCCGGCGCCATTATACGGTGCACGGGCGTCAATTGACTGCGTAAAAGCGTGAAAATTTTCGCTTAAAGTGACGCCCTGAGGGGTGCTAAGACGAGGGCGGCTATGCCCTCATGTAGTCACGCGGTTGCTGATGAGTTGGGTGACAACCGAGGGGTCAGCCAGCGTAGAGGTGTCTCCGAGATTCTCGAGCTCGTTTTCAGCGATTTTCCGCAGAATGCGACGCATGATCTTGCCGGATCGCGTTTTCGGAAGTCCGGGAGCCCACTGGATCTTGTCAGGCTTGGCGATGGGGCCAATTTCCCGAACGCACAGTGCAGTGAGTTCGGCGCGCAGCGCTTCACTGTCCTCCACGCCACTCATCGGCGTCACGTAGGCATAGATACCTTGACCCTTGATGTCGTGCGGAAATCCAACGACAGCCGCTTCGGCAATAGCCTCGTGGAGTACCAGCGCACTCTCGACTTCCGCTGTTCCCATGCGGTGACCTGAAACATTCAATACGTCATCCACGCGACCCGTAATCCGAAGGTAGCCGTCCTCGTCTCGCAAGGCGCCATCACCGGTAAAGTAGTACCCCGGATACGCGGTGAAATAGGTATCGATCATGCGCTGGTGGTCACCGAAAACGGTTCTGATCTGGGCCGGCCAGCTTCGCTTGATTACCAGATAGCCCGCCCCAGCGCCCTCTATCTCGTTCCCGCTTTCATCGAGCAGGGCGGGCTCAACACCGAAAAAGGGATAACTGGCGAAGCCCGGTTTCAGGGCATGCGCACCGGGGAGCGGCGTGATCATCACTCCCCCGGTTTCCGTTTGCCACCAGGTATCGACAATCGGACACCGACTTTCACCCACTACACGGTGATACCACTCCCACGCTTCGGGATTGATGGGTTCTCCCACCGAACCAATGATGCGCAGCGAGCTGCGGTCTTGAGACGTGACCCAGGCGTCGCCGAGGCTGTGAAGCGCGCGGATCGCGGTGGGGGCAGTGAAAAACAAATTGACTTGGTGTTTTGCGATTACGGCCCAAAATCGGTCTGCCTGGGGGTAGGTGGGAACACCCTCAAACATCAGGGTTTTTGCGCCGATCGCCAGTGGCCCATAGACAATATAAGTGTGTCCTGTCACCCAGCCCACATCCGCAGTGCACCAGTACGTTTCTCCCTCGCGGTAGTCGAAGACATATTTCATCGACATGGCAGCCTGAAGGAGATAGCCACCCGTTGTGTGAAGTACCCCTTTGGGTTTTCCTGTGGAGCCGGAGGTGTACAAGATGAATAAAGGATCCTCACTGTCCATCCATTCCGGCTCGCAGTCGTCGCCAACGCCGGCAGCGGCCTCGTGATACCAAATGTCCCGATCCGCCAACCAGTTGATATCGGCCCCTGTCCTACGAACAACAACGACACTATCGACACAGGGCGAGTCAGCGAGCGCGGCGTCCACGTTGGCTTTGAGGGGGATGGTTTTACCGCCGCGTATGCCTTCGTCCGCGGTGATAACCAATCTGCAGGAGGAGTCATTGATACGATCTTTGAGTGCTTCCGGTGAGAAGCCGCCAAACACCACTGAGTGGATCGCGCCAATACGGCTACAGGCCAACATGGCGAAGGCAGCTTCCGGGATCATGGGCATGTAGATACAGACGCGGTCTCCTTTGCCAACGCCGCGTGATTTCAAGACATTTGCAAATCGACAAACCTGTTTTTTGAGATCCTGAAACGTAAAGGACTGGCTTTCGTCGGGGTTATCTCCCTCCCAGAGGAGAGCAATGTCGTTGGCGCGCTCGGGTAGGTGTCTATCGATGCAGTTGACAGAGACGTTGAGCCGCGCCCCAACAAACCAGCGAGCCGTGCCGGTGCTGATATCCGTGTCGGAAACGGCACTCCAGGGCTCGTGCCAGTCCAGTAACGAAGCCTGCTCCGACCAAAATGCATCGGGGTCTTGGAGGGACTGTTCATATAGCGCGTGGTACCGCTCGGGCGTGATGTGAGCGTCGCCGAAATTGGCGGGTATGGGGTATGCAGCTGGATCTGCCATCTGCCATGTCCTTTTGATAATCGCATTGCGATGTTAAGTGACGCAGTTATCGACAACAACTCCCAAAGGCGGTAAAAGCCGCCTTGCGCAAGCAATTGCAGAGTCGCTGTGTATCGAGGGGCCGCAAGATGATTAGGATTTTGCCCGGTGTCGAGGCGGCGTATCATGTATTGACTTGGCACGGTATGACAGAGGGGCTTTGATGCAATCAGAACAAATGGCAGCGCTTCGTGAAGCCTACTGGCGGGAGAACCGTCGCTGGATGTTTATTTTGGGCGCTATCTGGTTCTTCGTTAGCTTAGGCTGCGGCGTGTTGTGGGTGGAGTGGCTTAACCAGTTTCAGCTGGGTGGCTTCAAGCTGGGGTTCTGGTTTGCTCAACAGGGTGCGATCTATGTGTTCATCGCACTGATTTTCGTTTACGCGTGGGCGATGGCTCGGGTGGAGAAACGTCTTGGTCTCGAGGAGGGCGAGGCATGACGCTGACAGAAACGACCTACTGGGTGGTCGGCGCCTCCTTCGCCATTTACATTCTGATCGCGATTCGCTCCAGAGCTGGAACCACACAAGAATTCTATGTGGCGGGCAAGGGGATTCACCCGGTAGCCAACGGAATGGCGACGGCGGCGGACTGGATGTCCGCCGCATCCTTTATTTCCATGGCAGGACTGATCGGTCTCTCGTATAACGGATACGGCGGGTCGGTATTTTTGATGGGTTGGACAGGGGGATATGTCATCCTTGCCATGCTCATTGCACCCTATCTGAGAAAGTACGGAAAGTTCACTGTGCCGGAATTTATCGGTGATCGGTATTACTCGGATACCGCGCGGGTTGTTGCCGTGCTTTGCCTCATTATCTGTTCGGTGACCTATGTGATAGGCCAGATGAAGGGTATTGGGGTGGCTTTCTCCCGATTCCTTGAGACAGATTACGAGACCGGGCTTTTCTCCGGCATGGTGATCGTTTTCTTCTATGCGGTACTCGGTGGTATGAAAGGCATTACGTATACCCAGATTGCACAGTTCTGCGTGCTCATTTTTGCTTACACCGTACCGGCTATTTTTATCAGTTTGCAGTTGACCGGGCAGCCGATCCCGCAGCTGGGATTGGGCGCCACCCTCGCCGATGGCACCTATTTATTGCAAAAACTTGATCAGACGCTCCTCGATTTGGGCTTTCAGGAATACACCACCTCGGTGCGGGGTAGCACACTGAATATGGCGGCCTTCACCGCATCATTGATGATTGGCACCGCAGGACTACCCCACGTCATTATCCGGTTTTTCACGGTGCCCACGGTGCGGGCTGCGAGAACATCCGCCGGATGGGCGCTGGTATTCATCGCGATTTTGTATACCACGGCCCCCGCAGTGGCTGCGATGGCGCGGCTTAATATCATGCAAACCTTGCAGCCAGAGCCAGGTCAACACTTGGCCATTGAGGAGCGTCCCCAGTGGTTCAGGAACTGGGAACAAACGGGGCTTTTGGGTATTGAGGACAAAAATGGTGATGGTCGCATTCAGTACACCTCCAACCCAGATACCAACGAACTGGTAAAGCTGGATAACGACATTCTTGTGTTGGCAAACCCGGAGATTGCCGAGCTACCCCACTGGGTGATCGCGCTGGTTGCTGCGGGAGGCTTGGCCGCAGCACTCTCTACGGCGGCTGGTTTATTGCTGGCGATTTCCTCGGCAATTTCTCATGACCTGCTTAAACGAACGATGATGCCCCACATTTCTGAGCGACAGGAATTGCTGGCCTCGCGCCTCGCGATGGCGGCAGCAGTACTGGGTGCGGGCTATCTCGGTTTGAATCCACCCGGGTTCGCCGCAGGCACGGTGGCACTGGCCTTTGGCCTCGCAGCGTCTTCACTGTTTCCCGCGCTTTTACTGGGCATTTTTTCCAAGCGGGTGACGCGTGAGGGTGCTGTGCTTGGCATGCTAGCGGGACTGGGCGTGACTTTGACCTATGTGTTTCAACACAAAGGCATCATGTTTATCCCGGGCACGCAATTTCTCGGAGACATGCCACCCAATTGGTTTTTAGGCATTGAGCCCAACGCTTTTGGTGTGGTGGGTGCCATGGTGAACTTCGCTGTGACCTTGGGGGTAACGCGCTTCACCTCACCCCCGCCGGCAGAAGTGCAGGCGTTGGTTGAGGAAATCCGGGTTCCTGTTTAACCCGAGAGCCGCTGGTGAGCGCTGATTTGGATGTTGTCGATCAGACGGGTGCGACCGAGGCGCGCTGCGACGAATAGCGCGCAGTCCTCACGGGTGTCGCAGGTGGTCGACAGGGTCGATAGCGTCCGCAAATCCAGGTAGTCGACTGAGAATCCCGCCTGCTCCAGCGTCTCGCGGGCTTTGCTCAATAGGGGCTGTGTCTCTTCTTCGGGGCATCCTGACAGCTTTTCGGCGCAGTTTTGCAGCGTGTTCCACAAGAGCGGCGCAATAGCCCGCTCAGCAGCGGTGAGGTACTGGTTGCGTGAACTCAGGGCGAGGCCATCGTCGGCGCGTTGCGTTGCGCCGCCGCGAATATCGATGGGTAACCGCAGATCACGGGTCATTTTTTTGATGATCAAGAGTTGCTGCAGGTCCTTTTCTCCAAAAATGGCGACGTTGGGTTGTACCAGCTGGAAAAGTCTGTAGACCACGGTACACACGCCATCAAAATGCCCTGGGCGATCTTTGCCACAGAGCGCTTCTCCCAGTTGTGGCACATGAATCGTGGTTTCAGTATCGCTACCGTGGGGGTAGATATCCGATGTGCAAGGCGTAAAGGCGAGATCGGTGTTTGCGTCGCGTAGCGCTGAGAGGTCTGCCTCGAGTGTGCGAGGGTATGTGTCGAGATCTTCATGTGCGGCGAACTGCATCGGATTGACAAAGATTGACACGACAACGATGTCAGCCGCATCCCGGGCTTGCTGGATCAGCGACAGATGGCCGCGGTGGAGATTACCCATGGTAGGTACAAACCCAACCGTGGCGTTGCCTGCTCTCAGCTCATGGAGTCTTTCTGCTAATGCCTGTGAATCGGCGGCGATAATCAAAAGCGTTTCCTAAG
>CAXPKH010000216.1:0-7712 GCA_964217615.1 Luminiphilus sp.
TCGTCGTGGGCGATCAGAATTTCTCCGGGATCGATCCGATAATAATTCGCCATGGCAGCTACCGAGCGGCCACTCTCATTCATAAAAGTTGCCGGCACCAGTAATCTCAAATCATATCCAGCAACAAGGCCTCTGGCGGAGTCTCCTAGCGCGTTGCGATCTGTGGCTAAGGTCAGACCATAATGATTGGCAAGACGGCGCACAAAAAAGGCACCGGCGTTATGCCGCGTGCCTTCATATTGCGTGCCGGGGTTGCCTAGCCCGACAATGAGTCGGATGGCAGACACGGGTCAATCAGCCCTCGCTGTTGGCTCCGGTATCTTCAGAATCCGCGGCGTCGTCGCTCGCGCCTTCACCATCGTTCTCTGCAACATCCTCATCGGCACTTGCTTCCTTGGCGCCCCGTGGCGCAATGACCGAAGCGATTGCCAGATCGTGGTCCTCGCCTAACTCCAGCGCGGTAGAGATAACGCCCTCGGGAAGCGAAATATCAGAAAGATGGACAATCTGACCGAGTTCGACCGCCAGCATGTCCACTTCGAGATATTCCGGCAGGTCTTTGGGCAGACACTGCACTTCAATATCTGTGGCCTGTTTCTGGATCATGCCACCGCCCAGTTTGACCCCTGCGCACTGCTCCTCATTGATAAAGTGCAGGGGCACATTCACCTTGATGGCCTGGTCCATGCGCACGCGGAGAAAATCGGCGTGCATGGGGAATCCTTTGGCCGGATGGCGCTGGATGTCCTTGATGATGGCGCTATGCGTGTCGTCGCCGACTTTCACTTCAAGGATTGAGCTGAAACAGGCCTCGTTCTCGAGCATGTGCTCAAAATCCTTGCGGATAAGGGTCAAACTTTGGGCGGGTTGATCGCCACCATAAATCACGGCGGGTATTTTCCCCTCGAGACGACGCAGGCGGCGGCTCGCACCTTTCCCCGCGTCGGCTCGCACCTCTGCAACTACAATAAAAGCATCAGACATTGTCCTGCTCCTTCATAAACACCACGTCGTCTGCGACCGACTCGGTGGTGGGTGGGTAAAACACTGCTCAGGATAGGTCGAACAGTGCGCTAATAGATTCTTCGTTACTAACTCGACGAATGGATTCCGCCAAGAGATCTGCAATCGTAAGCTGACGAATTTTCCCAATGCCCGACGCTTCAGACGACAGCGGGATGGTGTCGGTAACCACCAGTTCATCGAGCTGTGAATTCCTGATGTTATCTAGCGCCTTGCCAGACAACACAGCGTGGGTGCAGTACGAGACCACTTTGACTGCGCCGCGCTCTTTGAGGGCATTGGCGGCGGTGCACAGCGTCCCCGCAGTGTCCACCATGTCGTCTACCAAGATGGCGGTGCGGCCATCAACATCACCAATCAGGTTCATTACCTCTGCCTCATTGGCTCTGGGGCGACGTTTATCGATAATCGCTAAATCCGCATCGTCCAACTGCTTTGCAATTGCACGCGCTCGAACGACGCCACCGATGTCGGGCGAGACGACGATGACATTTTCGTGATTACGGCGCGCGATATCAGCATTCAGGATAGAAGAGGCGTAAACGTTATCCACTGGCACAGTGAAAAAGCCCTGAATCTGTTCGGCGTGCAGGTCTACGGTTAACACGCGATCTACGCCAACGCTAACCATGGTATCTGCAACCACTTTCGCTGAGATAGGCACACGAGCTGAGCGCACCCGACGATCCTGTCTCGCGTAGCCGAAGTAGGGTACTACCGCGGTAATACGCCCCGCTGATGCCCGGCGTAAGGCGTCAATCATCAGGAGTAACTCAATGATGTTGTCATTAGTGGGTTGACAGGTGCTCTGAAGCACAAAAACGTCTTTGCCACGGACATTCTCATTCAGCTCTACGGTGATTTCGCCATCAGAAAATTTGCTGACGGCGGCATTACCCAACGCCAGGTAAAGCCTGTCCGCAACTTTACGGGCGAGTGCGGGATTGGCATTCCCCGTAAACACCATCATTTTTGATGACATGCGCTCTACCTCACGCGGTTGAAATGGCTGGGGCGGGAGGATTCGAACCTCCGAATGGCGGGATCAAAACCCGCTGCCTTGCCACTTGGCGACGCCCCAAACAAAACTGTTAAATGCACCTAAACCTTATCGGGAAGTTGATCCAGCCCCTCGGCCACCACGACGGGCAGACCGTCGGGAGCCTTGGCTGCAACACGATGCGCTTCTGCCTCGGTCTCGAACGCCGCAAACACGCAGGCGCCACTCCCCGTCATCAGCGCACTCCCGGCCTCACTGGCTAACCAGTCCCATGCGCGCCGAATCTCCGGATGCAACGCCATTGCAACACGTTGCAAATCATTGCGCGTTGACCCTGAAAAAAAGGCCTGCACTGTAATGGGCGCGGTGTTTCGTGTCAATTCAGGATGACCGAAGATTTCGGCAGTACTGACCTCGCATCGGGGCGCGGCGATCAGATACCAGCGTTTGGGCAACGTCAGCGGAGAGAGCATATCGCCAACGCCTTCAGCCCAGGCACTACGGCCGAGCAGAAACACCCCAATATCGGCTCCTAGCGGTGTTCCGATTGCCATGAGTTGCTCCGTGTCCAAGCCCAGTTCCCAAAGGCGATTGAGCGCGAGCAGCGTCATCGCGGCATTGGAACTACCACCGCCCAGTCCACCACCCCGGGGAATGTTTTTGCGGATATGGATACGGGCGCCTTTGTCTGGTCGTCCCAGCCTATTGGCGGCCCGAAGAATCAGGTTGTCGGCGACGGGTAGGTCGTTGGTGTCGCCAGTGAGTACCACCCCCGCACTATCGGTCAGCTCGAAGGTCATTTCGTCGCCCCAGTTCAGCAACTGGAACACCGTTTGTAGCGTGTGGTAACCGTCTTCGCGGCGCCCCGTGACGTGAAGAAAGAGATTGAGTTTGGCGGGCGAGCAGAGGCGCAACGTTTGCATCAGTGAGCCCCCAGTTCCCATACCGAGACGAAGATCCGGACAGAGACGCCTTCACTCATCAGGCGTATCTGTTCTGGTAGCATCCACGGAGCAACCTCTTGCCAAGCCAGCACCTCGAGCTGCCAATCTGTGGCGGCATTGGAATGGCCAAGTAACCAGAGGCCTAACGCTTCAGGGTTTTGCATGGCCAGCCGACGCAGGGGTGGAGCCAGCGCTGAAGTCTCTTGAATAGCCCGTGTCGTCTCACCGTCTAGCCAGATCAGGCTCGCGCCTTCTCGTTGCATCACTTGTCGATTCATCGCGAAGGGCCCCGAAAAGATCACGGTATCGCGGTTCAGGTCGTGGCGTTGCCATTCAAACCGTGCGGTATGGCTCTCGCCTTCTACGGTGACCGATAATTTGCCGCGGGCTTTCCAGGGGTTGAGCTCTGCGGGCGCTCTAGCGGATGTCGATGGTTCATCCGCGGGCTGTTCCAGGTCCGGACTGACGCAACCCAGCTGGGATGCCAACCCCAGGGCCAAGAGGAGGCGCGTGAAGCGGAGGTGGGCAAGCTGAGTTCTCGTCAGCCAGGAGATCATGGCAGATCCGCACCGAGCCGGTCGACCGCCTCCAAAATGATCGGGTGTTCTGGAACCCGCTTGAGTCCATCTTTCCAAACGTCTTTGGCTTCGATTTGCCGCCCTTGCACCCACAGCACCTCTCCGAGATGAGCTGCGACTTCTGGGTCAGGAAAGGCCAAATGAGCGCGCCGAAGCAAGGACTCAGACTGTTCAAAATGCCCCAGTTTGTAATAAACCCAGCCCAGACTGTCGAGAATGGCAGGATCGCCCGGTGAAATCGTCAGGGCGCGTTCTATCAGTTCGGCGGCCTCTTCAAACCGCTTCGTATGGTTGGTCAGCGTGTATCCCAGAGCATTGAGTGTCGCGGCATGATCAGGGTCTTGAGCGAGGATACTGCGAAGGTCTTGCTCCATTTTTACATAGGATCCTTCGGCTTCATGGACCATCGCTCGACCGTAAAGCAAGGAAAACGAGGTGGGGAAGGCGGTTAGTCCCCTGTCGTAAGCCTGTAAAGACTCCCCCGTCCAGTCCTTGAGCGCGTTGGCTTCGAGGAGGAAAAGTTGCTCCGCGGAAGTGGGGTAGCGTTGCCGCTGATCGGCAAAAAACGACTTGATATCACTGGCGAATGCGGTATCCACCAATAGCCGTGCCGCTCGGGTTTTCGCATCACTGAACTCTCTCGAAGGTCCCACAGCGCCAAAAGCTGAAATGGCTTCGGGGTACTGGTCACGTAGCGCGGCAATTCGGCCTTTATAGTAGTGGGCTTCGTTCACGCGCTCTTCAAGCACAATCAAATAGTCGAATTTTTCCAGCGCTTCTTCAAAGTACTCGAGTTCAAATTCGAGAATGGCTGAGGTGGCAAGCAGCTCGGGATTATCGGGTTCCTGTGCAAGCAGCATCGAGAACTGGCTGCGCGCCGCCTCGTAGTCACCCTCGGAACCCAATAGACGCGCATACTGCAGTCGCAGTTCCTGATTTTGTGGGAATCTCTCCAGTGTATCGGCGAGTCGCTGAAAGGGTTCAGCGGCCGATTTATCCAGTTGCAACTGAGTCCACAGCATAACTGCCCGGACATTTTCAGGGTCGCGCTCCAATACCGGGCTGAGGAAGATCTCCGCCCGCACAGGATCCTCGTTCAATCGGGCCAGCAAGCTTGCGGCGATGGCCATCTGATCATCCTCTGGCCAGCGCGCAGCGAGATCGAGAATCTTGTTGGCAACGGCAGCCTGAGTCTCGGGGTCCAGCTGTTCATACCCCCCGAGACTCGCGGCGACATTCACGGATACGCCCCGCTCGGCCGCAAGGCCTGCATATTCGAGCGCCAATAGCGGATTCTGTGTTCGCGAGAGCCACCCCGATGCGGCGGCCGCTGCGGCGCCATCAGAAGGGTCGAGTTCTGCCAGGCGAATCGCCATGGCAGTGGCACGATCCGCATCATTAACGAATTCGGCCAGCCGAAGGGCGCGGCGCGCTAGCAGAGGATCCTTCAGTATCACTGCCTGATCTGCTAGCAACACGAGTCCGTGTTCAAAGTCGCGCGCCCGCAACGCAAATTCCGCTTCAAGGAGCGGCCGAACGCTCGCTTCCGGGATGGGAGTTTCTACGCGCGAAGGTTCAGTCAAGTCCCGTGGTGAGGTGACAACCGTTTCCGATGCACTGGGGCTTGGCTCTGTGGGTTGCGATGCGCAATTCGTCAGCAGCAGCGAAATCGACCCAAGCGCCAAAAGGCGTAAGCCGGTTCTCATCGGGAACACTGCCAACTGGAGGTCATTTTCATGGCGGTAAGTTGTGACAAAGACAGTGCTATGATAACAACTTGTGGTGGTTGGCGAGGGTACTGACCGGAGCCATGTTAGATAAATTGGTGGTAGTAGGCGTTAATCATGACTCGGCGTCCGTCGACTTGCGCGAGCGGATTGCGTTTGCGCCCGAGAAAGTGCACGACTCCCTCAGTGCACTCATCCGCGATACGGCTCTCAATGAGGCGGTCATCCTCTCCACCTGCAACCGAACGGAGCTCTACGGGGTCTTGCAAAGCCCCGCTGACGGAGTCGCGACGGGCGATCAACTGGCTCAATGGTTGGCCCAGTACCACGGCATTGACATTAACCAATTGCTCCCTTGTGTTTATCGTAATCACGGACTCTCGGCGGCTTCTCATTTGGTTCGCGTGGCGGCCGGCCTCAATTCTATGGTCCTCGGAGAACCGCAAATTTTTGGGCAGATGAAATCGGCTTTTGCGGTTGCGCAGGAAGCGGGTGCTGTGGGCTTTCACATGAATACGATCTTCCCCGAGGCATTTCGTATTGCAAAGAAAGTGCGCACCGATACAGCGATTGGAGAAAATCCGGTATCGGTGGCATACGCGGCGGTTGATTTGGCGCGCCAAATTTTTAGTGATATGCAACGGAGCACGGCGTTGCTACTGGGCGCGGGCGAGACGATCGAGTTGGTCGCGCGCCATTTGCGCGATGCCGGGCTGGGCAAGTTGATTATTGCCAATCGCACGCTGGAGCGTGCCGAGCAGCTCGCCTCGCAATTTGATGCGGAAGCGATTCTTCTGGCCGACGTGACCGAGCGGTTGCATGAGGCCGATATCGTGATTAGTTCCACCGGTAGCCAATTACCGATCTTGGGTAAGGGCATGGTGGAGGGCGCGGTTCGGGCGCGACGATGGCGACCGATTTTAATGATCGATCTGGCTGTGCCGCGAGACATTGAGCCTCAGGTCGCGGAAATTTCCGACGTTTTTCTCTATACCGTCGACGATATGCGCGAGGTGATTGAGGAAAATCTTCGGCTACGGGCATCAGAGGCTAGCAAGGCGGATGAAATCGTCGCCAGTGGTATCGATGCGCTTCGAGAGGGTCTGCTAGAGCGTCAGTCGGCTGACGTGGTGAGGACATACCGTGATTCCGCATTGGCCATGCAGCAAGTAGAGCTGGAAAAAGCGTTGAAGATGTTGGAGCGCGGACTAGATCCTGAGGAAGTTCTCAATCGGCTCGCTCGCGATTTAACGAACAAACTCATTCACGCACCCACTGCGGGACTCCGTCAGCTTGCCAAGGATGGGGGTAAACAGGATGTTTCAAAAATGGCCGCCGTCCTGGGTCTCACCAACTTCGAGGAAGAGCGGGATGAGGGCACGACGCTACAATAGCGCCGTTTCAGACCTACCTCGTGAAGTCTTCTTTACTTTCCAAGCTGGAGAACCTCGCTGATCGACACCAAGAGGTGGCGGCCTTGCTGGGTGACCCAGAGGTCATTGACGATCAAACCCAATTCAGAGAGTTATCCCGGGAATTCTCCCATCTGAATGAGGTCGTCATCCAATTCCAGCGTTGGACGACGCTACAGGCTGACCTCGCAGATGCCCGGGACATGTTGGGTGACGCTGATCCCGAGGTGCGAGCGCTCGCTCAGGAAGAGATTGCTAACGCCGAAGCCGCTGTCGAAGAGGTTGAATCAGCGCTACAGCTGTTGCTGTTACCCCAGGATCCCAATGATGCGGGGAACGTATTTCTCGAAATTCGCGCGGGAACGGGTGGTGACGAGGCAGCCATCTTTTCGGGCGATTTGTTTCGCATGTATCACCGCTATGCCGAACAAAAAGGGTGGTCGATAGAAGTGATGTCCGAGCGGCCGGGCGACCACGGCGGGTACAAAGAGCTCATCTCCCGGGTGGTGGGCCACGACGTTTACGCTCACCTCAAATTTGAATCGGGCGCTCACAGAGTTCAGCGCGTGCCGGAAACCGAATCTCAGGGACGTATCCATACTTCAGCCTGCACAGTGGCTGTTTTACCCGAAGTGGAAGAAATCGATAGTGTGGATATCCGCAAGGAGGATCTTCGTGTTGATACCTTCCGCTCTTCTGGAGCGGGTGGCCAGCATGTGAATACCACTGATTCTGCGGTGCGTTTGACGCATATCCCCACCGGCATTGTGGTGGAGTGTCAGGATGAGCGCTCACAGCATAAAAATCGCGCCAGAGCGATGTCCCTGCTACAGGCAAGGTTGTTATCGGCAGAACAAGAAAGTCAGCGAGCGTCTCAGGCTTCCCAGCGGCGCTCGCTGGTTGGGTCGGGGGATCGTTCAGAACGGATTCGGACGTATAACTTTCCCCAGGGACGTGTTACCGACCACCGGATCAATCTGACGCTCTACAAGTTGGGCGAGGTCACGGAAGGTGACCTAGATCCCTTG
>CAXPKH010000217.1:0-10625 GCA_964217615.1 Luminiphilus sp.
AGATTCAGGTCACGCTGGACGAGCACTTTGGCGGCGGCGATGTGTCTGAATTTCTTCGCCGCGTGAACGAGGACCCGGCCTTTACGTTTGATACTGAGGAGGCCGTGCTCCAGTACTCCATCGATGCGCTCGACGCCGTAAAAGCCGCCATGCCCAAAGCCTTTGGCGTGCTGCCCAAGGCCGACGTACTGGTGAAGCCCTACCCCGAGTTTGCCGAGAGCGGCTCTGGCGAGTACCACTCGTCATCTGAGGATGGCACCCGACCCGGGATCTTTTATATTGCGGTCACCGACCCCACTGGGCGCTCGCGCTCAAATCAGCGCGCAACGCTCCACCACGAGACCTTCCCCGGCCACCACCTGCAGGGCGCTATCGCGCTGGAGCTGGGCAACCAACAGCACCCCTTGGCCCGCTATTTGTGGAACTCGGGTTATGGCGAGGGTTGGGCGCTGTATTCGGAACGCCTGGCTGATGAGCTGGGGCTCTACCTCACTCCACTCGATCGCATTGGGCTCTACTCCGACCAAATTGCCCGCGCCTCGCGGCTGGTGATGGATAGCGGCCTGCATACAAAAGGCTGGACCCGGCAGCAGGCGGTGGATTACATGATGGCCAACTCGGGCTGGGCGCCAGTCGATATCCAGAACGAGGTCGACCGCTACATTTCCTGGCCGGCACAAGCCACCTCTTACATGCTGGGCATGCTCGAGATCCGGCGGTTACGCACGCTAGCCGAGGAAACATTGGGAGATAACTTTGATCTGCGCGGCTTCCACGACCGCGTGGTCGGCATGGGTAGCATTACTCTGCCCATGCTTGAGGAATCAGTGACGGCGTGGATCGCGGAGCAACAGGCCGGCGGCTAATGCGGCTCGGCCGGCACCGGCTGGCTCCGCGGCGGGCGCAACCAGAGCTGCCCCAACTGCCGGAATGACCTCGCCCGAAAAGAATCCTGAAATAAGCGCACCCACTCGGCGAAGGCAATCCGCAAAGGGTTGTAGGTATTGATATTGGTCTGCAACCCATAGCGCACCGGCGCGACCTCGGGCTCGAAGGTGCCAAACAGCCGATCCCATATGATGAACACATTGCCGTAGTTGCGGTCGACGTATTCGGGGTTCGAGCCGTGGTGCGCACGATGATGTGAGGGCGTTACCAACCACCATTCCAACGGTGCCCAGAGTTTTCTCACCACTTCAGTGTGGGTGAAAAAGGCACAAATCGTCGCCACCGCGCCGGCGCTCGCCACCATCAGCGGGTGAAAACCCAAGAGCGGGAGTGGCCAGTAAAACAACGCCCGGGTAAACGGGCCAGTGGGCGACTGTCTTAGCGCCGTGCCCAGATTCATATGTTCGCTTGAGTGATGTACCACGTGGGCGCACCACATAAAGCGCACCCGGTGCTGCGCACGGTGATACCCGTAAAACACAAAGTCGATCACTACAAAGGTGAGAACCCAACCCCATACCGTGTTGGGCACCTCGAACACGCGAAACTGATACAGAAAAAAGTGCACGCCGATGAGCGCACCGCCAATGGCGAGGCGCACCAGGCTGTTGATGCCCAGCTGCGACATGGAGCCCGCAAAATCCTTAAGCGCATAGGCGTTGTGGCCTTGCGACCGGGTGTAGAGCACCTCCGCCACAACCAGCAGCGCAAAGACGGGCAACGCCATGATGATCAGATCCATAAACGGAGTGTAACCAAGTCTCAGGGCTTGGGAGGGGGCAGCCGCAACGGCTATTTTCGAAAACGCTTCCAGGTGCCGCCGTATTGATACGTGTCGGGCCGCTCCACCTTGAGACGCGCGACACATCGATTGCACAAGAACCGCCAATTCTGCAGCCGGTTGGCCCGGCATCGGTACAGGGTGGGGGTCTCGGCCGTGCACCCCTCGCACAATTTGGATCGCTCTCGCACAGTGGCTCTCATGCAAAAGCGCGGAATATTAGCGGAACTGAGGGTCGGGTGGAGCGTGAATTAACCCCATATATCAACCTGCGGTGGGGAAACGACATCTCCATCCATAGTCAGTGCCAGCGCATGGGTTTTGTCAGGTCATTGAGGCCGGATCACGGTCCTATCGGTCGCCCGGCCGAGGGACGATCAAAGCTCCCCTGCCGAAAGTTGCTGGTATCAAACTCCATGGCACTCACAGGGGCCGAGTGGGTCCCTTCGTGCACGCAGACGCGCTCAATAATCCGCCACTCGTCTCCGCGCTTCTCGTATTTGTCGAGGTAGCGCCCGACCCAAAGATCGAGCACCGGCGCCGCATCCTGAAACAAGTAGGTCACGTTGTAGATCTCGCCGGTGGCGTGATTGTCATCAATCAGTTCAATGGCGTGATTCAGAATGCAGTGATTGGTGCTGCGCCAGGGAAGGTGTGCCTCCATGCACATTTCGCAGAACTCCCATGCGTCACCGGAAAATACCCCGTGGTCATCCGTAGCGCCTTCCCAGTAAGCCGACTTCATCAGCTCGACATCGAGGCGATCCACCCCACGGCAATAACGGAGGGCCGCGTCGCGGATGCACTGCATATCGGAGAGTTGCTCGGGTGTGTAGGCCATAGTCGCCGCCTTAACCTAGCGGTCGCTTGGGGTCGCTGCCGTCCCAATCGACTGACGCCGCGGCAACCATATCGAAGAGTCCCTTGATATCGTCAGAGTAAGTCAGAAGCTCCGTCATATGGCCCAACACAGGGCTGGTATCCACATAGGCGAAGCTGGCACCGCCGCCGGCGACCTGTCCTGTAGCGGCCACCTCGTACCCCTGCGCTACCAGACTCGCGATTTCGCCGTCGATATCATCGGTCCAGTAACAAAGGTGATGAAACGCGGTGGTGCCCGCGGGCACGGTGTCGCGGTAAATGTTTTGCTGCTCACCCGTGGGCTCTATCAGCTCAATCTGCATATCACCCGCCTGCGCCAGCGCGATCTTCATCGAGATCGGGCTTGGACTGCCTCGGTAAGTGCTGTTCTCAAAGAGTTCGGGGGTATACTCCACAAAGAAAAAGGGGCCGATGCCTACCTTGACCCACGCGTCTACCGCCGCATCAAGGTCATCCACCACCCATGCACTCTGCATTGCATGTCCGCTCGCAAACTGTTTCATTTAAGCCTCACTTTTTATTGTTGATACCTGCTAATCGCCATGCTCCCTGCCACATCAACTTTCACACTCCGCGATCGCGCCATATTGATTACGGGTGCCAACCGGGGATTGGGAGCGGCACTGTGTGAGACGATCTTGCAGTACTCGCCAAAAATAATCTATGCGGGGTATCGCAGCAGTCCCGGCGAAATCGCTGATGATCGAGTGCGATGGACCCCCTTGGACATTGAGCAAGTTGATTCAGTCGCCAAGCTAATCCACAGCATTCCCGAGGTCGACGTGGTGATCAACAATGCGGGCAACTTGATACCCACTGATGCAGATCCCACTCGGGAGCTCGATAATCTGAAAAGCATGATGGATCTGCATTTATACGGTCCGCTGCGAATCATCGACACGCTGCTGCCGCTTTTGAAAAAAAGTGCCCAACCCATCATTGTCAATATGATCTCCATGGCTGCTTTTGCATCAGTAGGAGGTTGCGAGTCGTACTGCACATCGAAAGCCGCACTGCACACCGCGACGCAGGGACTGAGGATCAAACATCCCGATATTCAGTGCGTGGGGGTCTACCCCGGCCCCACAGCCACCGACATGACTGCCGGCAGTCCAGTCACGCTAGCAGACCCACTGGTGAGCGCAGCCAACATCGTCGCGGCGATAGAAACCGGGGTAACCTCGATATTTCCGGACACCGCCGCCAAAACCGTCGAAGCACTGATCGGCCAGCCTGTGGCTACCCTCGAGGCGCGATTTGGTGGCTTGCTCACCGAGTAAGGCTCGCGCATAGGAGCGCCAGAAGCAGTAAACTGCCAAAAAGATAACAACGATGCCCGGGGACTTTGCATGAATGCCAAGCAGCCGCTTAACCAGCAGGGACGAGCACCCTACAGCGGCACCATTAAAAACTTTTCCAAAGAGCGCTACATCAGCGGCGAGTGGTATGCCCGCGAGTGGCGCGCTGTGTGGGCCAAAAGCTGGATTGCTGCAGTTCATGTATCGGATTTACAGGCCCCGGGTGATTACACCGTATTCGATTTGGGGCCGGAGAGCTTATTGCTGAGCTGCAGCGCCGAGGGGTCAGTGCAGGCGTTTTACAACGTGTGCCAACACCGCGGCGTTCGGTTGGTCGATGATCACCACGGCAACACCGATAGCTTTCGCTGCCCCTATCACAGCTGGCGCTACGGCAACGATGGCCAACTGACCTACGCCCCGCATCAAGAGGGGTTTCAGGGTGGACTGCCCCTGGAAACCATCTGCTTACCCAAGGTGCGCTGCGAGAAAGCGCTGGGCTTTTACTGGATTAACCTCGACGCCGAGGCGCCACCGCTCGAAACCTTCCTCAAGGACATGCTGCCGCTCATGGCGCACTACGAGTTCGAGAACATGACGCTGGTGCAGGACCAGACCGTGGCGATTAACTGCAATTGGAAAGCCGTGCTGGATAACTTCAGTGAGCTTTATCACGTGCATTATCTGCATCCGCAGCACCGCCGGTTTGTCGATTGCACCGAATCGCTGAGTGAATGCTTTGAAGGCGGGCACACCCGAGTCTGGGTGCCGGGCGCCACGACCGACTCACTGTTCTCCACCCCCGACAAACCCACCGATTTGCTCACCATGCAGTTGCAAGCATTGGGGCTCGACCCCGACGCCTTTGAGGGCAAGGTCGACGAGGTACAGGCGGCAATTCGTGTGGCCAAGCGCGCGCTGGAGGCGCAGGAGCCCTACTACGCTAACTTCTCAGACGAAGAATTAACCGACGTGATTCAGACCAACGTCTTTCCCAACGCTATCGTCACCTACCAACCCGAAATGCTGTGGTTTATGCGGCTTAGGCCCCACGCCACCGACCCCAACCAGTGCTATCTGGATAAGCTCTCTTTTGAGCGGTTTCCCAACAGCGAGGAGCAGCGATTTCTTGAGGGCACTGACGACCTCAAGGAAAAACGCACCGAGCGCGCCGCCAAAACGGGCAGACCGGAATGGGAATCCTTTGATTACTCCGATGTGATTGCGGGCAAGGCCTCCATGACCGACACCATCGACCAGGACCTCTCGCTGCTGGCACACGCGCAACGCGGCATGCATTCCGAGGGATTTCAGCAATGCTGGCTTAACGAGGTGGAATGCCGGGTCAGTCATTTCCACGAACAACTCGAAACGCTGGTCGACAGCAGTCGCTGACAAACTTGCCGCTGTGACAACACACCAGATCATGCTGTTCGCCCTTATCGGGGTCCTGTTCGTCTTTTTGATCTGGGGCCGCTACCGCTATGACCTGGTGGCGTTTGGGGCACTATTAGTCGCCTACCTGCTGGGCCTCATTCCCACCGAAGCGGTCTTTTCCGGGTTTGGGCACCCCGCCGTGATCATCATTGCACTGGTACTGATTATCAGCCGAGGACTTTACCTTTCCGGTGCCATTGAGTTGATTGCCAGCGCGCTCCTTGACGGCACGCGTCGGATAGGACAGCACATTGCACTGATGGCCGGCGTATCGGCCGCTCTTTCGGCGCTGATGAACAATGTGGCGGCGTTGGCGCTTCTGATGCCGGTCGACCTGCAGGCCGCGGAAAAAGCCGAGCGTAGCCCGGCGCTGACACTGATGCCCCTATCGTTTGCCTCGATCCTCGGCGGCATGATTACCCTCATCGGGACACCGCCCAATATTGTGATCGCTACCTTCCGCGGCGAAGCCTTGGGGGCGCCGTACACCATGTTCGACTTTGCACCGGTGGGTGTCGCGGTCGCTGCCGTGGGTATTGCCTATGTGGCACTGATTGGCTGGCGACTGATTCCCGTCGCGGGCAACGCCACGCGAAATCACTCCCCAGTTGAGGATCTCGAGCGCTATCTGGCGGAACTGCGTGTACCCGCTGAAGCCAAGATGCTTGGCGAGCGCCTCCGGCAACTCGACTCGGCAGCAGACGAGAGCGGCGTGCAGATCCTCGGTTTAATCCGGGACGGTGAGCGTCTGCCGGGCATGGCGTCGCAGGCGGTTTTGCAAACTGATGATCGGATTGTGGTCGAGGGCGGCCCCGACGGGATTGATGCGTTTGCAGGCGCAGTAGCACTGAGTTACAGCGACTCGGACCGCCCCTCCAAAGCGCTGTCGGGCAACACGGTTATGCGCGAAGTCGCCGTGCCCTCGACCTCCCGCCTGGTCGGCCGTTCTGAGTCCACGCTGCGCCTGCGCTATCGCCGCGGCGTTATTCTGCTGGGCATTTCGCGCAACGGCATCAAGATTCGGGAACGTCTGCGGGAGGTGCAGATTCAGGCGGGTGACCTGCTGCTGTTGCTGGGCCCGGAAGACACCCTCGACGATGTGGTGGAATGGATGGGGTGCTTGCCACTGGCGCCCCGGGGTCTCGACGTCATTCAACGCGACAAAGCGCGCTGGACTATTTTGCTTTTCGCCGGCGCTATTGTCCTCGCCAGCCTTGAACTGGTTTATCTGCCCATCGCGCTGGCCTGCGTGGCCCTGCTCTACATTCTCCTCGACATCGTGCCCCTCTCTCAGGTGTACGAATCAATTGAGTGGCCGGTGATTATCCTGTTGGGTGCCATGATTCCCATCAGCGTGGCGCTCGAAAACAGTGGCGGCACCGAGCTGTTGGCCCAGCTGTTTGTGCAGGGCACGCAAGGATGGCCGATCATTCTCATTTTGACCGCGCTGATGGTCGTGACCATGACCTTGTCAGATGTCCTGAATAATGTGGCCACGGCATTGATCGCCGCACCCATCGCCCTCGATGTCGCGTTCCATCTGCAGGTCAATCCCGATCCCTTCCTGATGGCCGTTGCGGTCGCGGCCTCTTGCGCATTCCTCACGCCGATTGGCCATAAAAACAATACCTTGATCATGGGGCCCGGGGGTTATGGCTTCGGTGACTACTGGCGCATGGGCTTGCCGCTGGAGATACTGGTGGTCATCACCGCCATTCCGATGATTCTTTGGGTGTGGCCGCTCTCCTAACCACTTGCCTGCGCTGACGCCTTTCGCCAATCGCTTGGCATGAACGGTCAATCTCCCGCCGAACCTTAATCCCATACTGAATCTGCTCGCGAGGGAGTAGCCCACGCTCTCGGAAAGCAGTCACAGCGAATCCTCTCGAGCGTTTTCATGGACGATCCTGCGCCAAGGAAGGCGGTTTTTTTCAGGAGGGTAGCAAGTGAAATACGTTAACACCCCACAACTCAGAATGGGTCTGGGCGTGATGGTTTGGATCATCATGATCGTACTCAGTCAGGAATCTGTGGCAGCCGTGAGTTCCCCCCATGTACCCGCGACGTTAATCCCTAGCTTCGCGGCAAACCCCTAATCGCAAGCAAGCAGACCAACCTCATGCAACGAGACAACGGTGCAATATCTCTGATCCTGCTGGCAGCGGCCTTATTGACCGGTGTTTTGATGATCAGCGATCGCGCCCTGTCGGATTCTCACTCGCGCTCGCAAGCTCCGCACGCGATCGAATGGCATACGGGGTCTGACTGACGGATTCCGCGCCAGGTCTGCGTCGTCGTGGCATAGCACCCTTACGCCGCAGCGCCCTTTATAGAAAGCCACTGAATGCGTACACTCGCGCTTCTTTTTTTTAGGGCTGAGTCATGAGCGAACAGAAAGCCACCAACGTGCATTGGCATGGCGGCGAAATCAACCGACCTGAGCGCGCGCAATTGTTGGGTCATGGTGGCGCCACGCTCTGGTTCACTGGCCTCTCTGGGTCCGGCAAGAGCACGATCGCGGTTGCGCTGGAGCAGGCACTTTATCAGCGCGGTGTACTCGTATACCGACTCGATGGCGACAATATCCGACTCGGTATCAACAAAAATCTGGGCTTTAGCGCAGAAGACCGTGCAGAGAACATTCGTCGGGTCGGTGAGGTATCCAAGCTGTTTGTAGACGGCGGTGTGATTGTGCTGAGCAGCTTTATCAGCCCTTACCTGGCTGACCGCCAGATCGTGCGCGAACTGCACGAGGCCGACAACATGCCGTTTATCGAAGTGTTTGTGGACTGTAGCCTCGAGGCGGCAGAAGAGCGCGACCCCAAGGGGCTTTATAAGAAGGCCCGCGCCGGTGAGATCAAGAATTTCACGGGTATCGATGACCCCTACGAGGCGCCCGAGGCACCCGAGGTGCACCTGCATACCGACCGGCAGTCCCTAGAAGAAGAAGTCGAGCAGCTGCTTGAGTTGCTTGAGCAGCAAGGGCTGATTCCTGCACCCTCCTGATAGCCCGTAAACGAGAGACACAATGGCACTGATTGCACCCCACGGCGCAGACGAACTGCGCCCCCTGATTGTTGATGACGCCCGGCGGAGCGAGCTGGAAGCCGAGGCGTTGACCCTGCCCTCGCTAATGATAAGTTCCGCCGCAGCGGCGAATGCCGTGATGATGGGCGCGGGTTACTTCACGCCGCTGAGCGGTTATATGAACCGCGCCGACGCGCTGTCGGTGGCCGAAAATGTGCGCACTACCGGCGGCCTTTTTTGGCCCGTCCCGGTAGTTAATCTGGCGGAGAGTTGCCCTGTTGAGGCTGGCCAGCGCCTGGCGCTGACTGACCCCAACCGAGAAGGCCACCCGCTGTTGGCGGTGATGACGGTTGAAGCGATCGAAACCCTCTCGGATGAGGACGTCGCGACTATTCTCAACAAAGTGTTCCGCACTGATGACCCCGAGCACCCTGGCGTTGCGGCTTTCACCGCACAGGGCCGCACCCTCATTTCCGGTCCGATTGAAGTCCTGAACTACTCCTACTTTGAGGAGGACTTCCCCGATACTTTTCGCACGGCCATGGCGATCCGAAGCGAGATCGCCGAGCGTGGCTGGGAGCGGGTGGTCGCCTTCCAAACGCGCAACCCCATGCATCGCGCCCACGAGGAGCTATGCCGCATGGCGATGGAGGACCTCTCCGCTGACGGCATTTTGATTCACATGCTGCTGGGCAAGCTAAAACCCGGTGACATCCCCGCCGACGTGCGTGACGCATCGATTCGCAAGATGGTCGACCTGTACTTCCCACCCAATACCGTGATGGTCACTGGCTACGGCTTTGACATGCTCTACGCCGGCCCCCGCGAGGCCGTGCTGCACGCCGTGTTCCGCCAGAACGCCGGCTGTACCCACCTGATTGTGGGGCGCGACCACGCAGGCGTGGGAAGCTATTACGGTGGCTTTGATGCGCAAACGATTTTCGACGAGGAAGTGCCCGAGGGCGCTCTCGCGCTAGAGATCTACCGCGCCGACCACACCGCTTTTAGTAAGAAACTGAATCGCGTGGTAATGATGCGCGATGCCCCCGACCACAGTCCCGAGGACTTCGTGCTGCTGTCAGGTACCAAAGTGCGCGAGATGTTGGGTCAGGGTATCGCCCCGCCGCCTGAGTTCTCCCGCCCCGAGGTCGCTGAGATTCTGATGGCCTACTATCAGGAAATCGACGGCACCGCATAACCTCTGCAGGCTGGCACCCATCTGTGACCAGCCTCTCAAGAGTCCGCACCAGTCATTAGGAATTGGCAGTCGATCGTGTCGGTGTTACATTCAGGGTATAAGAAGAAGGCAGCAGAGTTAGCGGGGCAATTATTTCAATACCGAACACTCTGATGCTGTAGCGGTTGGATGTAGCGATGCTGTATAAAAAACACAGAGGGCACGCTTACAAATCGGCTTGCCCGCGTTGCCGTTGTGCATTTGCGCACCCCCACATTTTTCAAAATTCGCTGAGCGTTGTGGTCCATGGATAGTCAACCTGTCTGGCCCTTCCTGTTCTATCTGCTATCGGTCTTCGCGCTGGTTCTGACCATGCTGGGCGTGGCGTGGTTAATGGGGCAGCGGCGGGAAGACCCCTCCACGTTGGAACCGTACGAGTCGGGCATTGTGCCCGCCGGTGGCTCACAAATGCCCGTTTCGGTCGAGTTTTATCTGGTGGCCATCTTTTTCGTGCTGTTTGATCTTGAGACGGTTTTCATCTTTGCCTGGGCGGTGGCGTTTTACGAACTGGGTTGGGCAGGCTATCTCGCTATCATGGTGTTCATTGTTGTTTTACTTATCGCTCTTATCTACGCGCTGAGAGTCGGTGCACTTGACTGGGGTCTCAAGACCCGGGTCGGCCTGGAGCAGGAGAAAAAACCATGAAGTGGAGTTTGACGGGGGCTGAGGAGGTCATCGCAACGAGCGATGACGAGCTGGTTCAGGAACAAATCCGCCGCAACGTGTTCTTTGCGCGATTGGAGGATCTGTTGGCCTGGGGTCGCTCCAATTCACTCTGGCCCTTTAACTTTGGGCTTTCCTGTTGCTATGTGGAAATGGCGACGTCTTTCACCTCCCGACATGACATTGCCCGTTTTGGCTCAGAGGTCATAAGAGCCACGCCACGCCAAGCAGATCTGATGGTGATTTCCGGCACCGTGTTCAGAAAAATGGCGCCCGTCGTGAAGTATCTCTACGACCAGCTACTTGAGCCTCGTTGGATTATTTCGATGGGTAGCTGCGCCAATTCCGGGGG
>CAXPKH010000218.1:0-10290 GCA_964217615.1 Luminiphilus sp.
ATGCGGCGTCGGTCAGCCGGGTCAAGATTGAGCGGCCTGCGCAAACCGCGCGCATTACGATTTTCACCGCGCGACCTGGCATTGTCATTGGCAAGAAGGGCGAGGACGTGGATGGGCTTCGCAAGGAACTGTCGGAAAAAATGGGTGTGCCGGTGCACATCAACATTGAAGAAATTCGAAAGCCCGATGTCGACGCACGATTGGTAGCGCAAAATGTCGCGCAACAGTTAGAGCGCCGGGTCATGTTTCGGCGAGCGATGAAGCGGGTTGTTCAAAATGCAATGCGCCAGGGAGCCGAGGGCATCAAAGTTCAGGTCAGTGGGCGTCTGGGTGGCGCGGAGATCGCGCGCACAGAATGGTACCGCGAAGGCCGAGTGCCTCTGCATACCCTGCGAGCCGACATCGATTACTCAACTTATGAAGCACACACCACTTACGGTGTGATTGGCGTAAAAGTCTGGATTTTTAAGGGTGAGGTCATTGGCGAGGGCGAAGAGGCGTAAACGCCCCGACGCCGATAACCAGTTATCTGATAAGGAATTAGAACATGCTGCAACCGAAACGGACCAAGTTCCGCAAGACGCAGAAGGGTCGTAATCGCGGCCTAGCTGAGCGTGGAAGCAAGGTGAGTTTTGGCGAATACGCGCTGAAGTCGACGGGGCGCGGTCGTATTACCGCTCGTCAGATCGAAGCCGCTCGTCGTGCGATGACGCGCCATATCAAGCGTGGCGGAAAAATCTGGATACGCATTTTTCCTGACAAGCCGATAACCGGCAAGCCGCTGGAAGTGCGACAGGGTAAGGGTAAGGGCAACGTTGAGTATTGGGTGGCGCAGATCCAACCGGGTCGTGTCCTGTACGAAGTGGAAGGCGTATCAGAGCAATTGGCGCGAGAGGCTTTTGAACTCGCTGCAGCCAAATTGCCAGTGCAAACCACGTTTGTTAAGCGGTCGGTGATGTGATGAAAGCCAGTGAATTGCGAGAAAAGTCGGTCGATGACCTGAACAAGCAGTTGCTCTCCTTGCGCGAGGAGCAGTTCAAGCTGCGTATGGCAAAGGCGACAGGCCAGCTGGGACAGAGTCATTTGCTGAAGCAGACAAAGCGGGATATCGCGCGCGTGAAGACCGTGTTGCAACAGAAGGCGGAACAGTAATGGCGACAACAGAAACCCGCACGCGGACCCTCCAGGGTCGCGTGGTCAGTGACAAGATGGACAAGACGATTACGGTGAAGATCGAGCGTCGGGTAAAGCATCCGGTGTACGGAAAGTACATCACTCGATCTTCAAAAGTGCACGCGCATGACGAGGAAAACAAGGCGGGTTTGGGCGACACGGTACTGGTTGCCGAGTCACGGCCCTTCTCCAAGAGTAAAAGTTGGAAATTGGTAGAGATTGTGGAGACCGCGACTCAGATTTGAGGCGGGGTTGGCGAGAGCGAGTGGCGTTGAGCCGCTAGTGGAGTAGAGAAAATGATTCAGACGCAGTCGTACCTCGAGGTGGCTGATAACAGCGGTGCACGTCGCGTGATGTGCATCAAGGTATTGGGTGGTTCCAAGCGTCGATATGCTCGCGTGGGTGACTTGATCAAAGTCACCGTCAAGGAAGCGATCCCGCGCGGCAAGGTCAAAAAGGGCCAGGTGATCACCGCCGTAGTGGTGCGCACGAAAAAAGGCGTGCGACGCCCCGATGGTTCTTTGGTCAAGTTTGACGAGAACGCTGCAGTGCTCCTGAACAATCAGGATGCGCCGATTGGAACGCGGATTTTTGGGCCAGTCACGCGCGAGCTTCGCGGTGAGAAGTTTATGAAAATCATTTCCCTCGCACCGGAAGTGATCTAGGCGGGGAAGGAGAGGGTCAGGTAATGGCGAAGCTCAGAAGTGATGACGAAGTCATCGTTATCGCGGGAAAAGACAAGGGTAAGCGCGGCACCGTGCGTCGTGTTATCGATAGTGACCGAGTCGTTGTTAGTGGTGTGAATATGGTTAAAAAGCACACCAAGCCCAATCCTCAGGCGGGTGTCGCAGGCGGCATCGTCGAGCAAGAGGCGCCGATTCAGGCGTCGAATCTGGCCCTGTTTAACAGTAAGTCAGGCAAGGGCGAGCGCGTCGGTTACCGCATGGAAGACGGCAAGAAGGTTCGCATTTTTAAGCCATCGGGCGATTTGGTTGACGCCTGATCTGCGTTGGTGAATAGAGGCAGTTGATAGATGACAGCGCTTAAAGAGAAGTACCGCAGCGAAATCGTTCCCAAGCTTCAAGCGGAGCTTGGTCTCGATAACGTCATGGCGGTGCCACGCATCACCAAGATTACCCTGAACATGGGTGTGGGTGAGGCGGTAGGAGACAAGAAGGTTTTGGAACACGCCGTGAGCGATATGGAAAAAATCGCCGGTCAAAAAGCGGTGGTGACCAAGTCCAGGAAATCCATTGCTGGTTTCAAGATCCGCGATGGCTGGCCTATCGGCTGCAAGGTCACGCTACGCGACGAGCGAATGTACGAGTTTTTGGATCGGCTGATCAATATCGCTATTCCGCGTATCCGTGACTTCCGTGGCATCAGCCCAAAACAGTTCGACGGTCGCGGCAACTTCGCGATGGGCGTGACTGAACAGATCATTTTCCCGGAAATTGACTACGACCAGATCGACAAGTTGCGTGGTATGGATATCACGATCTCGACTACGGCAGCGAACGATGCCCAGGGTCGCGCGTTGTTGTCGGCGTTTAATTTCCCATTTAGAAGCTGAGGCAGCAAAGGTATGGCCAAGAAATCCATGATTGCCCGTGAGGTAAAGCGTGCCAAAACCGTAGCGAAGTTTGCTACCAAGCGCGCGCAGCTCAAGGAGCTGATTGCCAATGTCAACGCATCTGACGATGAGCGGTGGGAAGCGCAAATAGCGCTACAAAAACTGCCCCGCAACGCGAGCCCCGTGCGTCAGCAGCGTCGGTGCCAGCTCACAGGGCGGCCCCACGGCGTATACAGAAAATTTGGCTTATGTCGCAACAAGCTGCGAGAAGCAGCGATGCGAGGCGATGTGCCGGGCCTGGTTAAGTCCAGCTGGTAACGGAGAACGATTGAATGAGCATGCAAGATCCCCTGAGCGATATGTTGACTCGTTTGCGTAATGCGCAGATGGCGGGTAAGCGGACTGTCGATATGCCCGGCTCAAAACTGAAGGTGTCGGTGGCCAAGGTCCTCGAGCAAGAGGGCTATATTGCCGGGCACCGTTATGACGTGAGTAGCGGAAAGCCTCGCCTGCAAATCGATCTGAAATATTTTGACGGCAAGCCGGTCATCGCTGAGATCGAGCGTATTAGCAAGCCTTCGCTGCGCCGCTATGCAGGTAAAGACGAGTTGCCATCGGTGCGCGGCGGATTGGGTGTTGCCATTGTTTCGACGTCGCGTGGTGTTATGACGGACCGCGCTGCGCGCGCCGCAGGTGTCGGGGGCGAAGTCCTCTGCACCGTATTCTGATTCGAAAACAGGAGCGTTAGGAAAATGTCTCGTGTAGCGAACAGCCCTGTGAATCTGCCCAAGGGGGTAGAGGTCAAAGTTGAGGGCATGAATCTTATGGTCAAAGGTGGAAAAGGCGCCCTTGATCTGACGTTGACGGAAGGTGTGGGTGTCAATGTTGAGGAAGACTTGGCGACGATCACCTTCGAGGGTGACGCTCAGCGCGCGATGGCGGGTACCACCCGCTCGCTGCTGGCCAATATGGTCAAGGGCGTATCGGAAGGCTGGGAGAAGCGTTTATTGCTGAACGGCGTTGGCTATCGAGCCAAGGCCTCAGGCAAGACGGTCAATCTGACCATCGGTCTCTCGCACCCGGTTGATTACGAGTTGGCAGAAGGCTTGTCGGCTGATACGCCTACGCAGACTGAAATCGTCATCTCTGGCATTGACAAGCAGGCTGTGGGTCAGGCGGCGGCTGAGATCCGAAATTTCCGTCCGCCAGAGCCCTACAAAGGCAAGGGCATCCGTTACGCCGACGAGTACGTCAGGCGCAAAGAAGCCAAGAAAAAGTAATCGGGTACTGCGATGAATACCAAGACAAAAGCGCGTTTGCGTCGCGCCAGAAAATCCAGAGTCCAACTCCGCACCGCCGGATCAGTGCGCCTCTCTGTGCACCGGACGCCAAGGCACATCTATGCTCAGGTGATATCCGGAGATAGCAAAACCGTGCTGGCTCAGGCTTCCACGTTGGATAAGGACTTGCGTGCAGGCGCAACGGGAAATATCACAGCTGCTGCGGCAGTCGGCAAACTGGTCGCCGAGCGTGCCAAGGCCGCTGGCGTTACCTCAGTAGCATTTGATCGATCAGGATTTCGATATCACGGGCGAGTCAAGGCACTCGCCGACGCTGCGCGCGAAGGTGGGTTGGAGTTTTAAGTATGGCGATGAACGACAAAAAGCAGCAGGGCGATCAGCGCACCGAAGGTGACCTGCAGGAAAAATTGGTCCAGGTGAATCGCGTTGCGAAAACCGTGAAAGGCGGCCGCATCATGAGCTTCACCGCCCTGACGGTGGTCGGCGACGGCAAGGGCCGTGTCGGTTACGGCCGCGGTAAAGCAAGAGAAGTGCCCGTCGCTATACAGAAGGCGATGGAAGCCGCGCGGCGCAACATGGTGCAGGTGCAGCTCGTTAACGGTACGCTGCAGTACCCCATCAAGTCAGCGCATGGGGCCTCCAAGGTTTATATGCAGCCTGCCTCTGAAGGTACTGGCGTGATTGCCGGTGGCGCGATGCGCTCAGTCCTGGAATTAGCTGGAGTCCATAACGTGCTGGCGAAGTGTTACGGCTCCACCAACCCCGTGAATGTGGTTCGTGCCACCTTTAAAGGGCTCAGGGATATGAGTTCTCCAGAGGATGTCGCTGCGCGCCGTGGGTTGAGTGTTGAAGAAATCCTCAGCTGAGTATTGGGGTTAAAGCAATGAGTAAAGCAATGATTAAAGTGACGCAGGTCCGCAGTATCCACGGTCGCCTCAAGAAGCATCAGGCCTGTGTTGCGGGCTTGGGTCTCCGTCGAATCGGCCACACGGTTGAGGTAGAGGATACGCCTTCCGTGCGCGGCATGATCAACAAGGTCAATTATCTGGTGCGGGTTGAGGGTGAAAGCAATGTCTGACGATATGCGTTTGAACAACCTGAAACCTGCCCCCGGTGCCAAGCGTGACGCAAAGCGTGTGGGTCGCGGAATCGGTTCAGGTACGGGAAAAACCGCGGGTCGCGGTCATAAGGGCTTGAAGTCTCGCTCAGGGGGCACTGTAAAGGCCGGTTTTGAGGGCGGCCAGATGCCGCTCCAGAAGCGACTCCCCAAATATGGTTTTACTTCGCGTATTGGTCGCACCACCGCTGAAGTGCGCTTGCACGAATTGAATCGCGTTGACGGTGATGTTGTGGATCTGGAGACACTCAAGGCCGCGGACTTGATCAAAGATGATGTCAAGCGGGTACGCGTCTTCTTGTCGGGTGATATCAGCCGGGCAGTCAATGTGCGTGGGTTGACGGTCACCAAGGGTGCCAAGGCAGCCATCGAAGCCGCTGGCGGGAGCGTCGAGGCTTAAGCCATGGCCAACGGTATGCCATCAATGAGTTCAGCCGGCATGGGAGAGCTGTTTGCTCGCCTGCGTTTTGTGTTGGTTGCGCTCTTGATTTACCGGATCGGGACACATATTCCCGTGCCCGGTATTGATCCCGAGCAATTGGCATCACTGTTTGACCAGAACCAGGGCACGATCCTCGGGCTGGCCAACGTGTTCTCGGGTGGCGCGTTGGAGCGCATGAGTATTCTGGCGCTGGGTATCCTGCCTTACATATCAGCCTCGATCATTATGCAGCTCATGACGGCGGTGACGCCGCAACTTGAGCAGCTCAAAAAAGAGGGCGAGGCGGGCCGCCGCAAGATCTCCCAGTGGACTCGCTATCTCACCGTGGTGTTGGCCTTGGTACAGGGCACTGGCATGACGGTGGGCCTCGCTAATCAGGGCCTGACGTATGCCTCCGGCCTGAGTTTTTATGTGACGGCGGTTGCATCCCTCGTGACCGGCGCAGTTTTCATGATGTGGCTAGGTGAGCAGATTACCGAGCGCGGTGTGGGCAATGGCATCTCTCTGTTGATTTTCGCCGGTATTGTGGCGGGTTTGCCCGCCGCTATAGGTCAGTCTCTCGAGCAGGCGCGTCAGGGTGAAATCAGCATTCTGATTCTGCTGGGTATTCTCGTATTGGCTGCAGTCGTAATTTATTTAGTGGTCTTTATCGAGCGTGGGCAACGTCGTATTACGGTGAATTATGCCAAGCGGCAGCAGGGCCGGCGGATGATGCAGGCACAAGCGTCGCATTTGCCCCTCAAGGTCAACATGGCGGGCGTCATTCCTGCCATCTTTGCGAGTTCGATTTTGTTGTTCCCGGCGTCGGTAGCCCAATGGTTTGGCAGCGGCGACAGCGCCGATTGGTTGCAGGATCTCGCTGTCGCGATCGGCCCTGGTCAGCCCCTCAATATCCTTTTGTTCACGGGCTTCATTGTCTTTTTCTGCTTCTTTTATACCGCATTGATGTTCAATCCTCAGGAAGTCGCCGACAACCTGAAGCGCTCCGGCGCATTTGTTCCTGGTATTCGTCCTGGCCAGCAAACCGCCAACTACATCGATGGCGTGCTCACTCGCCTGACCGTGTTTGGATCGGCTTACATCGCCTTGGTTTGTCTATTGCCCCAATTTTTGGTGGTGATGTTCAACGTGCCCTTCTACCTGGGTGGAACATCAATGTTGATTGTCGTGGTGGTGGTCATGGATTTTATGGCACAGGTGCAGAGTCATCTGATGTCTCACCAGTACGAGGGTGTGATGAAAAAAGCCAACCTCGGGAGTTTGAGCCCCGCAGGTCGGGTGAGATAGGAATCAGGAGTTTTTGATGAAAGTGCGAGCTTCGGTCAAAAAAATGTGTCGCAACTGCAAGGTGGTTCGGCGCAATGGTGTGGTGAGGGTGATCTGCTCTTCGGATCCTCGGCACAAGCAGCGCCAGGGTTGATTATTGATGCCTTGCCGACAAGCAATTAACGTGCGCGCCCTTTGGCTGGGTGCGGCAACCGGATGCGCTCAGGGGCGTGTCTCGAAAAAGGTGTGGAGATAAAAGATGGCGCGGATCGCCGGAGTCAATATTCCAGATCATAAGCATGCGGTGATTTCACTCACCCATATTTATGGCATTGGTCGAACGCAGGCTAAGCGGCTGTGTGAGGTCAGTAACATTCCCGAGAGCACGAAAATCGGTGAGCTCTCTGAGGGTGAGCTCGATCAGCTGCGCTCTCTGGTATCGGAGATGAACGTTGAGGGCGACCTGCGTCGTGAAGTGTCGATGAACATCAAACGACTGATGGATTTGGGATGTAACCGCGGATTGCGGCATCGAAAGGGACTGCCCCTGCGCGGCCAACGTACTAAGACAAACGCACGAACCCGGAAGGGGCCTCGAAAGCCCATCCGTAAATAAACAAGCTGTCATCCGAACTTTGGATGATCACTTTGGTGGAGCTACATCACATTTTGTAGCGTAGATATTGAAGCGAGTAGATTTATGGCAAAAAACGCCAAGACAACCAAACGCAAAATCACCAAGCAGGTGGTGGATGGTGTGGCGCATGTTCACGCGTCATTTAACAACACCATCATTACGATCACCGACCGGCAGGGTAATACCCTGAGCTGGGCAACCTCCGGAGGCTCCGGGTTCCGCGGGTCGCGCAAGTCTACCCCCTTTGCGGCGCAGGTTGCCGCTGAACGCGCGGGTGAGGCGGCCAAGGAGTACGGTCTGCGTAATCTCGATGTGCAGGTGAAGGGCCCCGGGCCCGGCCGCGAGTCTGCCGTGCGGGCACTGAATGGCTGTGGTTACAAGATTACTAACATTACTGACGTGACACCGATCCCCCACAACGGTTGTCGTCCACCCAAGAAGCGTCGCGTTTAAAGCGCGCAGAGAGGACTTAGCAAATGGCTCGATACATTGGACCGAAGTGCAAGCTCTCCCGCCGGGAGGGTACGGACCTGCAGCTCAAGAGTGGTGTGGCTGCCTTTGATAAAAAGTGCAAGTCTGAAACCGCACCTGGTCAGCATGGCGCGCGTCGCGGCCGCTTATCCGACTACGGCGTGCAGCTCCGCGAAAAGCAGAAGGTACGCCGCATCTATGGCGTGCTTGAGAAGCAGTTCAGAAATTACTACAAGGAAGCGGCTCGGCTCAAAGGCGCGACGGGCGAGAACCTGCTCCAGCTATTGGAAAGCCGTCTGGACAATGTTGTCTATCGTATGGGCTTTGGTTCGACGCGGTCAGAGTCGCGTCAGTTGGTGTCCCATAAAGGGATTCTGGTGAACGGAAAGGTAGTAAACATCCCGTCTTATCAGGTGCAACCGGGCGACGTTGTGTCGGTCCGCGAAAAGGCCAAGAAGCAACTCAGAGTGCAGTCGGCTCTGGCGATTGCAGAGCAGCGTGGGGAACCCATCTGGATCGAAGTCGATGTCGATAAGCTTGAGGGCACTTTCAAGTCACGGCCCGATCGGCAGGATCTATCCAGCGAAATTAACGAAAACCTGATTGTGGAACTGTATTCGAAGTAAACCTGCTTCGAATTAACCCTATCCCCAATCCCTGATTTAATCGAAGGTGCTTTATGCAAAGTTCGGTCACTGAGTTTTTGACACCCCGCGTCATCAAGGTTGATGAGGCGTCCTCTACTCGCGCAACGGTTACGTTGGAACCTCTCGAGCGGGGTTTTGGCCACACCCTGGGCAATGCCTTGCGTCGGATTCTGCTGTCATCCATGCCTGGATGCGCGATTACCGAAGTGGAAATCGACGGCGTAGAACATGAATACTCCGCGATCGAGGGCGTGCAAGAGGATGTCATTGAGATTCTCCTCAACCTCAAAGGGGTAGCCCTATCGCTTTCTGGCAAGGATTCGGCGCAGTTAACGCTGTCCGCGCAAGGTCCCTGCACGGTGACTGCGGCTGACATTCAGGTAGATCACGACGTGGAAATCTCCAATCCGGACCACGTGATTTGCACGATCACTGACAAAACGCACGTCGCTATCCGCTTGACGGTACAGCGCGGCCGCGGCTACTCACCGGCTGACGCCCGTGAGAACCCTGAAGACGAAACGCGGTCGATTGGTCGTTTACCACTCGATGCGTCGTTCTCACCGATTCGTCGTGTGAGCTATGTAGTGGATTCCGCGCGAGTCGAGCAGCGAACCGACCTCGACAAGCTGATTATTGATCTGGAGACCAATGGTACTTTGGATCCGGAAGAAGCGATTCGCCGCGCGGCAACCATCCTGCAGCAGCAGCTGGCAGTGTTTGTTGACCTCGAGGGCGAGGCGCAGGCGGCAGCGACCGAAGCGGCGGAGGAGGTTGATCCCATCCTGTTGCGCCCCGTTGACGATCTTGAACTTACCGTCAGATCGGCTAACTGCCTCAAGGCGGAGAATATTTATTACATCGGCGACCTGGTGCAGCGCACGGAAGTGGAGCTTCTCAAGACGCCTAACCTCGGCAAGAAGTCCCTGACCGAAATCAAAGATGTGCTGGCTTCGCGTGGGTTGTCATTGGGTATGAGACTGGAGGCCTGGCCGCCGTCGAGCCTCAAGAACGATGAGCGCTTGTTGAGCGTCTAAGAATAGATAACGCCCGGACCAAATCCGGGCACGATTTGTAAGGAATAGAGTCATGCGTCATCGCCATAGCGGACGACAACTGAATCGCAATAGCTCGCATCGGAAAGCTATGTTTCGCAACATGGCGGTATCGCTGGTCGAGCACGAATTAATCAAGACGACCTTGCCTAAGGCAAAGGAGTTGCGCAGCTACGCTGAGCCGCTTATCACCTTGGCCAAGAATGACAGCGTTGCTAATCGGCGTCTGGCGTTTGATCGCACTCGATCGAAGGCGGCCGTAGGTAAGCTGTTTGAGGAGTTGGGCCCCCGCTATCAGGAGCGCCCCGGTGGTTACATTCGCATTCTCAAGTGTGGGTATCGAGCCGGTGACAAAGCACCGATGGCTTTTGTCGAACTTGTTGACCGGCCACAGCCAGAAATCGAAGATGACGAGGCAGTAGAAGCGTCTTCGGAAGATTGATTCATCCGCATGAACGAGCCCTCGCTGGCATGCCAACGAGGGCTTTTTATTATCTACTGAGTGCTACTGCGGCGACCGGATAAGTCAGAGCTGTCGCCTGTGATGCGCGATGCATAAGCAAGGCGTGTTGCGTCCGGCAGGAGGGTTCACTGAGCTTTGGACACAA
>CAXPKH010000219.1:0-7715 GCA_964217615.1 Luminiphilus sp.
GGAATACCCCGCTCGCGAAACACCGCCATAAAGGGCGCCCAAGTGTCGATACTCGCTATCGTGGCGGGCTCGGCGTTGTTACCCAGCAGGGCCTGTTTCATGATGTTGAGTTCACCCGACCAGGAAAACATGCCGGGAAACTCCCGATCATAAAGTTCGATCATGGCCACGGCGTTTTCAGCGTGCGCCAGATCGATAAATGTCATCGAAAGCGTTATATGAATTTTGTCGGGATCATAAGCCGCCAGCTCCAGTCCGTTGACAAAATCATTTTTGATACTGGGTAAAGCCGACACACCGGGACAATCGAGGTAGTAGGCACAGTTGGCACCCAGCTCCAGTATCTGACCAATACCAAAATAATTAATGAACCTGACCCCGAGTCGGTCGAACGTCTCCCACAGGTGCTGCGCATCCATTGCGGGGCCACCAAAGGGCTTGGGATGGAAATGACTGTCAACGACCGCGGTGTAGGGTTGCTTTGCACGATCAAAGCAATACCCCTCGATTTCACCCGGTCGGAAATGGGCCAGCGTATGGTCCGGGGCGGGCAATTTTCGCCAGTCGAGCTCCGACGCTGGGGCTACGCCGGGCGGTAACGTAGGGGATACCGCGGGATCGCCAACGACCTCCGCTGCGTTGCCAGCGCAACCCAAAAACATACCGAGCAGCGGCAGGGCCAACATGCGAGAAATCTGGGGGTAAAACATCCGTCGGGTCTCCTTGCTCAAGCAACTGAAGCAACCATCCAGCATTGCCCGATGTATGACAGGGCGGAAAATGTCCAGGTTGCAACATTCATGTCAGATCAGGGCCTAACCGTAGACGGATGACCCTTCGAATTCCACTCTCCAGACGACAGATTGGCGCCGGAGGTGACAGGGTCCTCGGGCGGACTTGACGCCGAAGATTGATTCCGCGAAGGTCAAGGCAAGCCCAATAAAAAACCGAGACTGCGCTATGGAACTCGTTGACGGCATACTCAACATTGATCATTTCATGACGGTCACTTTGGGCATCGTTGTTTTGTTTATTGGCAAACGCCTGAATCAGGTGGTCCCCGCCTTCAGGGAATTCAGCATTCCCGAGCCCGTGACCGGGGGATTACTGGTGTGCATCCTGTTCTATGCCCTCCACGCCTTTGGCGGTATCAGTGTGCAATTCACCTTGGGAGCAAGAGACGTGCTCCTGGTGTACTTCTTTACAACGATTGGCATCAACGCCAGTTTTAGGGACTTGATAGCCGGTGGCAAACCGCTGGTGATCCTGCTAGCCGCGACCGTGGTGTTTATGATGCTTCAGAATCTCACGGGCATTGGCGTTGCAACCGCCGTGGGACTTGAACCGGCGGTGGGGATTCTGGGCGGTAGTGTCTCGCTGATTGGCGGGCATGGCACATCGATTGCCTGGGCGCCAATATTCGCTGAGCGATACGGTATTGCCGGCGCCATGGAGTTGGGCATTGCCTGCGCTACTTTCGGACTGGTCCTGGCGAGCCTAATGGGCGGACCGATCGCCAAGTTTCTTATTCAGCGACATCAGCTAAGCCCCGAGAGCGACGAACCGGTGGATGTGGGCATCATGGAAGAAGACAAACCCGTGGGCCTGCATTACATGGATGTGCTGGACGCCATCCTGTCTATCCACATCTGCATCATTATCGGCGTGTTCTTCGACGAAGGCCTTGAGCAGTTGGGCGTTCAGTTGCCCCTGTTCGTGAGCTGTTTATTCGCAGGCATTCTGATGACTAATCTGCGCCCGGACTCGCTGCCGCGCATCACAGGCACCAAGTGGCCCGCCCGAACGCCCGCCGTTGCGCTGATTGCGGATGTCTCACTGGGTACCTTTCTCGCCATGTCACTGATGAGCATGAAGCTCTGGGAGCTGGTCGAACTCGCAGGGCCGCTGGTGCTGATTCTCGGTGCCCAGGTAGCTTTAGCCGCCACCTTTATCATTCTGGTGGTGTTCCGTGTCATGGGTAAAAACTACGAGGCGGCGGTTATCTCTGCCGGCTTTGGCGGGTTTTCGATGGGCGCGACTCCAACCGCCATGGCCAATATGTCGGCTGTCACCAAAAGCTATGGGGCTTGTCACCAGGCCTTTATCATCGTGCCTTTGGTCGGCGCCTTCTTCATCGATATCGCCAATGTCGTCATCATTGAGCTGTTGTTGGGCTGGCTGGCCTAACCGATTGATTTGACGGACCAAGAGACTGCGCGCGGCAGCGCGCGAGTAACCTCCCGCTGGCAACGCGGGCTGGTGATTTTTTCGTTCATATGGGCGGCGGAAGCCATCTTCACCCTGCCCTACCACGTCACTCGCTTTTTTCGCCCCACTTTCCTTGAGGTTTTTGGTCTCACCGCCACCGAGCTGGGGGTTGCACAGAGCGCCTACGGGTTCGTCGCCATGGCCGCTTATTTTTTTGGCGGTCCACTGGCGGATCGTTTCGAACCGCGACTACTACTCGCCGGCTCGCTGTGGGCCACGGCCGCAGGTGGTTTATATCTCGCGTCGTTCCCCGATTATTTTGGCGTGATGTTGGTCTGGGGATTCTTTGGCTTGACGAATATTCTGTTGTTTTGGGCCGCCCTCATCAAAGTCACTCGGGCATGGGGGGGCGGTGATCAGCAAGGAATGGCCTATGGTCTACTCGAAGGGGGCCGGGGACTGCTGGCAGCCGTGCTCGCCTCGGTTGGGGTATTTGCGTTCTCAACTGCGTTCCCGCTGGGTTACGACGAGGCCACATTGGCCCAGAAAGGGGCCGTCCTGCAGCAGGTGATTTATGGTTACACGGGGGTCACTGCCGCAGCCGGCCTACTGGTTTGGTTCACGCTGAAGGGTCTCGGCGAGGAGCACGAAGCATCGGATCAGCGCTCCCCCGCCCAATTTTTTAGGCAAGTTAAATCTGTTTTGGGACTCAAAGTGGTGTGGCTGCAAGCCATCATTATGGTCTGTGCCTACACGAGCTATAAAGCCTTTGACCAATACGCGCTGTTTGCCGTTCGCGGGCATGGCATCGACGAAATCGATGCTGCTGAAATCGTCACCTTGGGCGCATGGGCCCGACCCATCACCGGATTAATCCTTGGGTTACTCGGCGACCGGTGGGGCATCTCCCGGATGGTTTTCGTGTGCTTTGTTTTGCTCATTATTCATCAGTCGCTGTTTGCATTCACCGGCACCGCACTGGGCTCTCTGGATATGATTGTGCTGAATACACTCGTGACTGGCGTTGCTATCTTTGGATTGCGCGGGCTTTACTTTGGCTTGCTGGCGGAAGGTCAGGTCCCGTTGGCGCAAACCGGAACCGCCGTTGGACTAGTCTCAGTGATCGGCTTTACACCCGATGTTTATGTCGCGGCTGTTGCGGGATTTTTGATTGATCAAAGCCCTGGCCTTCTCGGCTTTCAGCACCTTTTCATGATGTTGCTTGTTTTTTCCGTGGTGGGCGCAATCGCCGCCTTACAGTTTCCAAAACACATTCAAAGGCCGCCCGATCAGCCCATCGCATAGGTTTTCAGAAAAAAATAAATCGTCATTAAAGAGGCAACGGTGACAATAAACCGACGCACCCACGCTTGACTAAAAACTTGCACGGCGCGGGCCGCCAAATAACCACCCACCACGGTGCCCGTCATGACTACACCCCCTTGAGTCCACGCGATTAAGTCACCCATACCGAACATGATGATCGCCACCACAGACACCGTCGCCGAGACCAGTAGCTTGATGCCGTTCATCAGGTGAATATCCCGATATCCCGATAGCGTTAAATAACCGAGCAGAATAATGCCGAGGCCTGCGTTGAAAAATCCACCGTAGACACACGTCAAAAGGAGCAGCGTGGCCAAACCAATGCCCACCGCCACCGACCGTTTTCCACTGCCGGCTCGCCAGGCCTGCAAGGCCTCTTGTATTGCCGCGCCGCGAATTAACAGACCCGTTGCCAGCAACAAAAGCCAGGGAACCGCTCTCTCAAAGGCTGCCTCGGCAGTGTTGAGTAACAACCCTGCCCCCAAAAAGCCGCCCACTAGCGAGATCGCGATCATTGGGTACAGGCGAGCTCGATGCTCCCACAACGCGCTGCGAAATCCGACCGCGCCACTGGCGTAGCCCGCAAAAGAAGCAAAGGTATTGGTGGCATTCGCGGCAACGGGTGGTACGCCGACTGCCAACAAGGCGGGGAAGGTAATGAAACTACCGCCACCCGCCACGGTATTGACCACCCCGCCCAATAGGCCCGCCGTTAACAGGAGAAAAAACTCAAGCATTGCGCCTCCGGAGCAATAATAAGGTGCACTGAACAGGCATTCGCTCGACCGGATTTAATCGCGCGATAGCAGCCACAGGGCCATCAATTACTGCAATAATCGAGCATAAATCATCGGGGGCGGTGCATGCGAGGCAACTTCTTCAGCCGGCTGATGAGCATCCTGCTCGTGACAGTCCTATGCGATCTTGCGCCCATTGCACTAGCCAATGAGGCGCGCGTTGACGCCCCAAAAGTCTTCCTCGAAGGCATTCCCTATGACCTGGCAGTCAGCCCAACCGAATCACCAGACTCCTCCACATTCGTTAGCAGCCCCACACTGATCGTCAACGACCGGATTTATCAGGCAGAGAGAACGGACGGCAGCTGGATGTTCGTCAAAATCATTGCAGAAGAGTCCCGCGTCTTGGAATTGAGCCTGGTGGTCAACGACACCGTGACATTCGAAGCCGCCATACCAGTGATTCCCGCTTGGGTGTCGATATTACCGCCGCTATTGGCGATTGGCATGGCGCTCTTGCTGCGCAGCGTGCTCCCAGCGCTCATGCTGGGTTTGTGGGTGGGGGCCTGGGCACTGCAGGGTATGAGCCTCGAAGGTGTTTTCCACGGGCTGTTTGATAGCTTCGAGGTGTATGTGGTGAACGCTGTGGCGGATCGCGACCACGTAACCATCATGCTGTTCACCTTCATGATTGCCGGCATGGTGGGCGTTATTTCTCGCAATGGGGGTATGCGGGGTATCGTGGAATGGATCATCAGAGGCGCAAATAGTGCGCGGCGAGGTCAACTTGCGGTTTGGTCGCTGGGCCTGGTCATTTTTTTCGACGATTACTCCAACACGCTAGTGGTGGGTAACACCAGTCGTTCCATTACCGACCGGCTGCGCATCTCCAGAGAAAAGCTCGCTTATATCGTGGACTCTACCGCCGCGCCCATTGCGACGATTGCATTGGTGACCACTTGGATTGGCTATCAGGTGAGCCTGATCGGCGACGCCTCCGCGCAATTAGAGGGCCTGGAGTTAAGCGCGTACAGCATTTTTCTGAACTCGATTCTTTACAGTTTTTATCCCTTTATGGCCATCTTGCTGATGGTATTGATCATTACCACCGGACGTGAATTTGGCCCCATGCTGGCCGCCGAGCGGCGAGCACGAGCCACTGGCGTCACCGCACCACCTGTTGCTTCTACCGTTGGGCAGGATGACGAGGCCGCACTGGCGATGAAAGACGGCATCCAGCCGAAGGCCCTAAACGCCGTCGTACCCGTGGCAGTCATGATCATCGGTATTCTGGCGGGCCTCTACATCACCGGAGAGGGAGACACAATCAGTGACATCATTGGCTCGGCCAATTCCTATCGCGCACTCATGTGGGCTTCCCTGCTTTCCGCTTTCACCGCCATCGTCATGACTGCCCTGCAACGACTCCTGACCCTCGACGAAATCGTCGACGCCTGGGTATCCGGCGCGCGATTCACATTCATTGCCATGATTATTCTCGTGTTGGCCTGGTCGATGTCCGAGATCAGCCGCGAACTCCACACCGCCGATTTTCTTATCGCCAGCTTAGGTGACAGCCTGCCGGCATCGGCTTTGCCTGCCACCATTTTTGTACTCGCCGCCTTTACGGCGTTTTCAACCGGTAGCAGCTGGGGTGCCATGGGCATACTGCTGCCCCTGGTGCTGCCCTTGTGCTGGGCCATTATGAATAGTCAGGGTCTCGCGGGATCAGAGGGTTATCACATTCTTTATGCCTCGGTGTCGGGTGTACTGGCCGGCGCGGTATGGGGAGATCACTGCTCACCTATCTCTGATACCACCGTGATGTCATCGCTATCCGCGGGCTGTGACCACATCGAGCACGTGAGAACGCAATTACCGTACGCCCTGCTGGCAGGCACCACCGCATTAATTTGCGGAACCCTACCGACCAGCCTGGGGTTACCCTGGTGGGCCGGCATGCTATTAGCCGCCGCCGTGACTGCGCTGGGACTGAGACTCCTGGGCCAGACGGTCGAGGATTATCGACCGCAGTAACCCGCAGGTGCACCATTTAACGCTCTGCCCCCTGGTTTTTTTCAGCAAACGGCATTCGTATACTGAGAACCCGCCCGCACGTGGCGCCTTGCCGGAATCTCCCCTGAGCTAAAGCCTGCACCATGACAACCTGGACTTTTAAAACCGATAAGGGGCGAGTGTGGCACAGTGGCGCTATCGCCTATTCGCTACTGACTTTTCTCGCAGGTTGGTACTGCTTGCTGGCAGGCGGTTGGGTGGGTCTTGTGCCAGGCATCCTTCTGGTGGGTCACGGCATGATCATTGCCGCTTACATGATTCATGAGTGCGCGCATAACACGGTGTTTACGGTCAATCGACACAACAACCAATTGGCCGGCTGGCTCGGATGGATTTGTGGCTCATGCTATGGCACGGTGGAGGACATCCGCACCAAACACTTCCGGCATCACGTTGAGAATGACGATGTGGTCTGGTTCGATTACGAGGGCTTTTTCAAAAAGCACCCGCTCGTCTACCGCGTCACGATCTTTCTGGAGTGGTGTTTTATCCCAGCCCACTGCATTCTGATGCACACCATTATGGTGTTTACCGCTTTTATTATCCCGCAGCGCCGCAACCAGCTCGGGAGAAACGTGAGCGTGATTCTCATTCGCTTCAGCCTGCTCACCGCGCTCGCATGGTACGCACCGGTTGCCTTGCTCGGTTATCTGATCGCCTACATGCTGATGATTATTGTCCTGCGCTTTGTCGATGGACTGGAGCATGACTACCCTTACCGCACCAATCTCTATACCGACGAGGTCTCGGAGCACAAAGGAGATCTTGAATGGGAGCAGGAACATACCTTTAGCCCCATTCTTTCGTGGCGATACGAATGGGTGAATTGGCTGATTCTGAATTTCGGCTATCACAACGCGCATCATGCTAAGCCCACCACTCCCTGGTTTGAACTCCCCAAGCTGCATCGCGAACTCTTTGGTGACGACCCGGATACGGTCATTCGCCTGTGGCCACAGTTGGTCATGTATGTGCGCTACCGCCGTTACCGCATCTTCCACGACGCGCCAGGTCTTGAACCTGCTTCTGGCAAGGACTTTCTGCGCGCTGCTCAGTCTGCGCAGCTAACCGGCGGTAACGCCGCCTCGTTCCTGACATCGTTCTAATGCGCTGTTGATGGCCCATAACCTCGACATTTATCAGTCGCTCTGGGCCATGGAGCAGCGTATCCCCGGCCGACCCGAAGACTCCGTTGAGATCTACCTGGAGCGAATCGCAGAGGCCGGCTATGCGGGCGCATGTCTGGACCCGAATGTATCGGAAATCCCCGATTGTCTGGCGCTGAAACCGGTCTTTGAACGGTTGGGCCTCAAGTGCATGGTCAACGCCTTCCCCCACGACGAGGCGTCCCTTGAACCGCTGCTGGAT
>CAXPKH010000220.1:0-3222 GCA_964217615.1 Luminiphilus sp.
GACCAGTGGAAGTATCCGTCGATGTCGACACCCAACACATTCATGGCATACCACACCTCTCTGAGATGGCTCACCAGAAAGGTTTGTCTGAGCAAGTCGGGTTGGGCGGCGTCGGCAATGCCATTCTCCAAAATTTGAATCGGTTTTCCGTAGCGCTGCCAGGCTTCCTCGAGCACATGACTGAATCCGATAGGATAGAGCGCCCAGCCGAGATCACTGGTCAATTCTGTGGGGTCACTGGGATCGTTGGCGTGGGTCACGGGCCCCGCCGCCATGGCGTCTACATCCATCTGCACATAAAACCGACCGTAATAATTGATTCCCACATAGTCCTGCGTGCCAGCCAGCCCGTCGATGGTGGCGGTGTAGTCCGTATTGGCCATCGCGTAGGTACCGCTTTCTATCGCATCAAACACGTCCCAGATGAAAGCCTGTTGCACGAAGCCAGCAGCCAAACGATCCATAGGGTGCCAATTCCGCCAGGGCTCAAAGGCACGGGTATGTTGCGTAAGCCCCACCGAAATAGCTTGTCCGCGCGCTGCCGCGTCACGGTGGAGAATCTCGTAGGCATTGGCATGGGCTTTTAGGAGCTGCGCCACAACAGGGGCGACATCCACCGGCGTCGCGCGCTGCTCCAATGGCGGGAAAATACCCTCCATGTAGCCCCACAGCACGTAGACCATGGGTTCGTTGAGGGTGCACCAGAAGTCGATGTCAGGCCCGAGTAGGCTAGAGACGGCGCTCACATAGCGATTCCAGTGTGCAAGGGCGTCGCTCCGTTCCCAGCCGCGTTTGCCCTGCAGTTCCTCCCAGAACCATTCTGGGGTGGAGAAGTGAAAGAGTGAAACATGGGGCGTTAATCCGTTTGCCTTGGCCGACGCAATCACATCTGTGTAAAAGGCCACCCCCTCCGGATCCGGCTCGGTCATGTCGGCGTGGGGGAACAGCCGAGCCCAGGAAAGGCTAAAGCGATAACTATTCAGCCCCAGTGTTGCCAACGCCTCAAAATCACTCGCGTAGCGCGTATCAAAGTCAACTTTTTTACGCCTCACTTCTTCGGAGACCTTATCCAGATCGCGAATGTGGCCCGGTTTGGCCTCTCCGGGCTTATTTCCGGTCCCCGTTTTTCCCTCGGAGACCACCCTGCGTTCAAAAGCGGTCCAATCGCTGGGCTGTTGGTGCTCAACGTGTTGCGCAGCGACCGCAACGCCCCACGCAAAGTTTTCTGGAAAGGTGAGTGGATAGCCAGCCGTTATTCTCGATGCGGTTTGGGTTCCGCGCGCCTCGCCAATCAACCAGGGGGTGAATAGGACAATGGAGAGCAAGAGTGCCAGAGCGCCAATGGCGGCTAGGATCATTCGAGTCATCGCGATTGCCCTTATTGCCCGTTATCGGGTGAGTTTTCGCAAAATGACGTAAACCACCAACGACACGATGAGACCCAAAAGTGAAGGCGAGAGATCAAGCGCGATAGGAAAGCCCTCCCTGCCGTTACCGCCTGCGATCAGAGCGCCCGCTGCGAAGGCAACAATAGCGGGCCAATTCAGTCGCTCGTCGCTGGCAAATTCGCTGGGCTTCCCGCGAATCAGGTAGTACTCGGCAATGACCGGCCCCACAATCGGGGGGACAACGGTAGCCAACAACGATATCCATCCCAAAAACATCTGGTAAATACCCAACCCCAGAATCGTGCCCAGCGCGCCGCAGATGACGATGGTGACACGCTTGGGTTTTCTGAAAAGGCTCGCTGTCTGCACACTGGGTAAGTACAAATTGGTATCGCCGGTGGTCCACAGCGCCAGCGTCATTCCGATCAGCCCAAAAATCGCCGCGAAACCTGAGAGCGTGCCTAAGTAGGCGGTGAAATCGGGCGTGCCACTCCCGACTGCGCCCAACGCCCCGACAAGATTGAGGAACAGTTGGTCTACCACCAAGACAACGAAAGGAATCGCCATGGCGATCCAGAAGCTCCGTGCAAATCTCACGTACTCCGCCATGACAACGGCACCCACGATCCACGCACCGACAACAATGTTGATCGCCTCCATACCAGTAATCGGGGACTCTGCCACTTTGCTGGCAGACAACACTTCAACCGCGGAGATACCGCCTGCTTGGTCAATGTTGACCCATGCCGCGTAGAGGCCTACCGCAACCAGGCCCAGCATGGCGGGAATACCGACCCGCTCGATGCCCTTAACGCCAAACAAGGTCGTGCCCGTGTATAGCATGCCGGCGAAGATTGCGACGGCGTAGTAAACCGCTGTGCCCGGGGCTTGCGTCCAGATCTGGGCAAAAGCACCAACGACAATGCCCTGCCAGCCAATGGTAAGCAACGCGATAAAAATAACGGGAACAAAGGCCCCCATCTCGCCATAGACCGCGCGGAAAAGTAGCGTGCTATTGCATCCGGTCCGCCAGGCCATGTAACCCACCAAAGCGCCGATCGCAAAATTGATGGCGCTACCCAGCAGTGAATACCAAATGAGATCGCCCCACAGCGTGACGCCACTTCCCAGCGCCCCACCCGCGAGCAAGCCGGTGATAAGAAAGCCCCATCCAAAAGCGAGAGCCAGCAGGGGCCCACCGGGCCTCCGCTGCTCGGTGGTCAGGGGGGTGAGTGGATTATCCTCGCTGGCAGCCTCGGCGTCGGGATCGAGTGTCCACCACTTTTTAAGGTCAAAGTTGATCACCTTGCTTCTCCCTAGAGCCATCAAAACCAGCGCAATTTTTTGAATATCGCGACCTGTACCAGTACTACCCCCGCAAGAATGCCACAGAACACGAGGAATGCCTCCGGATCCTCTTCACCCGGGATACCCGGGATATTGATGCCCAGTAGGCCTGTGAGAAAACTCAGAGGTAAGAAAATCGCAGCGATGATTGAAAATGCATAGGTGTTCCGGTTGAGCCGTGCCGTAAGGATATTTGTCACCTCGCTCTGGATCGATTGGGCGCGTTCCCGAATGGCTTGAAGGTCCTCCACAAACCGGATCATGTCGTTGTGCGCCTCGTGCAGGCGTCTTTTGAGCTGATCGTTCAACTTAAGTGTTGATCCATCGCACAAGCGTCCCACAATATCTTTTTGCGGTGAGAGAAATCGGTTGAAGATACTGGTTCTTCGCCGGATGGAGATGATCTGTTCGCGAACCCCCGCCAGCTCCATCTGAAGGATTTGCTCTTCCAGTTCGTCAACGCCATCTGCCAGATCGGCTAAAACTG
>CAXPKH010000221.1:0-6124 GCA_964217615.1 Luminiphilus sp.
CAGGCGCTGGTTTTTGCCGGCGGCACGCTATACCGGCTTGAGGAAATGCTCGCCCCCTTCGGCAAGAACCCGCATTCGGTGATTGGTTCATCGTGCATTGGTGCCTCAGTGGTCGGGGGTATCTGCAATAACTCGGGCGGGAGCCTGGTCAAGCGCGGACCTGCGTATACCGAGTTTGCCCTGTTTGCCCGGCTCACCGATCAAGGCGAGCTGGAGTTGGTTAACCATCTGGGTATTGATTTGGGTGATACGCCCGAAGACATCCTGAGTAACCTCGACGCGGAGCGCTTCGACCCGCAGTCAGTCACCTTGGGTGGCGGGCTTGCTTCTGACCCTGAGTACATCCAGCGGGTCCGGGAGGTTGAGGCTACCACGCCCGCCCGATTCAATTCAGACCAGCGGCGACTCCATGAAGCCAGTGGCAGTGCCGGGAAGTTGGCGGTGTTCGCCGTGCGGGTCGACACGTTTGACAAGCCTAAAGCCGAGCAGGTCTTTTATGTCGGGACCAATGACCCCGAGCAGCTCAATGAAATTCGCCGACGGCTGCTTTCAGAGTGCAGCGAATTGCCCGAGATGGGCGAGTACATGCACGAGAGTTGGTTCGATGGTGCTGACCAGTACTGCAAAGATACTTTCTTGATGATCAAGTATCTGGGCACGAGTTTTTTGCCCAGGCTTTACCGCATCAAAGCCGCTCTGGATCGCTGGCTCGATAAAATCCCTGGTCTCCCGAACCGCCCTGCGGACCATCTATTGCAACGATTGGCACAGTGGTGGCCTGATCATTTGCCCAAGCGGATGCGCGAGTACCGAAAGACTTACGAGCACCATCTGATCCTGGTGGGCGCGGATACTGCCATTGCTGAGATCAGACAGGTGCTACACGATGTCACCAGAGTGGGGGATGTGGGCGCTTTCTTTGAGTGCTCGCCAGCAGAGGGCGACGCTGCGCTATTGCATCGACTGGTTGCGGGTGGTTCCCCGGCCCGTTACAACCTGATTCATGCCAAAGAGACGAATGGCATGGTTACCTTCGATGTGGCGCTGCCGCGCAATTACCCCCAGTGGCACACATTCCTACCCGAAGACCTGCTGGATCAATGTGCAGCGCCTTATCGGGGCGGCCACTTTATGTGTCACGTGTTCCACTGGGATTTTGTTGTTAAGGCCGGTGTCGACCCCGAGGCGATTAAAGCGCGGATGATGCGCCTGCTCGATGAGATTGGTGCCAAATATCCTGCTGAACATAACGTCGGCCACTTGTATTGTGCCGAGCCCGACCACGCAGCGTTTTATCGATCACTGGACCCTAGCAATGCGTTCAATGCGGGGGTTGGCAAGATGTCGAAGAACAAATTTTATCGTTGATAGGACTTTGTCCAGGCATGAAAAAGGCCGGGTTTCCCCGGCCTGCAAGCCACAACGCTATTCACATGTCATCTAGCCAGCGAAAGGTCCGATGCTGATCATTAGAATCTGAGCTGCGCTCTCACGCCAAACTCTCGCTTATCGTTGGGCGAGACGTTAATTCCTTGCTCCACAAAAAAGTTACCGAAGTCTGTAGGGAATGCGGTATCGGAGAAGCGTGCTCCACTCGCCCAGGCGTCTTCATCTGTAAGGTTAGTCACAAAAAGCTCCAACCGATAGGCATCGGTTTCAATGCCGCCACGAAGATTGAAGATCGTGTACGCCTGCATGTAGTTCAGGTTGCGCTCTTCCGTAAAGGTTTTGCCAAAATAGTTCGCATCCAGCCGAACAAACGCATCCATGTTGTTAGAGACGGACCAGCGATATGTCGTGGTACCGAAGGCTGTGTACTCTGGCACGCGGGGGACTGAATTGCCCTTCATGTCGGAGTAACCCAGCCGTGCAACGCCAAAGTTGTACTGGTAGCGGGTGTATTCCGTGTCAACGTACGCAAGATTAAAGTCAACGGTCCAGTTGTCGTTGATACGGCCACCGACTTCGATCTCATAACCCCACAGGTCCGCATCACCATCAAGCAGCACGTTTCGGGCATTGTTGAGCGGCCCAGTGGGGTCACCATTGGCATCTTCAAGCTGTCTAGTGGTCTCGTCAGCGATCACACCGTTGTAGGTGCAACCTGGCGCTCCCGTAGCGACATCGTTGGAAGTACAGGTCTCATTGACCGAGACACTGGAACGACCTTTGATCCCTGTCCACTCGGAGAAATATACCGCCGCGTTAAAGTAGGCCGAGCCGCCAGCGAAGGTCTGCTTCCAGCCCAGCTCGACGGTCTCGATTTCTTCCGGGGGCAACGCCACATCGAGAGTTGGGAAAGCCGCAACATACTGGGCAAACTCCTGCTCGTCAGCGTTGACTAGCTCGATGTTGATATCGCCTGGAACAATTCCCTCTGCGTAGCTTGCGTAAACCATAGTGCTGTCAAAGGGCTGCCAACGGATGATCGCGCGGGGCAGCGTCTTGTTGAACTCAAGCTCTGTGGCACCAGCGCCCAAACCGTCTTTGGTGCTGGCACCGCCCTTGGTGAGCGTATCGTTTTGGCGGCGACCTTCCAGTGTAAAGGTCAGGTTGTCAGTGATATCGAAATCAACCGAACCAAAATAACCCAGTACTTCCGTCTCGTCGGACTGGGCATAGCTGTTTGGGAAAGGCCCCAAGCCCACTGTTTTTCCACCAATACTCAAGCAGGGCGATTCAGTATTGCCGCCTTGTTGACCGAAGCAGCCGAAGTAAAAGTTACCGCCAGCCAGCGAGGAGGTGAATTCTTGCTCGTAGTAGTTCACTCCCACTGACCATCTGAGACGGCCGTTCTGTGGCGAGGTCAGGCGGAGCTCGAAGCTGGTGTCATCGAGCGCCTGTGGGTCTGACGAGTAACCGTTTGAGAAGCCGCTCAAATCAAAGTCTCGGACGAAGTTGGCCTTTTGGTCATTGTGCCCAGCGACAAAATCAATGGAGTAATCATTGATTTCATAGGTGATGTGGGCGCTCAGTCGCAGCGTCTCGCGGAGTAGGCCGAGCCTGCCCAGAGACGGAATGCCTGAGGGCAAGTTTTGATTGGCATAGGAATCTTCAATGTTTAGTGGCCCGAAACCGAACAGGTTCAACAAATCATTAGGCAACTGAGTGTTGCCATCAATCACGTTACTTCCGGTCACAGGAACCACTTGACCGATTTCAGGGACAGCGCCGCAAATAAAGTTATACGGATTGGCAGTGCCGCCCGCTTTAACTTGAACGGTTTTTCCAGCGCAGGAGTCGTTTTTGCGCCCCGCAATATAGGCCTGAGCGGGCGGCCCATCGTCATCCTCGCTGTAAGCGGCTCTTAATTTGACGGTCAGTGAGTCGGTGGGTTGCCACAGCAGCTTGCCGTTCAAAGACCAGGTTTCTTCGTCACCCAGTATGCCGCCATCCGAAGCGGTGAACTGGCCCTTCTTGTCATACATCCTGAAGCTGAGGCTTCCCGCCAGGGTATCCTGAATAATGGGTCCCTCGACGATTCCTGAGATGTCATAGCGCTCTCGGTCAGTGCCAGATATGTTCAGTTCACCCGACCACTCATCCATGCTTGGGTCTCGCGTGATGAAGTTCACCGCTCCACCGAAAGTGTTTCTACCGAAGTACGCGGCCTGCGGCCCTTTAATGACCTCGACCCGCTCAATGTCCATCAAGGACAGCGACGTACCGCCGTTCAATACGTAGACGCCGTCAATGAACAGCGCTCCGGTCTCGAAACTGGGAGAGAACTGGGCCTGATTCAGCCCTCTGAAACGGAGCTGAGTATTGTAGCGCCCAGGCTGACTGCCACCCTGGTTAAAGAAATAGAAGCCCGGTGCAAGCGCTGAGATGTCCTCCAGCCCAGTGATATCACCCTCGAGGATGTCTTTGGCAGAGACTGCGGTAATCGCGATCGGGATCTCTTGCAAATTTTCTTCCCGCTTTCGGGCGGTCACCACCACCTCTTCAAGCTCTAGCGTATCCGATTCTTGAACCTGTGCCCCAGATTCTTCCGAAGGGGCCTCTGTATCCTGTGCATAGGAGGCTGTGCTTGGGATGAGCCCCGCGATGACCAGTGCGATTGCGGAATGGAGGGCGAGTTGAGTACGACGCTTCATTTTGTTGCCTCTGTTATGTTTTTGAGTGGCTTTCTATATTGCGCGCGACGTCAGTCGGAAGCCGCGCGGATTCGCAAAGTCCCATTGATATACCAATAGGCGTTAATACGCAAGGCTGAGTAATTTGGAGAAAATTGCGATATTTGGCTTGTCAGGCGCCGTCGCAGAAGGCGCATCCAAAAATAGTAGCTACCCTCATTAGGCTGATTGATATAACAACCGATCAAATTTACCCTGCTGTGTTTAGGCTTTTCGGGAGAGTGCAATGCAAAGTGTGACCATCAGGGCGCCGGGAGGGCCAGAGGTGCTCGAGCTAACAGAGGCCGATATGCCAACCCCCGGGCCGGGCGAGGCATTGGTCAGGGTGGCCTATGCCGCCCTTAATCCCCTGGACAATCATGCACGGGCGGATCGGATTAAATGGAACCATCCGGGTTACCCCTTCACCCCCGGTTTTGAGTTCTGTGGCGTAGTGGATATGGTGGGAGAGGGGGTTGATGCCGCCCTTGTTGGGCAACGCGTTGCCACTAACGGCCAATGGGGCGGTAACGCCGAGTTTGCGGCGGTCAGTGCGACATCACTGGTGCCAGTGCCCGCGGAATTTGACTGGAAACTGGCGAGTTGCTTCTCTACCTGCGCCTATACGGGTTGGTTATTGGTGCATAGTGCTGCCAAAGTCAAACCGGACCAGTGGGTCGTTGTTCATTCAGCGGCAGGCGCTGTTGGGTCGCTGGTCATTCAAATCGCGAAATCTGCGGGCGCTCAGGTGATCGGTTTGGTGGGGGGAGAGCACAAGTTCGAATTTGTAGAGCAATTTGGCCCCGATGCCGTCATCGACTACTTGCGCGACGATTGGCCGGATGGGGTAAAAGCGCTCACTGATGGGCGGGGCGCCGATGTCATTTTTGACGGCAACGCGGGTGATCGTGCGCCAATGAATCTTGATGCTATCGCGCCTCTGGGCCACATCATTTACCTCGGCGCGAGTGCCGGGCAGGCACCCCCCGTGCCGCCGTCCATGCTGATTGGCAAGAGCTGCTCGATGTCAGGCTTCGTCCAGTATTTTCATCAGGCGATCAGCGGCGGTGCCGAAGTGGCCGCAACACACAAAGCCTTGGCAGATGGCACCTGGCGGATTCCAATTGAACGCGAGTTTGATCTGGCCGATATCGCAGACGCGCATCGCGCGTGGGAGGCTCGCGAGTTACTCGGGCGGGCTGTCATCCGAGTGGGCGGAGCACTGTAGCGACCACGATGAGCGTGGTAAGCGGCCTCCATGAATTTGTTTTCTCAGCGCAGGCCGCTGAGCGCGACCGGCTACTGGCATTCTGGTCCCAACTGGGCTTTGTTCCCGAAATCGAGGGGAGCCTGACAAGTAGTGAGGCTGACGAGCTTTACGGTCATGCGTCGACACTGCATGCCGTTCGGCTTCGTCACCCGGGGAGTGGAGCCCACGAAACCGGTCTGGTGAGACTGCAGCTCTGGGGGGAGCTTGCCGGTGAGGGTTTAGGTGCCTGCAAGCCCCTGATAATGGGCAGTCGTTGGATGGGTATGTACACGGCGGATATTTTGGAAATTCGCGACAGCCTCGAGGCATACAACGGCGCGGCCAGTGGCCGCTGGCTCTCTGAGTTGGTTTCTGCCCCGCTCGCAAACCCCGCTCCCGAGGTTACGTGGGCGAATCCTTTTGTCGGATTGCGCGAGACGCTTTACTTCGATCCGGACTGCCGAGTCGCCTTCATACAGCGTGGCGGTTTCGATCGCCCGGGTTTTGGCACCATCGATATGTGCCTCCCCTACAAGAACAGCGAGGGGAGTCATGCCAATGTGGTGCAGCCCAGCCGGGCCTTCGACACGGCGTTTTATAAAGCCGTTTTTGGCCTGGAATCGGCGCCCTATGGCGAGGCCCATGATTCGGGCGATGAGCCCCCCACTCAGAGAGCGTTGCGCCTCGAGCCCGGACAGCTGTTTCGGGTAGAGCGCCTGCGGGCGCCCGATTGCCCGACCGGTTTACTGCAGGTTTATTC
>CAXPKH010000222.1:0-3505 GCA_964217615.1 Luminiphilus sp.
CGCATGCCGCCGGCGTGCTCTTCGAGTATCTCGCGAATCGGCGTGCCCATGGGTAGCTCCCATACTCCGGGATTTTTGACATTGCCGCTCGCGCCAAAGAGTTTCGTGCCACTGTCTTCACCGCGTCCCAGTGTCTGGAACCAATCAGCGCCTCGGGTGATGATGTGGGTGATGTTGCACAGGGTTTCGACGTTATTCACGATGCTGGGTCGGCCCCATAACCCTGACACCTGCGGAAAGGGCGGTTTGGGGCGCGGGTTGGCACGCTTGCCCTCGAGCGCATTGATCAGGGCCGTTTCTTCGCCACAAATATAGCGACCGGCACTGCGGTGCAGACGGAGCTCGAGCGAATAGCCACTGCCTAAGATGTTTTTGCCCAAATATCCCGCTGCGTAACACTCTGCAATCGCCTGGGTGAGCCTTTCGGCTGCCAGCACATACTCTCCGCGGAGAAATACGTAGGCAATGTCGGCCTGAATGGTAAAGGCAGCCAGCATCATCCCTTCAAGCAACTGGTGCGGGTCTTGCTCCAGAATCAATCGGTCCTTGAAGGTTCCGGGCTCCATTTCATCTGCGTTGGCGATCAGGTACTTGTGTCCGGGTCCGGCTTTGTCGCCCATCGGGACAAAACTCCACTTCATGCCGGTCGGGAAGCCCGCACCCCCTCGACCACGCAGTCGGGAGTTTTTGATTTCCTCAAGGCACCCCTCGGGCGTCATATCGGCCAAGGCTTTGCGCAGGCCGGAGTACCCTCCGTTAGCCTCGTAATCCTTCAGGAAGGTTGGCGCACCACTGGCTTGAATATTCTGGGTTAGGGGTTTGTCATTCATTGGCTTGCCCCTTCCTTAGTCAACATACTCAGGTCTGAGTCACCGAGATGTGTGTGTAGTTCGTCTCCCACCATCATCACAGGTGCACGATCGCAAGCGCCGAGGCACGGCACAGGGAGTAGGGTGAAACGGCCGTCAGCGGTAGTCTCGCCGTATTCGATGCCCAGGGTTTCGGAGATGCGCGTCTTGACGTCCTCGTAACCCCGCAGCCAACAACTGACGCTGTCACAGAGCAAAATGACTTTTTCACCCACGGGTTTGCGGAATATCAGATTGTAAAAAGTGGCGATGCCCTCTAATTCCTCAGCCGACATTTCGAGCAAATTGGCAATCGATTTGAGGCTCTCATCCGAGACCCAGCCCCGGTGCTTTTGTACAACCAGCATGGCATCGATTGCCGCACCATCGCGCCTGGGCACGAGGGAGATCTCGTGCTCAATTTCAGCAATTTCTTCAGGACTGAGATTGGTAATCAAATCACTCATAGTTACCGGTCCACATCAGCCATGACGAAATCAATACTGGCGATAATCGCGATCAGGTCGGGCACCATCAGGCCGCGGGTCATGAGTGGGATCATCTGCAGGTGCGGGAAAGACGGGGTGCGAATCCGCGTGCGGTAGGACATGGTGCCGCCATCGCTGATGATGTGATACGAATTCTGTCCTTTGGTCGCCTCGATCGGGAAACAACCCTCTCCGGCCGGCATCACCGGACCCCAGCTCACCGACAGGAAGTGATTGATCAGCGTCTCGATGTCCTTCATCGTGCGGTCCTTGGGGGGCGGCACAGAAAGGGGGTGTTCACTTTTGTAAGCACCCTCGGGCATGTTGTCGACGCACTGTTGAATGATGCGCAGGCTTTGTCGGATTTCTTCAATTCTCACGACGGCACGGTCGTAGCAATCTCCTCCCTCAGCCGTGGGCACCTCAAATTCAAACTGCTCATAGCCGCTGTAAGGTCGACTCTTTCTGAGGTCCCAGTCGAGACCACAGGCGCGCAGTCCCGGGCCCGTTACGCCCCATTCAATAGCCTCTTCCAGCGTGTAGCGTCCGACACCCTGGGTACGGCGCGTGAGTATCGAGTTACGCATGGTCAGTCGCTCCCCATCGTCGCGCCGCGTGGGCATGGACTCGAGGAACTCCTGAACCATGGTGTCCCACCCGTTTGGCAGGTCCTGCGCTACGCCGCCAATGCGGAACCATGCGGGATGCATCCTGCCGCCGGTGATCGCTTCGACAATGCCAAACAGGCGTTCCCGGTCAGCAAACATGTAGAACACCGGCGACATTTGCCCAACGTCCTGAGCAAAGGTGCCGTAAAAGACCAGGTGGCTGGAAATTCGGAAGAGCTCCGCCATCATGACCCGGATCATCTGTGCTCTCGGTGGCACCGTGATGCCCACCATTTGCTCCACAGCCAGCACATAGGCGAGGTTGTTCATCACCCCGCCCAAGTAATCGATCCGGTCTGTGTAGGGGATGAAGGAATGCCAGCTCTGGCGCTCTGCCATTTTTTCAGCGCCGCGATGGTGATAGCCAATATCGGGGACCGCATCCACCACGACTTCGCCGTCGAGTTGCAGTGCTATGCGGAATACCCCGTGCACACTTGGGTGATTAGGCCCCAGATTAAGGAACATGAACTCGCTATCGTCGTTCTTGCGCGCCATACCCCACTCCTCGGGTATAAAGCGCAGGGCCTCCTGCTCGAAATCCAGTTTGTCCTGATCGATCGAATAGGGGTCCATCTCAGTGGCGCGCGCGGGATGCTCCTTGCGCAGGGCATGGCCTGACCATGTCGGGGGCAGCAGGATACGCCGCAGATTGGGGTGACCATCGAACACCACGCCGAACATGTCCCAGGCCTCGCGTTCGTACCAATTGGCCACCGGCCAGAAGTCAACGATGCTGGGGCAGGAGGGCGTTTCACCGATGAGAGGGACCTTGATGCGGATGTCGGCATTGAGCTGGAAAGACATCAAGTGGTAAACCACGGTGAAATCAGCGGCCGGCTGCCCGTCGCGCTTCTGGCGCATTCGTTCGTCGATAGCAAAAAGATCGTGGAGTAGCGGGTATTGAGGCTTGAGTAACTTCATTGCCTCGCGGAGCTGAGCCGGCGCGAGCCAAAAAGTCGGCACCTGATCGGCGATGGCCTGTTGCGCTAACGCATTATCTGAAATGAACGCGGGTATCTGCTGCGCTGATGCAGATCGATTTGCAGGTACCGCACTATTCATTGGCTAGCAGCCTCCCCAAGTCATTCTTCGCGCTTCGCTTTTTTTTCTCAGCACTCGTCTGGTGTCCGCAGGTGAGTGGCTCTATTACGGTCCAGCTGTAGCAGATCGCGGTTCGGCGGGAACTGGGGTTTGACCACGGTTTGGTCGCCGACAACCCAGCTCAGTGGACGTCGCTCCTTGGCGACGGATTCCTGAAGCATGGTGAGTCCCTGCATGAGTGCTTCGGGTCTCGGCGGGCAGCCGGGAACGTAAACGTCTACGGGAATAATCTTGTCGACACCCTGAACGACGCTGTAGATGTCATACATACCCCCGGAATTGGCGCAGCTACCCATCGAAATAATCCAACGAGGCTCAAGTAGCTGGTCGTAGAGATACTTCACGACGGGCGCCATTTTTCTGAACACGGTGCCGGAAATCACCATCAGATCTGCTT
>CAXPKH010000223.1:0-2174 GCA_964217615.1 Luminiphilus sp.
ACGCAACCGCTCTTAGCCAGGCGACTGACCCGAGCACTTCCCACTCTGCCCCTGCCCTCGGCTTACCTTGCTCGGCAGTCAGCAACGACATCAGCTCTTCGGCATGCGACTCGATGAGATCCGCATAGGCCTCGAGTGCTGCCTGCCTCTCATCAGCAGGCGTCGCCGACCACATTTTCAGGGCGCGTTGCGCCGCGTCGACCGTTTGATCGAGCTGCTCCTTGGAGGCGTCAGGCACCTGCGCAAAAATCGATCGTGTAGCAGGATTAAAAACCGGCTGAGTCTGCTCGGTCGTCACCGCCTCGCCGTTGATGCTCATCACAAAATCGCTGTCTATTTTCATTTTTGCTCCGGGTCTTTCAGATTCGGTTATTTATTGTTCTGCGCAAGCTGGCTACGCGAGTAGCTCACTGATTGCACGCCGAGCTGCTTTCATCGCCGCCTGCACATAGGCGTAGGCCTCGGTGTCAGAGTTGGCGATCGCTATTCGCCCGATCGGCTTCCGTCCGAGTTCATGGGGCGCCTCGCCCTCTGGCCATTGAGGATCATGAAGATCCATATGCTCATAGGCATAGCCGTGCGCCCACCGATTCACGGTGATCGCCTCAATGTCTCGGTTGGCGTCAAACCCTGTTGACCCAAACATACCGGCAAGCTGGCTTAAAGTGGCTGACTCAATTTCTTCGAAGGACATTGAGAGCAATTTGTGGCGACCCAACCGATAAGCGTCGCGCGCGGATAGCCCCTCAGAAATTGGCGGCGTGGGGCTGTTTAGCATCCAAATCACCATGGGATCATCCGCTTGCGAGGGCACCCTAAAGTCCCCCAGATTCACCGGAGGCGCGGAGGTCACCAAGCTATAGAAGCTGCCGGGGCATTGGTAGCCGCTGGTATCCGCCTTTCGCACCGCTGCCGCGTTGCGAAGCAACACATTGGTGCAAATAAAGGGCGCCTTCACGCCGTAGGACAAATGCTCTTTTTGTGTCTCTGGCAATTCAGGACACAGATGCGGCACCATCCCAGCGTAACCGGCCAAAACACAGTACTTGGCGCGGACCGCACTCGCCCGCCCAGCTGAAACGTAGGCGACTTCGACCTGATCATCGTCAAGGTTTCTGGCATTCACTGCTGTGCTGTTGAGTCGCAGACGAATGGGCGCGTCCTGACGGTCCAGCTGCGAGTAGTCGAACCGGCTTGTGACCACGTTTTGATCCAAATCACCGCCGACTGCTGCGGGAATCAACTGGCGCACCAGCAGACGAGCGACCGACGCGTTGCCGTCGGGGAAGATCGGATACCGATACACAGCGGGGTCTACCGACTCCGTGTCAACCTCGCTCTCGAGGGAAGGCATTACCGTATTCATGCCGGGCGCGCCTGAATTCAGCGCCTCGTAGATCGAGACTCCCTCAACACCCGTGCTGTGCAAGGCTTTGATCCAGGGCTCAGTAATCTTGACCGCCTGCTCAGAGAGACCAACGCGCTCCCTCAGAAACAGGGCGTAGGAGGTTTCTCGAGCAAAATGCTCGCGATCGGCGAGTGGGATATCGTCCAAAAAGTCATTATCACCGCTGACCAGCGCAATGAACCCTTGCTCGTCGGTCGTAGAGAGCTTCAGTGACCGAATCGCGGTCTCAAAATCGCCGACACCCGCCCACAGCAAATACCAATCTGCGACGACCGATCGGTCTTCCGCATAATCACCGCTATTGAGATAAATTCCGTGGCGGGACATGGGGTCATGAACAAGAAAGCCCGGCTCAATCGCCCGTCGCAGCGCGGCAAAGTCCACGCCGACTTCCTCAAGCAGGGATCGCTCCGCTTCACCCATAGCAGCCTGTTCCAGATTCAAGCTCCCGCCGACGCCCAGTAAAGTATGACCCTGAGAAGTGAACTCATTACGTTTGGCGTGACCGCCAAAGTCATCATGGTTGTCGAGGATCAAGATTTTGGCATCAGGCCCAAATTGCTTGCGGAACAGGTAGGCGGCCGTCAGGCCGCTAATGCCCGCCCCCACGACTACCAGATCATATGTCTCATTGAGCAACTCAAACTCGTCGGGGCGTTGACCCTCTCGCGCCAGCGCATGGGCGACCTCAAAGGAACCGGGGTGATTGCCCCGCAAGCCCGTTAAAGACGGCGGGTAGACCTGTGAAGCGTAGATGCCGTCTTGA
>CAXPKH010000224.1:0-2175 GCA_964217615.1 Luminiphilus sp.
ACGCAACCGCTCTTAGCCAGGCGACTGACCCGAGCACTTCCCACTCTGCCCCTGCCCTCGGCTTACCTTGCTCGGCAGTCAGCAACGACATCAGCTCTTCGGCATGCGACTCGATGAGATCCGCATAAGCCTCGAGTGCTGCCTGCCTGTCATCAGCGGGCGTCGCCGACCACATTTTCAGGGCGCAGTGCGCCGCGTCAACCGCTTGATTGAGCTGATCCTTGGAGGCGTCAGGCACCTGGGCAAAAACCGATCGGGTTGCTGGATTAAAAACGGGTTGCGTCTGCTCGGTGGTCACTGCTTCGCCGTTAATGCTCATCACAAAATCGGTCTGTATTTTCATTTTTCTCTCCAACTCAATGGAATTCAGCTACTCATCAATCCGGAAAAACCTATTGCGCGAGCACCTCACTGACTGCGCGCCGGGCAGCTTTCATCGCCGTCTGCACGTAGGCAGCGGCCTCTGCGTCAGAATTGGCGATGGCTATTCGCCCGATCGGCTTCCTTCCCAGTTCATGGGGCGCCTCACCCTCTGGCCAGTCGGGATCATGCAGGTCCATATATTCGTAGGCATAACCGTGCGCCCACCGATTGACCGTAATCGCCTCAACATCTCGGTCGGCATCAAATCCCGCTGACCCGAACATGCCAGCCAGTTGACCTAAGGTCGCGGATTCAATCTCGTCAAAGGACATCGACAGCAATTTGTGTCGACCCAGCCGATAGGCATCCCGCGCGGACATTCCATTGGTGACTTGCGGGGTAGGCACGTGCAACATCCACACCACCATGGGATCAGTGGACTCTGAAGGCACCCGAAAATCACCCACGTTTACGGGAGGTGCGGAAGCAAAGAGACTATAGAAACTGCCGGGGCACTGATAACCGCTGACGCCTGCCTTTCTCACTGCTACTGCATTGCGTAGCAAGACATTGGTGCAAATAAAGGGCGCCTTCACGCCATATGCCAAATGCTCCTTCTGAGCCTCCGGCAGTTCCGGACAAAGATGCGGCACGATCCCGCCGTAGCCCGCGAGAATGCAGTGCTTGGCGCGGACTGCTTGTGCCTTGCCCTTGGATACGTAAGCAATTTCTACCTGCTGGTCGTCAAGGTTTCTGGCGTTCACGACGGTGCTGTTGAGCCGCAGGCGAACGAGCGCATCCTCTTGGTCCAGCCGCGAATAATCAAATTGGCTCGTGACCACGTTTTGCGCCAAGTCGCCTCCAACGACCGCGGGAATTAATTGGCGCACCAGTAGACGAGCGACCGAAGCGTTGCCGTCGGGAAACATTGGGTACCGGTAAGCGTCAGGATCAATCGGTTCTTCTTCGCCCTCGCTATCAGTCATAGGCATAAGGGTGTTCAAGCCAGGCGCCCCAGCGCGAAAAACTTCCTGGATCGAGACCGCCTCTGCACCCGCACAGTGAAGTGCTTTCACCCAGGGTTCGGTAATCTTGATCCCCTGCTCTGATAGACCGACGCGCTCTCGTAAAAAAGTTGCGTATGACGTCGTTCGAGCGAACCGCTCACGATCTTTCAGCGGGATATCCTCCAAAAAATCGTTCTCGCCGCTGACCAGTGCAACGAGCCCTTGCTCATCGGCCTTCGAGAGGTTTAGTGAACGAATAGCGTCCTCGAAATCTCCGATGCCCGCCCACAACAAATTCCAATCTGCGAAAACCGATCGATCTTCGCCGTAAATGGCGCGGTTGAGATAGATCCCATGCCGAGACATAGGGTCATGAATCAAATATCCCGGTTCAACCGACTCTCTCAGCTCGGTGAAGTTCACGCCGATCTCCTCGAGTAAGGAGATCTCGGCCTCTCCCATGGCCGCCTGCTCCAGGTTCAGGCTGCCTCCCGCACCCAGCAACATGTGCCCCTGCGCGGAGAATTCATTACGCTTGGCGTGACCGCCGAAGTCATCATGGTTGTCGAGGATCAGAATTTTGGCCGTCGGGCCATACTGTTTGCGAAACAAGTAAGCAGCAGTCAGGCCGCTGATTCCCGCACCTACCACTACCAGATCATATGCCTCATCGAGCGCCTCAAACTCGTCGGGGCGTTGACCCTCTCGCGCCAGCGCATGGGCGACCTCAAAGGAACCGGGGTGATTGCCCCGCAAGCCCGTTAAAGACGGCGGGTAGACCTGTGAAGCGTAGATGCCGTCTTGA
>CAXPKH010000225.1:0-17250 GCA_964217615.1 Luminiphilus sp.
CCTCGCAAAAGCGCTGCCATTTCTGCTCGTCGAGCGCATGGGCATGACCCTCGCGCGACTCTCTTCTCGCGTAGACTTCGAGGAGTTGCGCCGCGACATCCGCTGCGCGCTCCTGCGCTTTCTTCCGCGCCTTGTCCCACTGGTCGCTACCGAGGCGATGGAGCGGTGCCGTATCGGGGTCGCCGGCAGTGTACCGACTGATCAGATGTAACGAGCCGACAGGCACATAGAGTTTGTTATTTTCCGCGTACTCCAACAGCAGAAATTCGGCATCATCGCCCTCAATCTGAAGCACCTGGAGTCCAAGATAGCGGCCGACGCCATGTTCGATATGGACCACCGGCAACCCGACGCGCAGCTCGGTGAGATCACGGATGATCGCGTCGGTATCAGTCTCATTGCGGGTTGTTCGTCTTCTGCGCTGCGCCACTCGTTGGCCGAATAGCTGTGACTCGCAGATCAATGTTGGAGTGCCGGGGCCGGCATAGAGTCCGCGATCAATGGGCGCGACGGTGATCCCAAAGCCGACCTCGCGCGCCACAAAGTCCTGCCAATTCGTGACGGGTTCTGGTTTCAAGTCCACTTTCGCCAGGGTTTCCAGCAAGATTTCCCGTCGACCAGCGCTCTCTGCACATAACAGGACTGGGCCTTGGTGATCATTGATAAATCGCCGCAACAAATCTTGATAACCGTCTGTTCCAGAGTCCCCGGTGAGCTGCGGCGGCAGTCTGAAAGGCGTCTTAATGTGAGCGGGGGCCTCCTCAGAGGTCTTGAGTTCAAGCACGGCGAGTTGGCCCAGTTTGGCGTAGAGCTCTTCTACCGGGATGAAGCCACGTTTTGGCGCGAGCAAGGGGCGCCTTGGGTCGATGCCATATTCTTCAAAACGCCCCGTTACCTCGGTCCAGTAACGCTGCGCTGTTGAGTGGTGTTCACCCATGACGGCAATGGCCGCGTTCTCAGGAAAGTAGTCAAAAACTGAACCACATACCTCAAAAAATAAAGGCAGGTAGTACTCGGCGCCCCCCGGAATTCTCCCCGCACTAATTTCATTGAACGTTGGGCAGAGATCAGCGTCACCATCGAATGTTTCATACCACGCCATCTGAAATCGGCGAATGGCCTCGGCATCCACCGGAAACTCCCGTGCCGGCATCAGCTTGATATGCGTGACCTGACTCAGCGTGCGCTGTGTTTCGGGGTCGAAGGTCCGCAGCGTTTCGACTTCGTCGTCGAAGAGATCTATGCGATAGGGCGACGCGCTACCCATCGGGAACACATCAAGCAGTGCCCCTCGCACGGCAAATTCTCCATGTTCCATGACGGTTTCGACGGCACGGTATCCATTGAGCGTCAGACCCGTCGTAAAGCGCTCCAGATCGAAGTGGTCCCCTGTGCTTAAATCGAGCGTGTTGCCTTCGATGAAATATTTGGGAGGGGTACGAAGCATCGCCGTGGTAATCGGCAGAATAACAACGCCTCCGGCGAGCTTAGGCAGTTCGTAAAAAGTCCGCAGGCGCTGAGACACAATGTCCTGGTGGGGGGAGAAGTGGTCGTAGGGTAGGGTTTCCCAGTCTGGCAGCGTGAGGATCGGAACATCGGGGTCCAGAAATAGCGGCAATTCCCGCGCCAGAATCAGCGCTTCCGCAGAGCTGGCGACAAGCGCTATTAGCGGCTGATCAGCCGTCGCGAGTTCAGCGATCGCCGCTGAGCTTGCAGAGCCGATCAACGGCCCCATCGCAGTTCGCGAGCCCGCTACGTCCGGCCAGGGTGTGTCTGCAAGGCGATTTCTAAACATCATGGCGATCTGACATTGATGGCCCATTGTAGGCGTCGTGGCGCGTGACAGCTATGGCAATAGTGCGTTTACGGTTGCCTCGAAGTGGCGGCGAATTGATAATGGCCGGCGCCGGCACTCGCCTGCCGAGGTCGGTTTGAACAGCAGGTAGCACTGACCTGATGTCCCATGATGCCAAGGAGCTTCCGTGACCGAACAACGCAAACGCCCGAGACCCGATGACTACTTCGCCGATTGGAAGCAGCGGGAGGCGCTTGCTGAATCAATGATACCGGTCGTGGGTCGCCTGTCTCGAGAACGTAACGTGAAGAGCTACATTTACGGGCGATCGCTCGTCAACCAGTCGGTGCTGGATATTATGAAAAGCCATCGCTGGGTGCGACAAATGGAGGACAACGAACTCTCGGAGTTTGAGACGAACCCAGTACTTAATGCGGTCAATGCGCTCGATCTGGGTCCCTGCCATTTGGATATCGGGCGCCTCGCCGTCGCCTATTTTGACAAGGGTGCGGGCGCTGGCCTCTCGCTAGAGGATTATGTCGCAAAGGAGCTCGATTATCTGGTCGGCTCGACACATAAGCCCGTAGATGCGCCGGTTGATGTGGTGCTGTACGGCTTTGGACGAATCGGCCGTTTAATGGCGAGAATCCTGATCGCCAAAACGGACGGCGGGGATAGCCTGCGTTTGCGTGCCGTGGTCGTGCGGCGTGGTAATGCAGAGAACGACCTGCTGAAGCGAGCGAGCCTGCTGCGGCGAGATTCCGTTCACGGAGTATTTCAGGGGACGATTCGAGTCGACGAGGAGCGTCAGTCCTTTGTCGCCAACGGCAATGAGGTAAAGGTGATTTATGCCGACGCGCCTGAGGACATTGATTACACGGAGTACGGTATTGATCGATGCATTGTGGTGGACAATACCGGCGCCTGGCGAGACAGGGAAGGCTTGTCGAGACACTTGCAGGCCAAGGGCGTCGCGAAAGTTATTTTGACCGCACCCGGCAAGGGGGACATCAAAAATATCGTCGCGGGGATCAACGACCACGAAATCGCTGACACCGATACGATTCTCTCAGCGGCGTCATGTACGACCAACGCCATTGTTCCTGTGCTAAAGGCTGTTGATGAGCGTTATGGGATTGCTGCGGGACACGTCGAGACCGTCCACGCCTATACCAATGATCAGAACCTGATCGACAATTACCACAAGGCCGAGCGTCGGGGCCGGAGTGCGCCACTGAATATGGTGTTGACAGAGACGGGAGCGGCGAAGGCGGTAGCCAAAGTGCTACCCGGTTTGGAAGGGAAGCTGACCGGTAATGCCATCCGCGTTCCCACGCCGAATGTTTCCATGGCGATTCTTTACCTCACTCTTCCCCAGGAGACGACACGGGAGGCTTTGAACGAGTTTATGCGCGAGACGGCGCTCCACTCAAACATGAAAAAGCAGATCGATTATTCGAATTCGCCAGAGGTGGTTTCCAGCGATTTCGTGGGTTCTCGAGCGGCCTGCGTCTTTGACGCAAAAGCGACCATCGTTAACGGCAATCAGGCGGTTTTATACCTTTGGTATGACAATGAATACGGATACAGCTGTCAGGTCTATCGCGTCTTAGAACGGATGGCAGGCATTCGCTACCAAACCTACCCTGCCAATGGGGTATTTCCGACCTGATTGACACTTTCAGCGCGTAAGGGTTGGCCTTGGAGGGCCAAGTCGAATAGAATGCGCGCGACCGAGCAGAGCCCAATGGGCCCGGCCAGCAGAAGCCCCCCGGTCTTACATGAGACAGACCATTGTCTGGGGGCCTTACCCTGAAATGACATGAATCGGCGTTGCTCGCAGCTGAGCGGCGGAGTGATTTGTGACATCTTTCGGCCCGCAGCTCGGCGAGGCAAATGAGCATTGAGATGATTAAAATCAGACGCGGTTTGACGCTACCTCTGGCGGGAGCGCCCGCGGCCGAAATTGATACGTCCCCGAGCTGCCGCGCCGTCGCTCTAGTCGGCCCTGACTATCACGGAATGAAGCCCACAATGGCGGTGCAAGTGGGCGATGACGTCAAACGCGGCGAGCTGCTGTTTACTGATAAAAAATGTGAGGGCGTGCGCTATACCGCGCCGGCAGGCGGTCGGGTATCGGCGATCAACAGGGGCGCCAAACGGTCGTTTCAATCCATTGTTATCGATATTGAAAGCGACGAAGCGGTCCCGTTTCAGCAGTACACGAGCGAACAGGCCAGATCGTTATCGGCGGCAGAGATCAAGGAGCAGTTACTGAAGTCCGGTCAGTGGACGGCACTGCGGGCGCGGCCTTTCAGCCGCGTTGCTGATCCTGCCACTGAGCCCTCCGGATTATTTATTACGGCTATTGATACGCAGCCCCACGCAGCTGACCCCGTGCTGGTAATCGCTCGCGAGGCCGAGGCCTTTGCGCTCGGGCAGGAGTTGCTCGCCGCGATGGTGGCTTGCCCCGTTTATTTGTGCGCGGCTCCTGGCGCAGAGATTCCAAAGGGCGAGCATGAGCGAATTACTCGCCATAACTTTGACGGCCCGCACCCTGCGGGTTTGGCCGGCACTCATGTGCATTTTCTCATGGGCGCATCGTCGTCGCGCATTGCTTGGACCATCGGCTACCAAGATGTGATTGCGGTGGGCCGCCTTTTTCTCGACGGCGCGTTGTTCACTGATCGAGTGATATCTCTCGCAGGACCGTCGGTGACGCGCCCAAGGATGGTTTTGAGCCGGCTGGGTGCGGATATTCAGGCGTTGGTCGCCGGAGAATTTGGCGGGGGTGAGGCCCGCGTGATATCCGGTTCGGTGCTGGGTGGGAGAGGCGTTCACACTGATACCGCTTATCTGGGGAGATATCACCAGCAGGTGTCGGTATTGCCTGAGGGTCGCGAGCGCGCCTTATTGGGTTGGCTCTCACCCGGCGTGAACAAGCATTCAGTGATGGGCATTTACTTTTCCAGCTGGTTTGGCCTCAAGCCATTGGCTATGTCGACCACGACTAATGGCTCGGAGCGGGCGATGGTACCGGTGGGCACGTACGAAAAAGTGATGCCCTTGGATATTTTGCCCACGCAGTTGTTGCGCGCATTGCTGGTGGGCGATACCGAAACGGCTCAGGCGCTCGGATGCCTGGAACTGGACGAGGAAGACCTCGCATTGTGCACCTATGTGTGTCCGGGCAAGTACGAATATGGCGAAATTCTGAGAGACAACCTCACTCGCATAGAGAAGGAAGGCTGAAACATGGGTTTGCGACAACGACTCGACGCAGTAGAGCCGCTCTTTAAGCCGGGTGGCCGCTTCGAAAAATGGTATGCGCTCTATGAGGCAGTCGATACCATTTTCTATTCGCCAGCCAGTGTCACGCGCTCGAATGCGCATGTGCGGGACGGTATCGATTTGAAGCGCATTATGATCACCGTGTGGTTCGCAACTTTCCCGGCCATGTTCTATGGCATGTACAACATCGGCTTTCAGGCGAATGAGGTGTTGGCTCTGTCGGGCGGTGTACTGGAAGGTTGGCGGGGCGGGGTTGTAGCGGCGCTGGGGGGGCACGATGCCGGTAATGGCTGGCACAACCTGCTCTATGGCTTGGTGCATTTCCTGCCTCTATATCTGGTCACCTTCGTCGTTGGGGGATTCTGGGAAGTCCTGTTTGCCATGCGGCGCGGACACGAGGTCAACGAGGGTTTTTTTGTCACCTCAATTTTGTTCACGCTTACGCTGCCTCCGGACTTGCCGCTGTGGCAGGCAGCACTCGGTATCAGCTTTGGTGTGGTTATTGGCAAAGAAGTCTTTGGCGGCACTGGTAAAAACTTCCTGAATCCCGCGCTTACCGGGCGCGCCTTTCTCTATTTCGCCTATCCCGCCCAGATTTCCGGAGACGCGGTATGGACTGCGGTCGATGGTTACTCTGGCGCAACGCCCCTGGGCATTGTGGCTGCTGAGGGTATGCCCGGACTCGTTGAGGCCTATTCCTGGTGGGATGCTTTCCTTGGCGCCATACCTGGTTCGATCGGTGAGACCTCGACACTGATGATCATGGTGGGGGGGATTTTTCTTCTGGTCCAGGGCATCGCTTCCTGGCGAGTGGTGGCGGGCTGCTTTGTCGGCATGGTTGCGTTTAGTTTGATGCTGAACATCATCGGTTCTGACTCCAACCCGGCCTTTGCCATGCCTTGGCACTGGCACATGGTGGTCGGCGGGTTCGCCTTCGGGGCGTTTTTTATGGCGACAGATCCGGTGTCGGCGGCGATGACCCATTCTGGACGCTGGGCCTACGGCATTTTGATTGGCGTGATGTGTGTGTTGATTCGTGTCGTGAATCCAGCGTTCCCCGAGGGCATGATGTTGGCGATCCTATTTGCCAACCTGTTTGCGCCGCTTTTCGATCATTTTGCGGTCACCGCCAACATTAAGAGGAGACTCGCGCGTGTCAGCTAATGGAGAGGGCCTGGGGCGCGTTTTGACGGTTGCCCTGGGGTTATGCCTTATATGCTCGGTTGTCGTTTCTGCGGCGGCTGTGGTGTTGAAGCCCGCGCAGCAAGCGAATAAAACGCGGGATTTGAAGCGCAACATCTTGATGGCGGCCGGGCTGCTCGACCCTGCTCTCTCTGTGGAGGAGCAGTTTGAGCAAGTCGAGACGCGCGTCGTGGATCTGGATGCCGGGCAATTCGTCGACGGCATCGACCCCGCGACCTTTGATCAGCGAGAGGCCGCCAAAGATCCGCAGCTGTCGCGCGCCATCCCCGGCGAGGAGGATGCCGCAAAGCTGGTGCGCAGAGAGCACCAAGCGCTGGTCTACTTGGTGCGCGGCGAGTCAGGGGATCTCGACAAGATCATCCTGCCCATTCGGGGTTACGGCCTTTGGTCAACGCTTTACGGATTTATGGCTCTTGAGGCGGACGGCAACACCATTGCGGGATTGGGCTTCTATGAGCACGGAGAGACACCGGGCCTTGGTGGTGAAGTTGATAACCCAAAATGGAAAGCGATTTGGTCGGGTAAGCAGGTTTATCGCGCTGATCAAGTGGCGATCCAGGTACTGAAGGGGCCAGTACCCGCCGGCTCTGCGCAGGCGCAGTGGCAGGTCGACGGCCTTTCGGGTGCGACTTTGACCACCAAAGGCGTGCATAACCTCGTGCGCTATTGGTTGGGAGAGCAGGGGTTCAAACCCCTCTTGGATAACTTGCGGCAGGGAGAAGTCTGATGAGTATGCGCGAAACCCTTGCAGATCCTATTTTCAAAAATAACCCTATTGCTCTGCAGATCTTGGGTATCTGCTCAGCGTTGGCGGTAACGACCTCTCTCAGGGTCACCTTAGTCATGTGTATTGCCCTCACCCTCGTGACCGCGTTTTCGAGCTTCTTCATTTCCAGCATCCGGCAATTCATCCCTTCGAGTATTCGGATTATTGTTCAGATGACCATCATCGCCTCGCTGGTGATCGTTGTTGATCAGGTACTCAAGGCCGTTGCCTACGACATCTCAAAGCAGTTGTCGGTGTTCGTTGGGTTGATCATTACTAACTGTATTGTGATGGGGCGCGCCGAGGCCTATGCGATGAAAAACCCGCCCGTTCCGAGTTTTATTGACGGCATCGGCAATGGCCTGGGTTATTCCTTTGTCCTGCTTGTGGTCGCTACCGTGCGTGAACTGTTCGGTACAGGCAAATTGTTAGGGGTTGAAATTTTGCCTCTGGTTACCGAGGGCGGCTGGTATCAGGCAAACGGTCTGTTACTGCTACCGCCCAGCGCATTCTTCCTGATTGGGCTGTTGATTTGGGCCATCCGGTCTGTCAACACCGAGCAGGTGGAAGCGCCTGAGTTCAAGATCGCTCACCGCAACCCGCTTGAGGAGAGCGCCTGATGGAGCACTATCTCAGCCTGTTTGTTCGCGCTGTGTTCATCGAGAACATGGCGCTGTCCTTTTTCTTAGGGATGTGCACCTTTCTCGCGGTGTCCAAGAAAATTCAGACGGCCGCCGGTTTGGGGGTGGCAGTCGTTGTAGTGTTGTCCATTACCGTACCCGTCAATAATTTAATTTATCAGAACCTATTGGCCGACGGCGCATTGGCTTGGGCGGGCCTCCCCGAGATGGACCTGAGTTTCCTTGGCCTGTTGAGCTACATCGCAGTTATTGCGGCGCTGGTTCAAATTCTCGAGATGTTTCTCGATAAATACGTGCCCGCGCTATATGCCACGTTGGGGGTGTTTCTTCCGCTAATTACTGTGAATTGCGCCATTTTGGGCGCGTCACTGCTAATGGTTGAGCGGAGTTTGACCTTTGCGGAGAGTGCGGTGTTTGGTGCTGGCTCCGGTGTTGGTTGGGCGCTGGCGATAGTCGCGCTGGCGGGGATCCGGGAGAAGTTGAAGTACAGCGATGTGCCGGATGGCTTGCAAGGTTTGGGCATTACGTTCATTACGGTAGGTTTAATGTCATTGGGCTTTATGTCCTTTGGCGGCATCGATATCTAGACCAAGATTGGACTGAGAGAGAAACCCGAAGAATGGATATGACGATCGTTTATGGTGCAGGCATGTTCACTGCGATCATTCTCGCGCTGGTAATGATTATTATCGCGGCACGAAGTCGTTTGGTTTCGAGTGGCAACATCAGTATCGAAATTAACGGAGAGCGCACGATTGAAGTGCCTGCTGGAGGCAAGCTTTTGCAGACACTGGCCGATGCCAACTTGTTTTTGGCCAGCGCCTGTGGAGGCGGGGGTACCTGTGCGCAATGCAAATGCGTGGTTCAGGAAGGTGGTGGTGCCATGTTGCCCACCGAGGAAGCGCACTTTACCCGTCGCGAAGCCGGCGAGGGGTGGCGGCTATCCTGTCAGACGCCGGTCAAGCAGGATCTTAAAATTCAGGTGCCTGATGAGGTTTTCGGGGTTAAGCAGTGGGAGTGCACCGTTGTATCGAACGAAAATGTCGCGACCTTTATCAAGGAGCTGGTGCTGAAATTACCCGAGGGTGAAAGCGTTGACTTCCGGGCGGGCGGTTATGTGCAGTTGGAGTGCCCGCCGCACTCGGTCAAGTACCGTGACTTTGACGTCGAGGAGGAGTATCGCGGCGACTGGGAGCGTTTCGGATTCTTCGACATTGAGTCTGCCTGCGCTGATACCACCATTAGAGCCTACTCCATGGCGAACTATCCTGAAGAAAGAGGCATCGTTAAATTCAATATTCGGATTGCGACTCCACCGCCCGGCAGCCAGGGTATTCCCGCTGGCATCATGTCAAGCTGGGTCTTCAATCTTAAGCCCGGGGATAAAGTCAACGTCTATGGGCCCTTTGGCGAATTCTTTGCCAAGGAAACCGATAATGAGATGGTCTTTATTGGTGGTGGCGCGGGGATGGCCCCCATGCGCTCTCATTTGTTTGACCAGTTAAAGCGACTCGAGTCGAAGCGCAAAATCAGCTTCTGGTATGGGGCGAGGTCTCTCCGCGAGATGTTCTATGGGGAAGACTACGACAGCCTCGATGCAGAGAACGACAACTTTGAGTGGCATGTCGCTTTGTCAGATCCACAGCCGGAGGATAACTGGGAGGGGCTCACGGGGTTTATCCACAATGTCCTATATGAGCAGTACCTTAAGGACCACCCAGCGCCGGAGGACTGCGAGTACTACATGTGTGGCCCGCCAATGATGAACGCAGCCGTCATCAATATGCTTTTGGAGCTTGGCGTCGAGCGGGAAAATATCTTCTTGGATGACTTTGGGGGATGAGGTTGTCGGTGCTCACTGTTATGCGAGGGCCAGCACTTATGCTGGCCTTTTGCTGTGTGGTCGTCGGCTGCGGCTGGAGTGAACGCCCGACGCAGACCGGTGGCAGTATTTTTGGCACGACCTGGTCGCTGACGTATTTGGACGCGCCCGCTACTGTGACCGACGCCGAAGTGCGGGCGAGCGTGGAAGCGGCGTTTGCCATAGTCAACGAGAGTATGAATCACTACGACCCGGATAGTTTGATTAGCGTGTTCAATCGACTACCCGTCAATTCCCCTGTGGAGGTGGACTGGGATTTTGCTTACGTGCTCTCCGCGGCCTTGGCAATGACCGATATCAGCGATGGTGCCTATGATGTAACGGTGAGTCCCTTGTCGGACCTTTGGGGTTTTGGTCCCACCGGTCCGACTGCTTTTCCGGACGAAGAAGCCATCTCGGCAGTGTTGGAGCAAGTAGGCGCTCGTCATCTGCAGTGGCAGCCCGAGGTCAGACGCTTGAGTAAATTGGTCCCCGGGGTCGCGTTGGATTTTTCCTCACTGGCAAAGGGTTATGCTGTTGATCTTGCGGCGGATGCCTTGGACGAATTGGGCGTTGCGCGCTATATGGTGGAGATTGGAGGAGAAGTAAGGGTTCGTGGCCGAAGTCCCAGAGGTGATGCCTGGCGGATTGCGATTGAGCGCCCGGAGCCCGGGGTGCGCGGCGGCTTTCAGGCAGCGCTTGCGCTGGTTGATACGGGAGTCGCTACCTCAGGGGACTATCGGAACTTTTTCGAGCATGAGGGAGCGCGTTATTCCCACCTGATCGATCCTCGGAGCGGGTATCCTGTCCAGCACGATGTCGTGTCCGTGACAGTTGTGCATGGCTCTGCGATGATGGCGGACGCGTGGGCGACCGCGCTAACGGTCATGGGATCCACAGAAGCAATGGCTGTCGCGGAAGAGCGGGATTTGGCGGTGTACCTAATTACCCAATCAGGCGAGCAGTCCCGGGTGACGGCCAGTCGCGCCATGCAGGAACTGATGCTCAATAGCGGCCAATGAGCGTTTGATCGCGTGCGAGGGAAGTGATGACATTTTTGATAGCTCTAATTGTGTTTGTGATGATTGTCGCCGCAATGTCTGTGGGCGTGATTTTTGGTCGGCCGCCGATAACGGGCTCCTGCGGTGGGCTGGGTGCAGTAGGAATCGATCAAGAATGCGAAATTTGCGGTGGTAACCCGCAGCGTTGCGAGGCGGTTTCTAGTCCCATAGCGGTTAGGGAATATGACCCTCAGGCGCCAGACCGCTGATGGAGCGGCTGTCTCTCCGAGGTAAGCGCCGGCAATTTTCGCGGTAGAACCCTTGCACCTTCTCTGGGCACTCATACTTCGCTTTACACTCGGGGGCAGTCAGCGCCGCTTCACGCGCTTTGTGGCATTGGCGTCACTGTTGGGCATGATGCTGGGCGTCGCGGTATTAATTGTCGTGCTGTCGGTCATGAACGGTTTTGCGGCTGAATTGCGCCAGCGATTGCTGTCGGTTGCACCGGATCTCGTGGTCGAGACGGGTGCGGTATCTTCAGCCTCGTTACTGGCGCTGTCTGAGCGAGTGGCGGCGCATCCCGATGTGGTCGCGGCCACTACCCTGCAACGCGGCACAGTTCTCGTGCGTCGCGGTGCACGCAATCGTGGTATCAAACTGACCGGCGCTCCAGAATCGGGCCTTTCGGCAGTGACGCCCCTTGCCGGGCACCTGATAGCCGGCCGTCTTGATGCCCTGTATCAGGCCCCATTCACCGTCATTTTAGGTGCTGACTTGGCGCGCCTTTTGGGCGTGAGTCTTGATGATCAGGTAGAGGTGGTGTTACCGAGGTTGACCATGACCCCCTTGGGGGTTTTTCCCGCTTCGCGAAAACTGCGCGTGGTGGGAATCTTTGAGGTCGGTGCGCAGCCCGATGCATTTGAAGGTTTTGTCTCGTTCGAAACCGCTGAGCGATTATTTGCCGCCGCCGGGCAACGGGGAATTCAGGCGAGGGTGCGTGACAGAGAAGAGATGACGGCGGCCAAAGCATTTGTCACATCGGTGAGTCCGCAAGACGCCCTTGTCACCGATTGGCGGAGCTCACAAGGCTCCCTTTTTGCTGCGGTGAGAATGGAAAAGGCGACAGTGGGCGTGCTGCTGGCCTCGGTGATTCTTGTGGCGGCTTTTAATTTAATTTCCATGCTGACCATGTCCGTTACGGAAAAGCGGTCCGACATCGCCATTTTACAGGTGCTCGGATTATCGTCGGGGCGTTTGCTGGCGGTATTCTTGGGGCATGGTGTGATGCTGGCGCTGTTGGGTATCGTATCCGGCGCCACGCTGGGAATCTGGTTAGCGGTATCGGTTGCAGATCTGTCGATGTGGCTTGAGCAAACGTTGGGATGGGTCTTGTTTGACCCGGCGGTTTACTACATTGCTGGCCTACCGTCTCTACTGATGTGGAGTGATGTGGTGGCCGTGATCGTGACGGCGTTTGTGCTCAGTATGTTGGCAAGTGTATACCCCGCGTGGCGTGCGGCCCGCATTCCGGCAGCGGAGGCGCTCAATTATGGCTGACACACCCGTGCTTTCAGCCCACGATGTGGCCAAGCGCTACAGCGATGGTCGACAGACGATTGAAGTGCTGTCGGGGCTGAATTTAACGGTTGAAGCGAACGACTGGTTGGCGATCGTCGGTGCCTCCGGGTCGGGCAAGTCGACGCTTTTGAATCTGTTGGGTGGGTTGGACATTCCGAGCGCAGGAACCGTGAGTGTGTCTGGTCGCTTGCTGGCTACTATGAGTGAGCGCGAGCGCAGTGTGTGGCGAAATCAGCATTTGGGCTTTGTGTTTCAGATGCACCATCTGTTGCCCGAATTTTCCGCGCTGGAAAACGTCGCAATGCCGGCCCGGATTGGGGGTCTCTCCCGCGTCAAAGCCGAAGAAAAAGCCCGGCATCTGTTGGATCAACTGGGCTTATCTGATCGCGGCAGTCATCGTCCCGCAACACTGTCGGGGGGAGAGCGTCAGCGGGTCGCTATCGCGCGGGCACTCGTGAATGAACCGGCTTGTGTGTTAATGGATGAACCCACGGGAAACCTGGATCCTGCTACGGCGGAGCAGGTGTTGGAGGCGATGCAGACCTTCCGCGTCTATGAAACCGCCTTTGTTGTAGTCACCCATGACCCCGCAATCGCCCGTCGCATGGATCGGCAGTTCACGCTGGTTGCGGGCCGCCTCGAGGATCAGTAATGCTCTGGCGATTACGCTGGATGATCGCACTGCGGCAAGCGCTTGATCCAGGGCGAGGGCTGTCTGCTTTCCTGTCTAAAGTGTCCATTATCGGCCTGGCGTTGGCCATTGCGTTGTTGCTGACAGTGCAGTCGGTAATGAACGGCTTTGACCGCGAAATGCGCGAGCGGATTCTCTCTCTAGTACCCCATGTGCTTGTCACTGGGCCCACGGGTGCCGAAGCATGGCCTGAATTAACGCGCGTGTTATCAGAGCAGCCCGGGGTCGAGAGCGTCAGAGGCTTCAGGGCGCTTGATGCCCTGTTGATGCGAGGACGCGAGGTGTTCGCCACCGCGCTTATGGCAATGGGTGATGACACTCTGGTGCACTACGCGTCCTTGTTGGAGCCACCGTTAGCAGAGATGGCCGAGGAGGATCTGATATTGGGCAAGTCGCTTGCCACCCGTCTCGGGCTTGAGGTAGGTGACGTGGTGACATTGATTATTCCCGCGCACGAGGGCAGTGACTACCTTTCGATCAGTGTGTTTCTTCGAAGTATTCTCGATTCAGGCACTGAACTCGATGAGAGTCTCGCGATGATAGATCAGCGCGCGTTACCCCCCGCTGAGATCTTTTCAGGTGGGGTGGAGAGCCTCGCGGTTGAGTTGAACGATGTATTTAGCGCCACCGAGTGGCGTTGGGAAGTCATGCAAATGGCGCCATCGAGCTTTCGGGTCAGTGATTGGCGCTCAACGCATGGCAACCTGTACTCCGCAATCCAATTGTCGCGCGATCTGATTGGCCTGATCTTATTTTCAGTGATTTTTGTTGCCGCTTTTAACGTGGTTTCTTCTCTGATGTTGGTGGTTACGGACCGAAGAAAAATGGTCGCGATGCTGGTGACCATGGGCGCCTTAAGGCGCGATATCGTCGCAATATTTTTCTTGCAGGGTGCCGTGATCGGCTTGGTGGGGACCATTATTGGTGCTGTTCTAGGTGGCGTGCTTGCTGTGAATACCCCCGACGCTGCGTTGCTCTTGGAGCGTTTATTGGATATTCCGCTGTTGCAGACCGACGTTTATCCCTTGTCTTTCATACCGGTTGATCTGCGGTGGCAGGATTTTCTTGCTACCTGCGCCATCGCGCTTGGCTTGTCGGTGTTGGCCGCCTCAGTGCCCGCGGTTCGTGCCGCAAACCTGCCTCTGGCGGACACCCTCAGTCACTGACGGCGTCGCTTTTGTCGGGCACGCCATTGCCTGCGGATCGCTCCCCGCCAGAGAGCGTCGATCAATAAATAGCCCAGTATCGCAAACAAAATGCCCAGTGCTTGAGAACCAATAACCAGAGGTATCCATATCTCGTCCAGGCTTTGCGTGAACCAGGTCCAGGAAGCTTCAAATTTGACTTCCAGTGGGTGTGTGCCCATGAGCCACGCTCCCACCTTATAGGCGCCGTAAAAAATGGCGGGCATCGTGAGGGGGTTGGTGATGAAAATCAGGGCAAAGCTCAACGGTAAGTTTGCAGTGAAAATAATCGCCATCGCCACGGCGATAAACATCTGCCCGGGGATAGGGAGCATCGCGCAGTAAAGGCCGATCGCAAATGCTTTCGCCGCGCTCTGCCGACTCAGCTGCCATAGGCGCGTTTCCTCGACCCAACTGCCGAAAATTTTTAATGTGCGGTGCTTTCGCAGCTTGCCCGGCGTTGGGATCCATTGGCTGAGGCGTTTTTTGAGCATTTGCGCGTTCTGCGATGGGCTTGGAATTCAGGAGGCCTATCATAATCCTTTGTCGCTCTAATTTGACCAGTGATGTTAGGTAGTTAGCGGAGTGTCGGTTCACTAGTCGCTGTTCATGACGAGTCACTCCGTGTGTTTCGCCCCAACAACTTCGACTCCCCGAGTGCTCCTTGCCCCCTCTGAGAAATCGAGACCTCTTCGCCATGATGGCGGGCGTTATTGTCAGTCTGGGGCTGCCGGACCCGCATTGGGGATTGCCGGCCCTCGGTGTTTTACCGGTTGGCTGTTATTGGCGCCAGAGGGTGGTCGCCTGCGCGTCGCTCGGGCTTGTTCTGGCCTCTGTGAGCGGCGTGATGTGGCTGGATACTCGCCTGCCTGCGGCATGCCTCGGGGAGCCAGTGCGGATCATAGGGCGCATCGACGCGTTGCCGCGAACGACCCCCGCGGAGTGGGGTGGTTGGCGTGTTACCGCAGCGCTACGGGTATCGGCTATCTCGGATAATCGATGCGAGGGCCCGCGACGCATTTTGCTAAGCCAGCACCTCGATGCCGAGGATCTCAATCAGGCGCTGCAATATGGCGCGCGGGTGTCGGGTGAGATCAAACTCAAGCCACTGAGCAGTCAATGGAACCCCGGAGTGCTTCCCGATCAAGGTCGATGGGCAAGCCGGGGAATCGATGTCGCGGCTATCGTAATTGGCCCGTTGGTCCAGACTCATCAAGGAGGATCGCTGGGGGAGTTTCGGCGGACACTACTCGATGCATGGTCGCGTCAGGAGGCGCAGGGTTGGGTCGTGCTGCGGGCGCTGCTGCTGGGCGATACTCGCGGTATTACCTCGTCGTTATGGGCTGATCTGAGGCGACTCGGTATTGTTCATCTGGTCGTCATTAGCGGCCTGCACATCGCGCTGCTGGCGGGGTTGACCGCACAACTGTTGGCACTGCCACGGCGGCTTGGGCGGATACCGCGGGATCGGGGTTCGGATCAGCTGACAACGCTGGCTACGCTGGTGATAGCGGGGCTCTATGTTTTGCTGATCGGTGCGCCTTTGCCGGCACAGAGAGCGTACCTGATGTTGGCTGCGGCAAAGGTGCCCCAACTTTGGGGTTGGTCGAGCGAGACGCGCCACGCTCTGCTACTGGCGATGACCGGCATGTTGCTGTGGGAACCAAAAATAGCGCTGGGTGCCAGTTTTTGGCTGAGTGCTGGGGCTACGTGGATACTCGTGACGGACTCGTCCGACAGTAAATTCCCATGGACCCTAGTGCGACTTCAGTTCAAGGTGGTTTTGCTGATGGCGCCTATGACGCTGTTTTGGTTTGGGGAAGCCAGTTGGCTCGGCGTTGTTGCAAATATTGTCATGCTTCCCGCGGTGACAATCATCATGGTGCCTGCGGGCTTTGCGGGCGCATTGTTGAGTGGGCCTTGGCCAACGCTTTCGCAATTTTTTCTGACACTGAGCGCCCAAACCTGGGACCTTTTAATGCCAATCGCCAGCGCTTGGCTACTGTCATGTGGCGCCTGCGACGTGATAAGTCACCCTCTCTCGCTGATCGGTTTTGTCTTGGTATTAGTCAGTGTGTTCTGTTGGAGTCACCACAGGCGCGCGGCGGTGCTGGCCTATCTTTTGACGATAACGGTTGCGCTGCGCTCACCGCCGCCGGCCAGTGAGCCGTTGGTGACTGTTTTGGACGTTGGGCAGGGTCTGGCGGTCGTTATCGAGAGCGGTGGTAAGACCCTCGTTTACGACACGGGCGATGGTTATCCCGATGGTTTCAGTCAGGCAGAGAAAACCCTCGCGCCGTATTTGCGCTCCCGGGGAATCGAGGTCATCGACGTGTTGATGGTCAGTCATGCCGATAGAGACCACAGCGGGGGTTTGTCATTTCTGCGTGATCAGATGCCCATTCATCGACATCTGGGCTTTGCTGGCGAGCCTTGCCGAAATGGCGAGCGCTGGCGTTGGCACGCACTCGAAATCCTGATTGTGAATGGCTCTGGCCAAGGCGAGGTGCAGACCAATGACCAATCCTGCGGTTTCCTTATGTCGTTTAACGGATACCGCTTATTGGCGCTCGGTGATATTTCAACTACTCAGGAGCGAGAGATGGTTCGGTATTGGCGCAAGACGCTGGCTTCCGAGGTGCTGTTATTGGCGCATCATGGAAGTCGTACCTCCACTAGCCACGCTTTGTTGAAATGGGTGGATCCAGCTTGGGCGCTGATCAGTGCCGGTCGCGAGAACCGTTTTGGTCACCCACATGCGGCGGTGCTACAGAGGTTGGGCCAAAGGCGCGGCCTGCACGCGCTCAATACCGCCGAAGTTGGCGCTATTCAGATTCGCTTTACAGAGAAGGGGCGCCCGCGCGTCAGCCGCCAGCGACATGATGGCTCTCCCTACTGGCTCAAATTGCCGTAAATACCTGCCAAAAGCTCCGGTGGGGATGACCTGAGGGCCTCGGTATACTCTGTTTGTCGAAGGGAGGAAGTTCTGTGTACCAACTGCTAGCAGCGGGCGGCTGGGTCATGCCGCTGATTGTGGCATGCTCGGTGATCGCCCTCGGAATCTGTATCGAGCGACATTTTGCACTGAACAGCGAAAAGATTGCGCCAAAACATCTGCTGGCCTTGGTATGGCAACAGGTGCGCCGCAAAGCCCTGAGCGCCCAGCAATTAAAAGCGTTGCGAGAGGCCTCGCCCCTCGGCGAAATTCTGGCCGCAGGATTAGCGAATCAGCATCAGGG
>CAXPKH010000226.1:0-3061 GCA_964217615.1 Luminiphilus sp.
GTGTATTGCGACAACTGGATCAAAGACGATCGCATTGTGCTGATCGGCGACGCGGCGCACACCGCACATTTCTCGATCGGCTCAGGGACAAAATTGGGTCTGGAAGATGCTATTTCCCTAGCTCACCACCTCGACAGTGGGGCGCCTATCGCGGACGCGCTCAAGCACTATCAGGAAGAACGCAAAATTGATGTGCTGCGGCTTCAAAATAGTGCGCGTAACGCCATGATTTGGTTCGAGAATGTGCCGCGATACATCGATGCATTTGACTTAAAACAGTTCAACTACTCGATGCTGACCCGCAGCCAGCGCGTCAGTCACGAAAACCTGCGCCTCAGGGATAAAACCTGGCTGGATTCGATGGAGACGCACCTCGCGCAGCGCTATCTGGGCCCCGCAGCGAATGACCCCGTGCCACCCATGTTTTTACCTTTCTCCCTACGCGGGATGACCTTGCAGAATCGGGTTTGCGTCTCACCCATGTGCATGTACAGCGCCACCGACGGGCTACCAGATGATTGGCACCTCGTTCACTACGGCGGCCTGGCGAAGGGAGGGGCCGCACTGGTGTACACGGAAATGACCAATGTGAGTGCGGAGGGACGCATTACGCCCGGCTGCACCGGGATTTGGAGTGATGCGCACACCGATGCCTGGCGCCGCATTACGGATTTTGTTCATCAGCACACACAGGCCAAAATGGCGATTCAGATTGGTCATGCGGGCCCCAAGGGATCTACTCTGGAGCCTTGGAAGTGGGACCCTAAAATTCTAGACGAGCCGCTCCCTGAAGAGGAGCGGTGGCCCCTGCTCTCGGCCAGCGCAGTGCCATTCGACACCTACAGTCCCCTGCCCCACGCAATGACGCATACGGATATGGAGACTGTGCTGGAGCAGCACGTCGCAGCCGTGCACCGTGCCGACGCAGCGGGATTCGACATGATCGAGATGCACGCAGCCCACGGCTACCTGCTCTCCTCTTGTATCACGCCAGTGCTGAATCACCGCGAGGATGAGTACGGCGGCTCTCTCGAAAATCGTCTCCGCTACCCACTAGCGGTGTGTCAGGCCATGCGAGCCGCCTGGCCTCAGGAAAAACCCATGTCAGTGCGAATTTCTGCCCATGATTGGCTGGGTGACGCTGGCGTTACTGAGAAAGAGGCACTCTTGATCGCACAAGCATTCTTCGACGCGGGCGCCGACATTATTAACGTCTCCACCGGGCAAACCAGTCACTCCGCTCAACCTCAGCCGGGACGCATGTTTCAGACGCCACTGTCGGACATTATCCGCAATGATGGCGGCCTGCCGACTATTGCTGTGGGCAACATCTACGAGACCGATCATGTGAATAGCATTATCGCAGCAGGGCGAGCGGATCTGGTTTGTCTGGCACGCCCGCATCTTGCCGACCCCAATTGGACCCTCCACGCCGCAGCGGAGCTGGGCTACCAAGGTCCCGGTGCGGTAGAGCAACATCAGTATTTTCTGGGCTACCGCCAAGCCTATACTCTGGCGGAACGGGAGCGTGAGGCGGCCTCATGAGTCGACATGCATTGATCACCGGCGCGGGCACGGGCATCGGCGAAGCCATCAGCCGCCAACTGCACGCTGAGGGATACCGAGTCACGCTGGTGGGACGACGCATCGAACCGCTGGAAGCACTTTCGGCGGCATTGGGTGATGGAAGCCAGGCAGTGACGGGCGATGTGGTCGACAGGGCCGGGATGGTGGCCGCTTTCACCGCTGCCAGAGCGCGTTTCGGCGGCGTTGATATACTGGTTAATTCCGCGGGCATGGCACCGACCGCACCCTTCCATCGCGTCGATTTCGCAGACTGGCAGCGGACTATAGATGTTAACGTCAATGGCGTGTTTCACTGCTCTCAGATCGCGCTAGAGGATATGCTGGGTGCCGGCTGGGGCCGCATCATTAATATCGCCAGCGTCGCCTCACTTCGCGGATTTCCCTACGTCAGCGGCTACTGCGCTTCCAAACACGCCGTTCTGGGCATGACACGGGCGGTGGCACTGGAGGTGGCGACGCAAGGCGTCACCGTTAACGCAATCTGCCCGGGATATGTTGATACTGATATCGTACGAGCAGCCGTTTCGGAGATCGTGAGCAAGACGGGTCGGACTGAAGAGGACGCCATGCAGCACTTTACCCAGAGCAACCCACAGGGGCGCCTTATCGAAGCGTCAGAGGTCGCAAGCGCAGTCAGCTGGCTCTGCAGTGACGGCGCGGCCAGCGTCACCGGGCAGGCGGTTGCGATTGACGGCGGCGGCACCGCCTGAAACAGGGAATATAAACATGCAGACAACAGCACTCGCCCACTACAACGCACAACACTTCTTATGGGAGTGTGAAAACCGCGTAGCGACCATCACGCTCAATCGACCCGAGCGAAAAAACCCTCTGACCTTCGACTCCTATGCGGAACTCCGAGACTTGTTCCGCAATCTGGTTTACGCCTCTGACGTCGACGTTGTGGTTATCACTGGAGCGGGCGGCAACTTCTGCTCTGGGGGCGACGTGCATGAAATCATTGGCCCACTGACCCAGATGAATATGAAAGAGCTCATGGCCTTTACGCGCATGACAGGCGACCTCGTGAAAGCGATACGAGCCTGCCGACAACCGGTAATCAGCGCCGTCGAAGGCGTTTGTGCCGGGGCAGGCGCCATCATTGCGATGGCCAGTGACCTTCGCTACGCCAGTGAGAGCGCAAAGGTGGCTTTCCTTTTTAACCGTGTTGGCCTCGCGGGGTGTGATATGGGCGCCTGTTCCATACTGCCGCGCATTATCGGCCAGGGGCGCGCGAGCGAACTGCTCTTCTTTGGCCGCTCAATGAGCGGCGAACAGGGCGAACGCTGGGGATTTTTCAATGGCCTGAGCGCCGCGCCGCTTGAGGATGCATTGGCAGCCGCCACACGCATCGCCGCGGGCCCTACCTTTGCCAATGGCATCACAAAGACGCAACTCCACCAGCAGTGGAACATGTCGGTGGACCAAGCGATTGAGTGCGAGGCGCAGGCACAGGCCATTTGCATGCAGACCG
>CAXPKH010000227.1:0-3710 GCA_964217615.1 Luminiphilus sp.
GCCATTCGTGAGTGGCGATTTTTCCTTGAGTGAGCCCTGCTGAAGTTGCAATCGTAACGGGCGTGCCCGCTGCGCTCTGGCTGGCAGGGGCATAACCTAAGCCCACGTTACATTTGAGGCGAGGGGAATAGGTGATACTGGTCACATAGCCTGAGTCTTGTGCATCACTCACGCGCATCGCATAGGTTTCGCGGGGATTGGCGATAGCGTCACCGGGTACCGCCAGACGAACCATCTGCATTTTGGGCCCGGCCAGAGCAATTTTCTCCAGCGCTGCCCGGCCGAGGTAATCGGCGGTTTTACCCAGTTTAAAAAATCGGTCGAGGCCCGATTCGATCGGATTATTTTCCAGTGTCATATCGTTGCCGTAGGAGAGCAGTCCGGTCTCAATCCGATCGATCAGATTCGGGCAGCCCGGGCGCAAGTTCAATTCGCGACCCTTAGCCACAACAGCATCCCATAGGTTTATGCCTTCAGAGGGCCTATCGAGATACATTTCAAAACCGCCTTGGCCGCTCCATCCCGTGCGCGCGACCACCAGTGGGGTGCCGGCAATTTGGGCGTGGATAAAGCGAAACGGCCGAATACTGGCCACCGGTTCGTCGATCAATCTCTCCAGCAACACCTCAGCTTTGGGCCCCTGGATCGCTAACGGAAAAACATCGGGATCGGTGACCGCTACGTCGAATCCTCCGCCCATTGCCAAGCCCTTGACCCAAAGCAATACGTCGGAATCCGAGATTGATAGCCAGTAGTGGTCGGCTGCGAGGCAAAGAATAATGGGGTCGTTAACGATGCCTGCGTGTTCATCAATCAGCGGCGCATACATGCACTGGCCGGGAACGATGCGCGATAGATCCCGCGGGGTAAGGTATTCCACTAACTTCAGCGCATCCCTGCCTTTGATTTGCACCTGTACCTGACAGGCTACGTCCCAAATCTGAACGTGCTCCCGAAGATGCCAATAGTCATCTTCTAGCGATGCATAGGCGGTGGGTAGGGCGACATGATTGTAGACCGAGGCGGCCGTTGCGCTGGCTAGAGATCGGGCCTCAAAAGGGGATTTGCGAAGCCGGCGTGACAACGAAAGCGCGGGTGTTTTCATGCGTTAATTCTCTCAAGGTTCGGCGGATCTTATTGTTGGGATGCAGTGGTGTATGAGTGATCTGCGTTAAGGTCGTAGCGTCTGCATGGCGGGTCATCTGGCCAACCTGACACTGGGTTGTGCCGCGCGGTCATCGACGAGAATATAAGCAAATGGGCGTGCGGATGCACCCGGAAGTTTTTGGGGTAGGGCGCACAATCTTCCACGCGCTGTTGGGGCGGTAAAGAGCCCATTTTTTACTTGATAAGTATTTTATAAATTACTGAAATAAATGAAAAAAAATTTAAATAGATCATTTGATTGGTCGTTCCCGGTACCGATCGCCTATGGGCCGGGGCGGTTGCAGGAGGTGGGCGAGCGCGCCGCCCGAATGGCATTGAGCAATCCGCTGATTGTGACCGACCAAGGATGCGCAGCGTTGCCCTTTATAGGCGCGCTACGGAAAAGTCTTGCGGATGCCGGCGTGGCCAGCGAGATTTTTTCTGACATCCCCCCCAACCCGCGCGATATCGACATCAAGCTGGCGCGGAGTTGTTACCTCGAGGGCGGGCATGACAGTGTGATCGCCATTGGCGGTGGGAGCGGCATGGATGCCGGCAAGGCAACAGCATTGACCGCTCACCACGACTACGATCTATGGCAATTCGACTTCGATTGCGATGTACCGGAACTGCCAGTTGACCATTGTTTTCCGCCGTTGATCTGCATCCCGACGACTGCGGGAACGGGCGCGGAGACCGAGAGCACGGCCATGGTGACGCACACTGAGCGGGGACTGAAGCTTTGTGTGTGGCATCCGGGGCTCAAGCCCGCGCTGGCGTTGCTGGATCCTGAAATGACGGTGGGTCTGCCTTCATCCCTTACTGCTTGGACCGGCATCGATGCCATGGTGCATGCCCTTGAGGCCTACTGCGTGCCGGATTTCCACCCCATGTGCGATGGTATCGCGCTCGAGGCGCTCGAACTGATTGCCCGCTATCTGCCCCTTGCAGTAAACGAGCCGGGTAATTTGACTGCGCGGGGTGGGATGCAGATTGGCGCCTGCTTGGCGGGCGTGTCTTTCCTCAAGGGATTGGGTTTGGTGCATGCGATCAGTCATATGGTGGGTGCCGAATTTGACACCCACCACGGTCTGACAAATGCGATCGCATTACCCGCGGTGCTCCGATTCAACGCCACCCATATCGCCGATAAAGTGCCTGCACTGGCGCGCGCTTTGGGTGCTGATGGCGACGATTTCCAGACTTTCTATGCCTGCGTGTGCGATTTACTCGATACGCTGGCGATTCCCCGTTCGCTGTCTGAAATTGGTGTGCCCGCGGAGTTTGCGGCAGTGATTGCGGAAAAAGCGGTTTTAGATGCAGCCGCGGGAACCAACCCGCGATCGGCGAGCATGGAAGAGCTAGAGCAACTGATTGTCGAGGTGATTACGTTGGGCCGATAGCGAGGCTGATCTGAGCTGTCTGAACGCGCGAGTTGTGCTCGGAGTGGTCGGACGCTGTGCAACACCGTGAGATATCGATACAGTGAGGCTTTCTAAGTTATGGAGACGTCACCATGAATGAAGTGTTGAGTTTTGAGGATGAGGCTCAGGCTTACGCTGAAATAGAAGCGATGGGCTATCACGCCATGGCCTTTGACTTTCCAGCCGAGGAGAACGATTTACACTGGCATGACTTTGATTCGGTGGTCTACGTGACTGGCGGCGAGATCACGCTGTCGCTCGAGGATGGCCAGTCGGTGACCTGCCAGCGCGGCGCGAAGATAGTGGCGACAGCCGGTGTAGTCCATCGCGAGCAGTCACCCGGATACAGCGCCATTATCGGATTCTCGGTTGCGCCAGAGGCCATCACGCAACCCGTTAACAAGCCTTTGCCGGTTGCCCTTTAGGAGGAAGCACAATCAGCCAGAGCCGTAAGTTTTTGTTTTTCATGGATGGCTGAGCGGAGGAGACCCAGACTGGGGCGACGCCAATGTATCGAGCGAGTGACCACCAGTTGCTGATGCTGCCGGCGCGGTTGCTAGTCCGGCTTTTCTGCCGCCCAACGAATGGCGTTTTCTAGCAAGCGTCGATAGCGTTCAGAGGCATAGGTAGCGGGCCCATCCCCGGGTTGTAGGTATGCAATGCGGCTATTTTGGTGCGTTTTGGTCCAACCAATGAGGGGGGATCCTTCGGGGTGGGGCCAGTTTTCGTTGCAGAACATATTGCCCGTTACCGCATGACGCGCTGAGTAAAAGTGTTCACTGTCAAAAGCGTAGTCACTGCTTAGAAGCGGTGTCACGTCCTCATCAAATACTTCATATAAGTAAAGTTCGTCGTTGAGAGGAAAAGTGGTGTCTAAGCCTGCGGTGATGGGGTGTTGGTGATCCAGGACGGTGACGGTGTGGTCGACGTCGTGGCGATAGCCGGAATCCAGCACCAACTTGCCGCGGCATTCTGTCGGCATATAGAAAAAGCGCCCGCCGATGACTTCTCCGTACTCGGGCCAGAGTGGCCAACTGGCAACAGCGTGATGAAGAAATACCATACCCTTGCCGACCGACAGCAGATCCATAAACCCGGCTTTCAGTTGCTCCGATGGTGCGACAAAGCGGGGGGGCTGTG
>CAXPKH010000228.1:0-3926 GCA_964217615.1 Luminiphilus sp.
CTGCATGTCGTCTTCCCCCAAAAAGACTCGTCGTGTGGGTATACGCCACGGATTCGCGATGAGGTTTGCCCAAATCGCAGTTTTGTTCAGGTTTTACATGGACAAAACCTAGACAGCATGAGGAAGGGCTGAACCGAATGGGAATTCTCCCCGTAAACCTAGACAAATACCGAACAGGATGCCTCCCATGAACGCGCCCGCCACCCAAGCTCGCTTACTCGAACCCAGGCCCCTATTCGGCATTGGCACCATAGCGAGGCTAACCGGCCTGAAATCTGACACGCTGCGGGTCTGGGAACGCCGTTACGGGCTGGGGGCGAGCTACAAGTCCGCCACTGGCCGCCGGCAATATACGCAATCGGATCTGGACCACTTGCAACTGGTGGCGGCCCTAGTGCAAGAGGGGGTGCGCATTGGCGAGATAGCTTCTTCGGACCGCAAAACCCTCGAAGTCATGTTGGAGCGGCAGAGTGGGGGAAACGGCTTACGGGCGATCCCCCCTAAAAAATCTAAAGTGGTTTTCGTTGGCAGCGAATTGTGTGAATGGCTAGATGAGCATCAGGGCTGTATATCGGGCGTATCCGCACTGCTGGCAAGAAGCCCTGTTGAGCATGCGGTGAAGGAACTGACTTTAGCCGATGAGGCTGATTTGTTGGTGGTGCACTGCGCATCACTCACACTACAGCAGATCAGGGGCGTTGAGGTTTTGGTGGAACGCTTAGGCGCCTTGCGCGCAATTGTTCTGTATCAGTTTGCGAATGAGCAGTGGCTGGCAGAGTTGGAGCGGGCCGGACACTCGGCTTTACCCTATCCCGTTGAACCCTCACGCCTCGCATTCGAAATAGGACGCACGCGGATCGAGCGTGAAACCGCTCAGGGTGTTGCAAATCTCTCAGAGCTGATTCCCGCCAAACCTCGAATTTTTTCTGATGAGGCACTGCGTGCCGCCGCTCAGGAAAAAATTGTGATTGATTGCGAATGTCCGCGGCACCTCTCGGAACTCATCCGCTCACTGAACGACTTTGAGCGCTATTCCAGTGCCTGCTCGGTTGATAATTGGAAAGACGCCGCGATCCACTCGAGTATCTATGCCTACACCTGCCAGGCGCGTCATTTAATGGAAAAGGCGTTGCAGTCTGCCTTAGAGGGAAGAACGTTAAAAACAGGCGTTATGCCTGAGAGGAGCCAGATGCGCGGTTGATGTCCGCGGCGAGTTGCTCCCAGAGAGGCGATCCCCTGAGTTGCCAGAACCAGAGAAACACGGGCGCTAAAGTGGGCATCAAGAGCACATTAAATTGGTAGGTGAGGGCCACAACATCTGCGGGCGGGACGCGAGGCGTATTTAGGAACAGCTCGCCTGCGAGCAACAGTAGATCTTTTCCCGCGATTGACGCGAGCCCGATCGCCATAATAAGCCATAGCCAAAATAGGCCGATCGAAAATTTATACAGGGTGTCCTGCACGTTTGAGGCCAGCAATAATGCGCCGTAAAACGCAATTGAGTAGGACACTAGCCGCGTATTAATTTCCAGCGCGATTTGATTGCCCGCTGCTGTGGCCGACTGGATCTGACCCCCTGATTCTCCCAGTTGTGTGACGAGCTGCAATTCGGCCCCCTGTAGCTGAGCTTTATCAATCAGGGTGGGATACACAAACCCGAGAAAAAAGTCACACAACCAGACCGCGGGTGCTGCGAAGAGCGTGCCGGCGGCGTACCAGATCCCGAACGTAATTGGCATTAAGGCGAGCGTTAGAACGATTTGCCGCCGCATCAACACTCGGCGCTCTCCAGGGGAGGGGCACTTTTACCGAGCCAATGCAGGTAGATGGCAAACACCACCAGCACGTCGAGCATAATGAGCACTGGCCATAGATAGAGATGGAACCACTCGAATACGGTGTAGTTCCACTGACCGAGATAAAAAAGCGAGATGATGCGAACAATATTCAGGGCCTGAACGAAAAAAAATCCTGCCAAAATCGCAACACATTTCTGTTTGAGTGTTGCCGGAAAGGCCATGATCCCCGCGACTAAGACGATCGCCGCCTCTACTCCGTTACAGCCCGCTTCGATTGACACGGCAAAACCCGTGGCGGCGTCGCGGAGAATGCGCCCGGTTGCGATGACGTCTTGGTCGAACGGGAGGATGATGGCTGTGCTGACGGAAGCGAGCAGTCCCGTGAAAGGCTGTATCACAGCTTGTTGAACCGGATTCAGCATTTCAATGGAGAACAGGCCCACCAATGTGCCGATGAAAACGAGAAGGAAGCGCAACATGGGTCTTCAGAGTACCGATTGGGCGAGGATGATCCCGATAATAACGGGGCAAAACCATTTCACATAGACCGGCCACAGCCGCCAGAAGAGCCGATTTTCTGCGAACGCATCCGTTTTTTTAAGTTCCGCTAGCACGGCATCTCGCTGCCACAGCCAGCCTGCGTATATGCAAACCAGTAGTCCCAGTAGCGGCTGACTGTATCGGGTAGAGAGCGTGATAACGGTTCCAAATAACGCATCAAAGTTGAACACGATGACGCTGCTAAAAGCGGCTATGGTACCGCCCGCAAGAAGGGTGGCGGCGCGGCGCGTCAAGCGTCGGCGTTCAATGAGATAGGCCACCGGGACCTCCAACATGGAAATCGATGACGTCAGCGCGGCAATACTCATGAGCACAAAGAACGCCGTGGCGAGCAGGATGCCGGAATTACCCATCGTCTCAAATAACGCGGGTAAGACACTAAAAATTAATGTGTCTTCGGACAGTAAACCCCCGCTTTCATTAAAAATAGCAACACCTCGCGCTTCGGCGACATACATGGTCGGCAAGATCAGGAAGCCGGCAAGCACGGCGATGCCCACATCAAGGAGTGCCACTTGCGCGCCAATGCTGGGCACGTGCTCCTCCTCACTCAGATAGGAGCCATAAATCAGCATGGTACCCACGCCGAGAGATAGGGAGAAAAAAGCGCTACCCATCGCATCGAGCAATAACTCTCCCGAGAGAATTTTGCTGAAATCCGGTAGCAAATAGACCCGAAGTCCGGTCAGAGCACCTTCCAGCGTTAGTACATAAAGGGCCAGGCTTATCAAGGTGATAATGAGTAGCGGCATCAGACGACGCGACCACCTCTCTATGCCTTCCTCCACGCCACCCAGAACCACGCCCATGGTCATCGCCATGAACAGCAACATGAGTAAAACATTTCGACCACTGCCAAAACTGGATAGCCACTCTGACGGCGCAGACAAGCCGGCTGCATCAAGTGGGTAGGCGGCTGAGAACCCGAGCATCCAACCCGATACGATCCCATAGAAGCTGAGTATCAGACTGGCCGTGATCAACCCGCCGATGCCGGTCATTACCCCCATTCGCTGCCAAAACTGACTTTTAGGGAGAGAGGACAGGGCGGTAACCATGTTTTGATGGGTGTGTCTGCCAATCAGGAGCTCGGCCATCAAAGCCGGGTAGGCGAGCACAAATGCCAGTGCCAGATAGGTGATTAGGAAAGCGGCCCCACCATTACTCGCCGCCTGGGTGGGGAACCCCCAAATGTTACCTAGGCCGACAGCAGAACCTGCCGCTGCGAACAGAAATCCGAGTCGAGATCTGAATTCACCACGGGGAGTTGTCAAGGTTCACCTACTTAAGTAATGGACCTAAGGCGATGGTACCCAAAAGCGCTACTGAGGTGGGGATATTTGCGAGTGCGGGAGTTGGAGGCAGGCGCCAGCGTGTTATGCTTCGCGCCCCTCAGAACCTCCCATTTGCCCGGGTGGTGAAATTGGTAGACACAGGGGACTTAAAATCCCCCGATCATTGCGATCGTGCCGGTTCAAGTCCGGCCCCGGGCACCACTTAAATATCTGATATATTTAATAAAAACTGGCCCCTCATATTGACTTCCATTGAGCCCTTCGGGGCTCT